>NZ_JBIVNJ010000031.1:0-106572 GCF_044753585.1 Streptomyces sp. NPDC088354 | reverse complement strand
AGCACCACGGTCTCGGCGTCGGGGTAGTCCTCGGTCAGTAATCGCTTGACCTGGCCGGCCCAGTCGATCCTGGTGCGACGAGGCTGGGCGTCTACTCGGCGCCACCCTCGCAGGGGTTCAACCCACATGTCTCCAGGGTGTGGCGGCACTTCGACCCCGCCGCGCGTGGGCACGTGGCCGGCGCCCCGGAGCAGCCTTGGCCGCTGCGGGAAACGGGCGGACGCCGCGCCTAACCGCGCCACGATCCTCGAAGCGCCGGCCGGACTGTTCGCCGAAAACAGGATGGACAGCGTCACCACCGACCAGGTGGCGGCGGCCGCGTGGGCCGGTAAAGGTACCGGGTTCCGCTGCTTCGGCGACAGGACCGCCACTGGCCGCCGCCCTGCTGGCGGAGCGGGAGCACGACCTGCGGGAGGCCGTCACGCACAGATGACTGCGGCTACTTCATCGGCGATCACGCGGTCGCCTGTGGCCACTCGAGGCGGAGCCTTCGTGTGGCCGCTCTGCCGGGTCTCCGCGTCGCCCGCTCATGAAGATCGGGTCGTGTGGCCTGCGCCCGAAGTGACGGCCGTCCCGCTGGGGAAAGGCAGTCCGGTCTTCTCGCTCGATCGTGTGCTGATCAAGCTGGCGGCGAACAGGAGGACGGCCCCTGCGTAGAAGGGGGCGCGCAGTCCGAACGCATGGGCCGTAAAACCCGCTGCCACAGCACCCAGTGCGGTGCCGCTGCCGATGACCATTTGGTAAGCCATTGCGACGCGGCCAAGTAGTTCGGCAGGCACGAGTGACTGGCGCAGTGATACCGCGGTGACGTTCCATGCCAGATTCGCTGTTCCGTACGCGGCGATACCCATGCCAGCTATAGGGCCTGAGGTCGCCGTGCCTGCGATTGCGGCCGCGATGGCAGTTCCCGCGGTGGTCAGTTTGAGGAGCCGCGGAGCGCCGAAGTGTGCGGTGAGGCGCGGGGTAGACGTTGCCCCGGCAACCCCGCCGAGCGCGAAGGAGGCGACCAATAGAGCGAAGCCCAGGTTGCTCAGCCCAAGGGTTTGCCGGGCGTAGAGCACCAGGATGGCGATCAGACCCCCGCTGACGAGGTTAGTGATCCCGGATGTCAGGCAGAGACGGCGCAGCAGATGCTGCCGCCAGAGCCAGCGGATGCCCTCGGTCGTGTCACGGCGCAGGGTCGTCCACATCTTTGATGCAGCTTGGGATCGGGGCTCGAAGTTCCCGCGGAGGATGAATACCAGTACTGCAGCGGTGGCGAAGGACAGCGAGTCGACGATGAAGGGGAGCGCGGCGGCGATGCCGAACAGCACCGCGCCCAGCGGCGTTCCCGCCAGGGTGTCGATGATCAGGGAGCTGGCCTGCAGACGGGCGTTGGCCCGTGTGAGTGCGCCGGGCGCAACCAGTGCAGGGACCATGCCGGCCCAGGCGCCACTGTAGAGCGTCTGCCCACAGCCGAGCAGGAAGGCGACGAGCGTCAGGAGCGGAATCGCCACGATGCCGGCGGCCACCGCCACGGCAAGCATTCCGACAAGCAAGGCCCGGGCCGCGTCGACGAGCCACAGGATGCGGCGGCGATCGAAGCGGTCCGCCAGAACACCAGAGGGCAGTCCGAGGAGCAGCCAGGGTAGTTGCTCCGCCAGGGACACCATCGCGATCTGCCGTGGATCGGAGGTCAGTTGTGCCGCGAGGAGCGGCAGAGCGACGAATTTCATGCCGTCACCGAGGCTGGACACGGTGACCGAGGCCCAAACCCGGTTGAATCTAGACCCGAGCCGTGTGCGGGGTATCTCCCTGTCGAATAGCATGAACTGGACTCTGGTTCTGGTTTTGGAAGGTGTCAAGGGGGTCAGATGAGTGAGCAGGTCCGCAAACCACAGCAGCAGCGCAGCCGGGAGAAGGTGGTCCGCATCCTTGAGGCGACGGCCACATTGCTGGAGACGACTCACTACGACGAACTGGGTACCAAGCTGATCGCCGCCGAAGCGGGAGTATCGGTCGGTGTGCTCTACCGGTACTTCGCCGACAAGGAAGCAATCGTCGCCTCCCTGGTTCACCGCTGGTTCCAGATGGACGTGCAGACTGCCGAGCGGATCACCGAAGAGACCTTGCCCCAGAGCTCGCTGGAGTTGCTGCAGAAGCTGCTCGCCGCCTACGCGGACCGGTTCCGCAAGGAGCCAGGCTATCGCCGCGTCTGGTACCACGGACCACGTATTGCCACGCTGCGTGCGGCCGGTCAGCAAACGGACCGGGACATTGCCGAGCGGGTCCACAAGGCACTCGTCCGGGGCTACGCGATGCCGGACACCGAGCTATTCCGGCGACGCGCTCGACTAGCCGTGGAAGTCGGGGGCAACCTGCTCGACATTGCCTTCCGCGAGAGCGCTCAAGGCGACCCCGAGATCCTCGCCGAGGCCGCACTCATGATGGACCGATACCTATTCGCCCCGTCTACGAACTCAGGATTTCCCGGAACCGAGTGAAGTTGCGGCAGGAGTCCTTCAGCAGCGACGGCCAGGCGGCCTGACCGAGAACAGCAGCGGCCAGGCCCCCCTCACGCAACGGGGTGAGAAGGACATCCCGGCGCCGCTGCCCATGCGGCAGCGGCGCCGGGATGCCCCGCGTCAAGGCCGACTTGACGCTGAGCTAACCACCCGGGGTTTCCGGCTCAGGGACAGGCGCTGGCACCTCGCGGGCGGCCTCGCCCTGACGGTGGTGTGGTCCCGCGACCTGCCCGACCACCCCACGTCCGTACAACAACGAACCGGGACAGCCTCGGCCACTGGTACGCCTCCTTCGTCGTGGCCACTGGCCTCGAGCTGCGGGCGTCGCGACGCCCCCAGACTGGTAGCAGTATGGGGACCAGCCCGAGTCACGACGTGATCCACACATCAGAGTGCCCCTTGGTCGTACGAGCCATCGTCCTGGGGTTCCGGGCTGACACTACGGCTGATGGCCCGCGCCATCGTTGTACGAAAAATATTCTGGGCTACGTCATGAGGGGTCTGGTCCCGCAGCGATTCGATCGCCAGGGTGACTCCGGTGATCTCAAAGAGTCTGGTGCGTAGCAGAGTCATGCCGAGCGAGTCAAGTCCGATGTTTCCCATCGGAGTAGCCGTCTCCACGGCGGACACGTCAAGTTCCATGACTGCTGCGACTTCGGACCGGACGAATTCCAGGACGTCGTCCACCGTGCGCGGTAGACGGGCCGGCCCGGGCACGGCCAGGGGCAGCCGCTGGCCGTCGGCAGAATAGGCCGACCCCTCGTGTACGGCCGACTCGTCACTGGCCCGAGAACGGGCCGGCCAGCGGAGGATCTCAGCCAGCTCGCCCTGGAGCAGGAGGTCCCGGGTGTAGCGGCGGCGAACCTTCCCGCTTGACGTCTTCGGCAGCGAGCCAGGTCTGACCAGAACGACTTGGAAGGCACTGACGTCGTGCTCGCGCCGGACGTCCTGGGCGATCGCCTCGGCCAGAGGGACGAGGTCGTCGCGCTGATGGCGGCCGACGATCTCGGCCACGATGCCCACACCCTCCGAGTTACCGCGCTCGAGTGAGAACGCCACGCATCCGCTCGGCCTGACTTGCCGGTGCCTGGCGACAGTGGTCTCGATGTCCTGCGGGTAGTGTTTGCGACCGAAGATGATCACCAGGTCCTTCTGCCGACCGCTGACGAACAGGTCGCCCTGGTAAACGAAGCCTAGGTCACCGGTACGTAGGAAGGTGCCCTTGTAACCGGGGAGCGTCGCGCCGAACGACTCGGCCGTGGCTTGCGGACTGTTCCAGTAGCCACGGGCGACGTGCGGACCGGACAGCCATATCTCGCCGATCTCGTCCGGCGAGCACTCCCGCCCGGTCTCCGGCTCGACGATCGCGACGGTCTGCGGCCACCGTGGCAGACCGCAGCTGACCACGGGTAGGGCGCGCGGGTCAGAATCGGCCAGGATCACCTTGCCTGCCTGCAGACCATCGCGGTCCAACATGACGGCGTCGTGCTGGTCAGGGCCAATGAGGCGACGGCCGGAGACGATAAGGGTGGCCTCGGCCAGGCCGTAGCAGGTAAAGAACGAGGAGCGACGGAACCCGGTTGGCTCGAGACTCCGACTGAACAGGTCCAGCGTGCTGGTCCGGATCGGCTCCGCCCCGTTCCCAGCCCCTTCCAGGCAGGTGAGGTCGAGTCCGGCGATCCGCTCCGGCGTCGCAGTTCGGGCGACGATCTCGTAAGCGAAGTTCGGTGCGAGGGTGAGGGTGGCCCGGTACTGAGAGACGACTCGCAGCCAGCGTATCGGGTCTCGTAGGAAGACCATCGGCGGCATCTGTACGGTGAGATGTCCGTACCAGATCGGCATCAGCGTACTGCCGATCAGCCCCATGTCGTGGTGAGTCGGCAGCCAGCTCACAACGACCGAGTCCGTGTGCATGCCGAAGGTGACACTGAGCATGCGTACGTTGGCGGCGAGGTTGTCGTGCGCCACCATCACACCCTTCGGGGCAGCCGTGGATCCCGAGGTGTACTGCAGGAACGCAATGTCGGACGGAACGATCGGCCCCGGTTGCCAGTCGACATCAGGGTCGCCAAGACCCGTTGTGTCCACCATGAACACCGGCAGACGCGGCAGCGCCGGTTCCTGCTCCGACGAGTCCGCCCACAGCGTGGCCAGGGTCGTCGCGTCGCCCAGGACTACCGCCGCGCCGCAGTCGTCGGCGATGCCGGCCAGCCGACCGAGGTGGCGGGAGCTCTGTGGCGGGTTGACTGGGACCGCGATCACACCGGCGTACAAACACCCTAGGAATCCGACAACGAAGTCCGGTCCCGGTGCAAAGCACAGCAGGGCCCGGTCACCGGGGTGGGCCGAGGTGCTGAGCCGGGCAGCGACTTTGCGTGCCTCACGGTCGAGCTGGGCGTAACTGAGTCGCGCCGACTCGCTCAGGCCGTCGGGCAGGAAGACGAACGACGGCCGGTCCGGTTCGTTCTGACTCCACCAGCGCACCGCTTCTACCAGCGTTGCGAAACTCGGACAGGATGGCGGCGATTTGACGCCCATACGGAATATTCTCCTCGTGATCGACCGGCGGAGCGACGCGGGGTGGTAACCCTCGAGCAGCACCTCCGACTGAATTCCGGCTGCCTCGGAATGCCGAAATCTTGTCGAATATGTTGACTATTGTGTGAATACGCAGTTCAGGGACGGATCCACCCATGCCACCGACGCATCGTGATGGTCCTTTCGTCGCAGGTGAATTCGTTGGGTGATCAGGCCCGGTCGCCTCAGCGTGAAGCGAATGCCGTGAGGAGACGGGTTCCCAGGACTGTGGCGTTTGGTGGCTTGAGAATCGTCATGTGGGTTCCCGGTAGGTCGAACACCGACAGTTCCGGGGCCCATTGGCGCCACCCGTCGGCAGTGGCGTCCTTGAACCGGCGATTCGTGGCGTCGTCGGCCCCCGAGTCGTCGGCCTGGCCCAGGCTGACGGGACCCGGATAAGGCGCCTGTGGCGTATAGGGAGTGCGCAGCGCGGACGCGAACACCGTGAGCGGACCGCGGAGTACGTCCGGGGTAGTCCGGGTCGGGAGCAGACCGAAGTGGACCAACCGCTCATGAATTAGGGTCAGTCTCGTGGCAGGGTCCGGCTCCGCGGCGAGCTGCGCGGACGTGATGCCGAGCGGCTGCTCCACGGTCATCTCGAAGATCCTGACCCAGTTGGCCAACACATCGCTGTGGCCGTACTCCTTCGGCTCCGCTCCCCGTGAGTCCGGCGGGTCACTGTCGAGCAGGGTCAACGACGCCACCGCCCGCCCGGTCTCCCGCAGTCGTCCGGCCATCTCGAAGGCGATCCAGCCGCCGAACGAATGGCCCAACAGATGCACCGGCCCGGACGGATGGATCCGTTCCAGCGCTTCGAGGTTACTGTCGACGGCGGCCCTAATACTGGTGTGCGGAAGCAGCAGACCGTCCAGTCCGCGGGCCTGTAGCCCATGGACAGGCTGGTCGCGGCCAAGAGCGTCACACAGATCGGTGAAACCGACGACGCCGGCCCCGGCTCCTGGGACTGCGAACAGTGGAGTCGCCTGCCGAGATCTGCCCTGCTGCAGGGTGACGAGCGGAGTGAATTCGGCGCCGGTAAGCAATTGGTTCGCAGGCGTCCGGTTCCGTGCCTCTCGCAGTGCGGCCGCGAGTTCTTCCCCGACAGACTTGACGTTGGAAGTCTCGAACATCGTCCAGTGCGTGCCCGCGACCGGGATCACCTGGAGTTCGGCGGCCGGGAGGACGGCAGCCCAGCCACGGTGCTCGCCAGCCTCACCGTTCGGGGTAGACCGGTCGTCGGCGGCAGTGAACAGATGTACCCGGATGCCGTTGGCCTGCACCACGTGCTCCGCTGTTGCCGACTCGGACAGTCTAAGTGTCTCCACCATCACCTGGGCGTCGGCCATGGTCAGTTCCGGCGAGAGTAGTTGCTGTTCCTTCGCGATCTCCACCAGCGCCGCGAAATCGGAGACCGCGAGCAGCCCGGCCTGATCGTCCGGCCCTTGTGCTTCCGCCGTGCGCAGGATCTCCCGGCGCAGAAGGTCTTCCACGGTGACATCCTCGGCCGCTGCGTCCACGCGGACGTAGGTGTCGAACAGCCCGAGAAACTCCACCGTTTCGTCGTCTCCGAGCAGCTGGGTGGCGATCTCGTGGGCGAGCGTGCCTCCGAAAGAGTAGCCAGCCAGCCGGTACGGCCCGGACGGCTGCACCCGGCGGATCATCCGGATCATCCGGGCGGCCATTCCCGAAACGGTCCGAGGTCCCGACGGTCCGCGGGGATCGATCGGCAGGGCGTAGACGGGCGTCACGTCGTCCAGGTAGGGCAGCAGTGCCCGACCGTAGAACAAATGACCGAAGCCGTCGTGGGTTAGGAACAACGGCGGACCACTGCGGCCGGTCCGGAGAGCGACCGCGGCGTCCCCGGCCGCATGCTCGCGTGTGCCGCTGTCCAACGGTGCGCCTGCATTCCCAGCTTCCGGGTCGGTGGCGGGAGAGGGGAACGAACCGGTCTTAGCAGAGGCCATCCGCGAAGCCAGGGCGGCGACGGTGGGCCGGGCGAACAGTTCGGTGAGCGAGACGGTCATCCCGGCCTGCTCCCCCAAGGCCAGAGCGCGCATGGCAAGCAGCGAGTGCCCGCCCAGTTCGAAGAAGCTGTCGTGGCGGCCGACCCGCTTGAGTCCCAGGACCTCAGCCCAGACCTGAGCCAGAGCGGTCTCCACCGGACCGTCCGGCGCTTCGTATCCATGGGTGGTGTACTCCGGCGCCGGCAGCGCACGCCGATCGAGCTTTTCATTCGCCGTCAGCGGAAGACCGTCGAGAACCACGATCGCGGAGGGGAGCATATAGGGCGGCAGTGTCTGGGACAGGTATGTGCGCAGGGCCTCAGTGTCCACGATGGCGCCAGCGTCGGGGATGAGGTAGACGACGAGCCGCTTGTCTCCGGGCGTGTCCTCTCGGACGATCACAGCAGCCTGTGCCACCGCCGGATAGGCGGCAACGGCGGCTTGAATCTCGGCCGGCTCGATGCGGAAGCCTCGGATTTTGACCTGGTCGTCGGTGCGGCCCAGGTACTCCAGTTGCCCGTCCGTATGCCAGCGGACGAGGTCGCCGGTGCGGTACATCCGCTCGCCGTTGCTGCTGAAGGGGTTCGCAACGAAGCGCTCCGCCGTCAGACCGGGCCGGCCCAGATAACCCCGGCCGACCTGGATACCCGACAGGTACAGCTCACCCGCCACACCAACTGGAACCGGCCGCAGCGTGGCGTCGAGCACGAATGCGCGGGTGTTCCATACGGGATGCCCGATCGGCACCGTTGAATCACCCTCGCTCCGGGCATCCCAGTGTCCACAGGTGCCATGGATCGTCACTTCGGTCGGACCGTAGAGATTGATCAACGGAACATCCCACGCCTTGGCGATGCGGGATGCCAGAGTCGCGGGCAGAGCCTCGCCTCCTGAGAGAACAAGGCGGAGTCCGCCCGGCCGCTCAGTCGTCGGAAGCGCGGCAAGGATGGAAGTAACGAGCAGCGCGATCGTCACACCACGGTCCGCGATGTGGGCCCCCAACCGCTCGAGATCCTGGGCCTCCTCGACGGAAGCCATGGATATCGCGGCACCGCTTGCCAGCGGCATCCATATCTCATTCCCAGCCGCGTCGAAACTCACCGACGTGCGTGCGAGTACGACATCGCTTGTATTCGCACCCGTTGCCGCGCTCAAGCACAGTGCCTGGTTCGCGATAGAGGCGTGCTCGACCATCACCCCCTTCGGCACTCCGGTCGACCCCGACGTGTAAATCACGTAGGCCAGATGATCCGGACGCAATCCCACCCCCAGCGGAGCGGATTCCGGCAGACCAGCAAATACCCCGCGGCCGGAGTCGAGTTCATCCAGGTCGAGCACCGGCCGGCTCCCGCTGCCGAGCGCGTCCACCACCGCACGAGCGGTCGCCCCCGCCGTCACCACGACTCGGGGAGAACTGTCGGTGAGCATGTACGCCAACCGGTCCAACGGGTAGCCCGGGTCCAACGGCACGTACGCGCCCCCGGCCTTCAGCACCCCGAGAAGAGCTACCACCAGATCCAGACCACGCTCGGCACACACCGCCACCAGCACATCCGGACCCACCCCGGCCGAACGCAACCCATGAGCAACCCGGTTCGCCCGCGCATCCAGCTCGGCGTAGGTCAGTTGTCGCCCTGCGTGCACGACAGCCACGGCGGCCGGGGTGGCGGCGACCTGCGCGGCGAACACCCCGGTCAAGGTGCGAGCCGGACCGACGGTCGCGCCAGAGTTGTGTCCATAGATGAGCATGTCCCGTTCGGCCCGGGTCAATACCTCAATGTCGGCAACCAGCTGCTGCGGATCCTCGCCCAGGGCCTGAACCAGCCCGCTCAAGGCCGTCTCCAGCATGGCGCACACGGCGGCCGGATCGACAGAATCGGCCGCGCTCCGGGGAATCTGGGCGGTGAGGCGAAAGCCCTGCTCGCCGGCGTCGTCGACCGACATCGCCACCGGATAGTTAGTCCGGTCCTCTCCCCCGAGCAGTTCGACATCCGCCCAGACTCCCGAGTCCGACTCGGCCCAGGCGGACCGGCTTTGGTGCCGGTAGTTGAGCAGGCTGGTGAACAGCGGGCTCGACACCGGCACGGCGCTGCACCGCTGAGCCAATGCCAGTGACGCGTGCTCATGGCGCAGGAGATCCCGGAGCCCCTCGTGCATCTGCCCGACCCCCGATCCGACCGAGGTCGTGCCGAGCGTGAACCGGACCGGCAGGGTGTTGACGAACAGGCCCACTCCCCGTTCGGCTCCGGCCGCGCCCTGGGTCCGCCCGAACAGGACGGTGCCGAAGACGACATCGTCCCGGCCAGTGGTGCGGGCCAGGACCTGGGCCCAGGCCAGGTGGAACAGGCTGGCCGGCGTCACACCGAACCGTCGGGCCACCTCCCGTACCTGCCGGGCGGTGCCGGGGCCGAGCCGGCGCACAGCCTGGTCGATGTTGCCGCCGGTGCCGTGGATGTCGATGAGGCCGAACGGGGCGGTCGGCTCGTCCACATCGCCCAGCAGGCCGCTGAAGAACTCCTCGTGCTCGGCCGCGGAGACACCGAGCCGGGCCTGGGCGACGACGTTCCGGTAGGGCACCGGCTCCTGGAGGTCTGCCTCGTGCCCCCTGAGGATGGCTTCCACCTCCTGGCGGATGACGTCCAGAGCGCTGTGGTCACCGGCGAAGTGGTGCAGCAGGACCAGAACGAGCCAACGCCCGGATACCGGTTCCTTGGCCAGCGCGAGCCGCAACGGCGGCCCTTGGCGCAGGTCCAGCCGGTAGTACTGCGGATCGAACCTGTCTCGCAGCTGCTGGGAAGCGTCCCGCCCCGGGTCGGCGTCCAGAATCACTTCTTCCACCGGGAGTTCCACGCTTCGCCGCACCACTTGGACCGCCTCGGGCAGACCGTCGTGGACGACCGCGGAACGCAGGATGTCGTGCCGGTCCATCACCACCTGCAGTGCCGCCGTGAACCGGTCCACAAGTGAGCGGGACCCGAACGTCATCAGACTGGACAGGAGGTAGGCGTCTCCCTCGCCACCGAGCAGGTGATGGAAGAGGATCCCTTCCTGCAGCGGCCCGAGTGGGTAGATGTCCTGAACGGCGGGCGCGCCGCCGGGCACGGACCGGACCACGAGGTCAATCTGCTCGGGCGAGAGCGTGACCAGCGGCAGCATGGCCGGGGTGATCAGGCTGGCGCCGGGCGGGATCAGGTTTGCCGGGATGGCGACGGCATCGACCTCGGACCCGGCGTCGATCGCCGCTGCTAGAGCGGCCACGGTGGGCTGGGCGAAGAGCGTCCGCACGTCGCTGACCAGGCCGCGTTCGCGCATCCGCTCGACCAGCGAAACCGCCAGCAGCGAATGTCCGCCGAGCTCGAAGAAGTTGTCGTACCGGCCGACTGGTTGCGCGCCTTCGGGGCCGGGCAGGATCCCATGCCACAGTTCCGCGAGCGCGGTCTCGGTCTCGCCCACCGGGGCCTCGAAGCAGCGGGTGACGTAGGCATTGCCATCCGGGGACGGCAGGGCCCGGCGGTCCAGTTTCCCATTCACGGTCAGCGGGAATTCGTCCAGGCGCACGAAGGCGGCCGGGACCATGTGTCCGGGGAGCTTCGCGGCCACGTGTTCCCGCAAGATCTCGACGTCGTCGTCGGCCGGACCGTCGGCGCTGTGGGCGTCGGCCACGTAGTAGGCGACCAACCGCTTGTCGCCGGAGGTGTCCTCCCGTGCCACTACGACGCTTTCTCGGACCAGGGCGTGCTCGAGCAGGCGGGCCTCGATCTCACCGAGTTCGATCCGGAACCCGCGGATCTTGACCTGGAAATCGTTGCGGCCGAGGAATTCAACGGTTCCGTCGGGCTGCCACCGGGCTCGGTCGCCAGTCCGGTACATCCGGGGTTCGGGGCGACCGGCGGGCCGGGGCGCGAACGGGTCGGGAACGAACCGCTCAGCCGTCAGCTCGGGCCGGTTCAGATAGCCGCGGGCCACCCCTGCGCCGCCAATGAACATCTCTCCGGGCACGCCGATAGGGGCCGGCCGGCCCTGCTCGTCGAGGATGTAGACCTGAGTGTTATCCATCGGACGGCCGATATGGGTGACAAAGCCGTCCTCGCGGCGCATCAGCGTCCAGGTCGCGTTGACGGTCGTCTCGGTCGGTCCGTAGGTGTTGTAGACCTCCTCGATCGCGGTCTCGGCGAAGACCCGCTCGACCAGCTCGCGCGGCAGCACCTCACCCCCCAGGTCGACGGTGCGCACCATCGGCGGTACGGCGCGGGAGTCGACCAGCAGGGCCATTGCCGAGGGCACGGTGTTGATCAGGGAGACGTCGACTTCCTCGGTGACCAGACTGGTGGCGTCCTCGACGACCACCACACAGCCGCCGGCGGACAGAGTCGGGAACAACTGGAACACGGACAGGTCGAAGCTGATCGACGTTGCGAAGAGCATCCGGGAAAGGGCCTGCTCACTGTACGAGTTCAGGGTCCAGCCGATCAGGTTGACCAGGCCGCGGTGCTCGATCATGACGCCCTTGGGCACCCCGGTGGAGCCCGAGGTGTACATCACGTAGGCCAGGTGCCGGGAAGTGAGTCCGAACGGCACGGGGTCGGTGTCGAGTTCGCCCTCGTCTCCGGATGCCTCCCCGGCGCCGTTCACCGCGTCCGTACCTGCCTCGAAGGGTTCTGTCAGGTCGATCACGGGCATGCTGGCGTCTGGACCGAGTTCACGTAGGCGGGCACGGGCGGCCAGGCCATGGACGAGGACCGCGACCGGTTCGCTGTCGGTGAGCATGTGCCGCAACCGCTCGGCCGGGTATGCCGGGTCCAGGGGAACGTATGCTCCGCCGGCCTTGAGTACGGCCATCATCGCGATCAGCGTCTCCGGGCTGCGTCCGGCGCAGATCCCGACCCGGCGGTCCGGGACGACGCCGAGGGAGCGTAGCCGGTGCGCGATGCGGTTGGCCCGGATGTTCAGCTCGGCGTAAGTGAGGACGGTGTCCCCATGCACCACCGCGACCGCGTCCGGGGTTGCCCGCACCTGTGCCTCGAACAGCTCATGGGCCGTCGCGTCCTCGTCGAAGGGCACGGCGGTGGCGTTGAACTCGTGGAGCAGTGTGTCGCGCTCCGCGGCAGGCAGGACGTCGATCCTATTCACCGGCCGGGAGGGTTCGTCAGCCAACGCGGACACCAGTTGATGGAGGGCTGTCCGCAGCAGCTCGGCGATCCGGGCCGGGTCGACGGTGTCGTCGACCTGGACAGTCAGGGTGAACCCGCCGCCCAGGTCGTCGACGGACACGGTCAGCGGGTAGTTGTTCCGGTCCTCGATGTCGACGAAGTCGACGCCGGAAAGCGCAGTGGCGTCCAGGCCGGACAGGTGGGGCGCAGCGGAGTCCCGCTGCCGCCGGTAGTTGAACAGGCTCGTGAACAGCGGGGTCGGGGCTGGGATGGCGCTACTGCGCTGGGCCAGCGCGAGCGGGGCGTGCTCGTGCCTCATCAGGTCGATCAGGAGCTGGTGCGTCTCGCGGATGCCGATCTCGACCGGCCGAGCGTCGATGGTGATCCGGACCGGCAGGGTGTTCATGAAGGTACGTACGCCTTGGTCGACACCGGACTCGTCGACCATCCGGCCGGACAGGACTGTGCCGAAGACGACGTCGGTATGGCTGGTGACCTGGGCGAGCACCTGGCCCCAGGCCTGGTGGAACAGGCTCGGAGTGGAGACACCGAAGCGGCGGGCCTGATCCCGGACCGCCTGGGAGAGACCGGCCTCCAGTCGGGTGCGGATCTCGCTGATGCCACCGCCGTTGCCGTAGACGTCCGTCAGCCCGAACGGGGTCGTGGGTTCCTCCACCCCGGCAAGCAGTTGCCGGAAGAACCGCTCGTGTTCCTGAGCGGAGACGCCGAGGACGGTCTGGGCGACGACCTCACGGTAGGGCAGCATCATCGGCAGAGTGCCCTGGCGACCGACCAGGACCTGCGCGACTTCGTCACGTATCAGGTTCAGGACGGTGCCGTCGCCCGTGATCAGGTGCAGCAGAATCAGTATCAGCCAGCGTCCGGTGCCCGGGTCGTAAGCGGTCGACAGCCGGACCAGCGGGGCTTGGCCCAGATCGAGCCGGAAGTGACGCGGATCGACCCGGGCACGCAACTGCTGGGCGGCGTCCAGTTCCGATTCGGCATCGAGGTCGATCTCCTCCACCACCAGTGGAGCGTGCCGCCACACTACCTGGACCGGCTGGGGTACTCCTTCCCAGACCAGTGAGGTGCGCAGGGTGTCGTGCCGGCCGATCACCACCCGCATCGCCTCTATAACCTGTTGCCGCAGGTCCGAGGAGTCGACGGCGATCAGCGCCGAAACCAGGAAGGCGTCACCTTCGGTGGCCAGCAGGTGATGGAAGAGGATCGCCTCCTGCAGCGGCGCGAGCGGGTACACGTCCTGTATGTTGCCCACCCCGCCCGGGACGCCCGCCACCACGTGGTCGATCTGCTCCTGGGTCAGGGTCACCAGCGGCAGAAGGTCCGGGGTGATCACGGTAGTGTCGGAAGTGATCGGGTTGGCGGGGATGACGACCGCACCGGAGCCTGTGCCTGCCTCGATCGCGGCGGCCAGGACCTCGATGGTGGGACTGGCGAAAACGGTCCGGACATCGGCGTTCAGACCGCGTTCCCGCAACCGCTCGACCACGGTGATGGCGCGCAGAGAGTGCCCACCAAGTTCGAAGAAGTTGTCGTGCCGACCGACCTGGTCCACACCCAGGACCTGCGACCAGACATCGGCCACGATGGTCTCGAAAATACCACGTGGGGCCTGGAACTCGCGGGAGTTGTAGGCGTCGTCGTCGGGAGCGGGTAGAGCCAGCCGGTCGAGCTTGCCGTTCACTGTCAGTGGGAGGGCGTCCAGGGCGACGAAGGCCGCTGGCAGCATGTGATCGGGCAGACTCCGGCTGAGGAGCGCCCGCAGTTGCTCAGCCGTGATCGGCGCCGGGGGTATCCCCGGCGAGGTCGTCGTTCCGGTGGTGGTGTTGGGGACGTAGTAGGCGACGAGGCGCTGGTCGCCCGGCGTGTCTTCCCGAGCCAGGACCACCGCTTCCCGGATCCCGTCATGCTCCAGCAACCGGGCCTCGATCTCACCCAACTCGATCCGGAAACCACGAATCTTCACCTGGAAATCACTACGCCCCAGGTACTCAAGCGACCCGTCAGGCCGCCACCGCCCCAGGTCACCCGAACGGTACAACCGACCACCCGCCACAAACGGATCCTCGACGAACCGCTCCGCCGTAAGCTCCGGCCGGTTCAAATACCCCCGCGCCACCCCAGCACCACCGACATACAACTCCCCCGTCACCCCGACCGGCGCCGGACGACCATACGCATCCAGCACATACACCCGAAGATCAGGAATCGGCACCCCGATCAGACTGGCACCACCGCACTCGACATCCGCCGCCGACACCGGCTGGTACGTCACATGCACCGTCGTCTCAGTGATCCCGTACATGTTCACCAGACGCGTGCCCGCACCCGCATTCCGGGCAAACCACGGCCGCAGCATCCCCACATCCAGCGCCTCACCACCGAAGATCACAAAGCGGAGACGGTGCTCGAACTCCGAGGCCGACTGGGCTCGCATCAGCGGACCGAACGCGGACGGCGTCTGATTCAACACCGTCACACCCTCAGAACACACCAACGCATACAACTCCTCAGGCGAGCGCACCACATCAGCCGGCACCACCACCAACCGCCCACCATGCAGCAGCGCACCCCACAACTCCCACACGGCGAAGTCGAACGCATACGAATGCGCCAGAGCCCACACATCATCCGGACCGAACCCGAACCACGCATCCGTCGCCGCGAACAACCTGGTCACCTGCCGATGCTCAACCATCACCCCCTTCGGAACACCCGTCGAACCCGACGTATAGATCACATACGCCAAATGCTCCGGACGCAGCCCCACACCCACCGGACCACCCTCCGGCAGACCCGCGAACACCCCAACACCCGAAGCAAGACCAGCCAGATCAACCACCGGACGACCCACATCACCCAACCCGTCCATCACCTCACGAGCAGCAACCCCCGCCGTCACCACCACCCGCGGAGCACTGTCCTGCAGCATGAACGCCAACCGCTCCACCGGATACGAAGGATCCAACGGCACATACGCACCACCAGCCTTCAACACCCCCAGAACAGCAACCACCAAATCCACACCACGCTCAGCACACACCCCCACCAACACATCCGGCCCCACACCAGCCGAACGCAACACATGAGCCAACCGACTCGCCCGCACATACAACTCCCCATACGACAGGGAACAACCCCCATCAACCACAGCAACAGCATCCGGATCCGCAGCAACCCGCACCGCAAACAACTCCGTCAACGTCACCGGCACCACCGGCCCACCCGCAACCCCCGACACATTGAACACCGTGGTCAGAAGGTCATGTTCGGCGGCAGGGAGCACGTCGAGGGCTGCGACCGTGGCCGGAGTCGGCCGCATCAACATGTCGGTCAGCCGCTCCAGCGCGGTGCACAGCATCGCCACTACCCTGGCGGGATCAGCACCCACGACATGCCCGGCAATTTGGACCGTGAGAGCGAAGTCCTCTCCCAGATCATCCACCGACACAGTCAGCGGATAGCTGGTCCGCCCAGCAGTACTCAGCAGCTCCGCACCGTCCCACGGATCCTCCGAGAGCTCGGGCGAGCGGCTGGCACCCGGTGCGGATGACGGTTTAGCGCCGTGACGGTAGTTCAGCAGTGAGGTGAACAATGGCTCGGACGGCGGAACGGAACTGGCCCGCTGAGCCAGGGCCAGCGACGCATGCTCGTGGGTCAACAGGTCGATCAGCAACCGGTGCATCCGCGCCACCGCGTCGGCGGCCCCGCTCGAGCCGACCTCGACTCGCACCGGCAAGGTATTGATGAACAGGCCCAGTCCTCGCTCCGCACCAGCCCCACCGTGCGCGCGGCCGAACAGGACGGTCCCGAACACCACGTCGTCCTGGCCGGTCAACCGGGCCAGAACCTGGGCCCAGGCCAGATGGAAGACACTGGCAGTGCTCGCGCCCAGTCGACGAGCCGACTCGCGCAGACTGAGAGCCGACTCCGAGCCGAGATGCACAACAGCCTCGCGAACGTCGTCGCTGCCGTGGACATCGAGCAAGCCGAACGGAACGGTAGGCCGGTCGACCCCACGCAGTAGATCGGTGAAAAACTCCTCGTGCTCGGCGGCCGAAACCCCGAGCACGGCCTGTGCCACAAACTCCCGGTACGGCACTGGAAGTGGCAGGTCTTCTCCGTGACCCGCCAATATCGCACCGACCTCCTCACGCATCACCGCCAGTCCGCCGTGGTCACCGACAAGGTGATGAAGCACGATCAGTGCCAGCCAACGCTCCCCGGACGGGTCGAAGGTCACACAGACGCGCATCAACGGCGCTCGTGTCACATCGAGTGGGTACACACGTGAGTCGAAACGCACCTGCAGCTCACTGATCAGCCGGCCCGCCGGGACACCGCTCAGATCGATTTCCTCGACCGGAAGCTCCGCATTTCGGTGCACCACCTGAACCGGTACGGGCAGACCCTCCCAGCGCATCGACGTCCGCAAGACGTCATGCCGATCCACCACCGATTGAAGCGCCGCGACGAACTCGTCGAGTCGCTTCCGCTCCCGGAACGACAACAATTCCGAGACAAGATAGGCATCACCGCCGTTCGTGCCGTCACGACCAAGCAAGTGATGAAAAAGCAGTCCTTCCTGCAACGGCGTCAACGGGTACAGATCCTGTACATTCGCGGTACCCCCGGGGACGGTGGCCACGATTTGGTCGATCTGCTCCTGGGAGAGCGACACCAAAGACACCATGGACGGCGTGATGGCGCTCGCCCCGGCGGGAATGCCACTCGCAGGAAGCAACCCCGTGTCCCGGCCGCTCCCTGTGTCCACCACCATGGCCAGACCCGCCACCGTCGGATGGGCTAGCAAAGCCCGGACATCGGTGTGCACGCCCCGTTCACGCAGCCGCTCCACCAACGACACCGCTAGCAGCGAATGCCCGCCCAACTCGTAGAAATTGTTGAATCGTCCGACCCGGTCCACTCCCAGGCTCTGCGACCAGACCTCGGCCACGACGGACTCCAGACCGAGCGCCGGTGGTTCGTAACCGTAGGCCGTGACAGCATCACCGGTAGGGGCAGGCAGGGCCGCACGGTCGGCCTTCCCGTTGACCGTCAGGGGCAGGGAGTCCAGGCGAACGAAGGCCGCCGGGATCATGTATTCCGGCAGTGTGGTGCGCAGATGGTTCCGCAAGTCGGTCACCGAGAGGTCTGCCGCCGTGCCGTCGTCCGACGCTCCGTCCTGGGGGGTGGGAACGTAGTACGCGACGAGGCGCTGGTCGCCCGGGGCGTCTTCCCGAGCGAGGACCACGACCTCGCCGACTCCGGGATGGTCGGCCAGCCGTGCCTCGATCTCGCCCAGCTCGATGCGGAAACCACGGATTTTCACCTGGAAATCATTACGTCCCAAGAACTCCAGCGACCCATCAGAGCGCCAACGGACCAGGTCACCAGTGCGGTAGAGCCGGTTCCCACCACTGGTGAAAGGGTCGGGGACGAATCGCTCGGCCGTGAGCTCAGGTCGGTTCAAATACCCACGGGCGACCTGGACACCACCAATGAACAACTCTCCGGCGGCTCCGACGGGAGCGGGCCGTCCAACAGCATCCAGGACGTACATACGGGTGTTGGCTCCCGGTCGCCCGATCGGGACCGTTCCTGGAATATCACCGGGCGCACAGAACCATGTGGTCACCTCGACGGTTGCCTCGGTAGGGCCGTACAGGTTGTGTAGTTGGGTTTTGGGCAGGAGTTGATGGAACCGCCGCACCACGGCCGCGGGAAGTGCTTCACCGCAGGCCAGAACCCGGACCGGGGCGATCGCGTTCATGGTATGCGGATAGCCGAGCCGTTCAAGATGATCCAGGAACACCCCCAACATCGAGGGCACGAAGTTCAGTGTGGTGATCTGCTCACGCTGGATCACCTCTTCAAGATAGGCAGGCTCCTGATGGCCGCCGGGGCTGGCCATCACCAGCCGGGCCCCGACCGCGAGCGGCCAGAAGAACTCCCCTACTGAGATGTCGAAGCCGAACGGTGTCTTCTGTAGAACCACATCGTCGGCGTCGAGGCGGTGCTCATGCTGGGCCCACAACAGGTGGTTGACAACCGACCGGTGCTCGACCATCACGCCCTTGGGCACTCCCGTGGAGCCGGACGTGTACATCACATATGCCAGATCCGAACCGGTCGCGCCATCGGAACAACGCAACCCGCCGGCGGATTCGGCCGTCGGCATTCCAGCCTGGGCATCCGCCCCGAGCTCGTACACCGGCACCCCGGTGCCACTCCCGTCACCGACCAACGCACACATCAGGGAGTGCGTGTTCCCCCCAGTGGTCAGGACTGCAATCGGAGCGGCATCGCTCAGCATGTGCCGCAGCCGGTCCGAAGGCAAGCCTGGGTCCAACGGCAGGTACGCCGCGCCCGACTTCAGCACAGCCAGCAGCCCGGCAGCCAGATCCTTTCCTCGCTCGGCACAGACGCCGACCACCACGCCGGGCCGGGCGCCACTCGCCCGCAGACGTCTGGCAATTCGCTCGGCCCGTGCGTTCAGGTCCGCGTAGGACCAGGTCCCGGTCTCGTCACTGACCGCGACGGCGTCCGGTGTCCGGGCAACCTGCATCTCGAAGAGTTCATGCACCGTCACCCCCGCCTCCAGGCCGCGAGGAGTGAGCAGATCAAGATCAGTCGCGTTGAACTCGTCCACCACACGCGCCCGTTCGGCGGCCGGAAGTATGTCGAGAGCCCCAGCCCGACGGTCCGGTGTCCGCACCAGAGCCTCCGACAACCGTTCTAGGGCGGTGACCATGAGAGCGCAGACGCGGGCCGGGTCGAGGGAGTCGTCGACTTGTGCCCGGAACCGGAACCCGATGCCGTCGTCGTCGACCGACACGGTGATCGGGAAGGTCGCACCGCCCTCGGCGTCACCGCCTACCGCCTCGGTCTCCAGCCCAGTCGCTGAATCCGTCCAGCTCTCGGTCGCTTCCTCGAGCGCGGTCTGGGACTGTGGGCTGCGCCGGTAGTTGAGCAGAGTGGTGAACAAGGGAGCCGGAGCAACGACTGCGCTGCAACGCAACGCCAGCGACAGCGGAGCATGCTCGTGCCGCAGCAACCTCGTGAGGATGCCGTGGGCGTGCCGGGCTGCAGCCTCCACACTCAGCCCGTCGAGCGTGATCCGAACCGGCAGAGTGTTGATGAACAGCCCCATCCCCCGTTCGGCTCCAGTTGTCCCCTGAGTCCGCCCTGACAGCACCGTGCCGAACACCACGTCGTCCCGACCGGTGACCCGGGCCAGGACCTGGGCCCAGGCCAGATGGAACAACCCGGCCGTACCGATGCCGAGCCGACGGGCCTGCTGCCGCAGCCGCAAGGCCACATCGGCGTCAAGGACCGCTGCGGCGTCCTTCAGCCCTGAACCATCGCTGTGTTCCTCCAGCACGTCGAACGGAGCGGTCGGCTCGTCGACGTCCCCGAGCAGTGTGGTGAAGAACTCCTCGTGCTCTGTCTCGGACACTCCCAACCGCGCCTGGGCCACGACTTCCCGGTAGGGGACCGGTTCAGGCAACCTGTGCGCCTGACCGTCCAGATGGGCCTGCACCTCGCGTCGCATGACACGCAACGTGCTGTGATCGCCTACCAGGTGGTGCATCATCACAATCGCGAGCCACCGGTGCTGTTCAGCATCGAAGGTCACACCTACCTGCAGGAACGGAGCCCGGCTCAGGTCCAGTCGGCAATGCCGGGGATCGAACCGGGCCCGCAGCCATCCGGCCGTGTCCAGCCCGGCGACGCTCTCTTCCGAGGTGTCCCGATCCAGGTACTCGACAGGGAGTTCGGCCTGACGCCAGACCACCTGCACCGGAGCAGGGAGACCGGCCCAGAATATCGAGGTCCGCAGAACGTCGTGCCGGTCTACCACCTGCTGAAGAGCGCTGAGGAACGCGGTCAGTCTCTGCTCGGAAGGGAAGGCCGTCATGCTTGTGATCAGATAGGCGTCCCCCTCGCCGCCCATCAGATGGTGAAAGAGCATGCCCTCCTGCAACGGCGCCAAGGGGTAGATGTCCTGAATGTTTGACATCCCACCCGGCACCGAACCTGCCACCCGGTCGATCTGTTCCTGCGACAGAGAAACCAGCGGCAGCATCTCCGGAGTGATCATCGTCGCCCTGTCCGGGATCAGCGACGGCGGCACCACCACGGCCATACCACCACTGTCACCCTCGATCGCACCGGCCAGCGCCTGCACCGTGGGGTTCCCGAAAAGGGTCCGAACATCGGCGACAGCCCCGCGCTCACGCAACCGCTCCACCAACAACACCGCCAGCAGCGAATGTCCACCCAGCTCGAAGAAGTTGTCGAACCGCCCCACCCGGTCCACGCCCAGGACCTGCGACCACACCTCAGCCAGCATCGTCTCAAGTACACCGGACGGCGCCTCGTACCGGCGCGAGGTATAAGCCGCACCGTCCGGCGCGGGCAGAGCCAGCCGGTCGAGCTTGCCGTTCGGCGTCAGTGGGAGGGCGTCCAGGGCGACGAAGGCCGCCGGGATCATGTAGTCCGGAAGCGTCACCGCCAGCCCTGCCCACAACTCGTCCAAGCCCACACCAGTGCCGGCGTCTGTCCCCAAGTGGACCCCGAGGCCGGTTACGGTAGTGGTGTTGGGGACGTAGTAGGCGACGAGGCGCTGGTCGCCCGGCGTGTCTTCCCGAGCCAGGACCACCGCTTCCCGGATCCCGTCATGCTCCAGCAACCGGGCCTCGATCTCACCCAACTCGATCCGGAAACCACGAATCTTCACCTGGAAATCACTACGCCCCAGGTACTCAAGCGACCCGTCAGGCCGCCACCGCCCCAGGTCACCCGAACGGTACAACCGACCACCCGCCACAAACGGATCCTCGACGAACCGCTCCGCCGTAAGCTCCGGCCGGTTCAAATACCCCCGCGCCACCCCAGCACCACCGACATACAACTCCCCCGTCACCCCGACCGGCGCCGGACGACCATACGCATCCAGCACATACACCCGAAGATCAGGAATCGGCACCCCGATCAGACTGGCACCACCGCACTCGACATCCGCCGCCGACACCGGCTGGTACGTCACATGCACCGTCGTCTCAGTGATCCCGTACATGTTCACCAGACGCGTGCCCGCACCCGCATTCCGGGCAAACCACGGCCGCAGCATCCCCACATCCAGCGCCTCACCACCGAAGATCACAAAGCGGAGACGGTGCTCGAACTCCGAGGCCGACTGGGCTCGCATCAGCGGACCGAACGCGGACGGCGTCTGATTCAACACCGTCACACCCTCAGAACACACCAACGCATACAACTCCTCAGGCGAGCGCACCACATCAGCCGGCACCACCACCAACCGCCCACCATGCAGCAGCGCACCCCACAACTCCCACACGGCGAAGTCGAACGCATACGAATGCGCCAGAGCCCACACATCATCCGGACCGAACCCGAACCACGCATCCGTCGCCGCGAACAACCTGGTCACCTGCCGATGCTCAACCATCACCCCCTTCGGAACACCCGTCGAACCCGACGTATAGATCACATACGCCAAATGCTCCGGACGCAGCCCCACACCCACCGGACCACCCTCCGGCAGACCCGCGAACACCCCCACACCCGAAGCAAGACCAGCCAGATCAACCACCGGACGACCCACATCACCCAACCCGTCCATCACCTCACGAGCAGCAACCCCCGCCGTCACCACCACCCGCGGAGCACTGTCCTGCAGCATGAACGCCAACCGCTCCACCGGATACGAAGGATCCAACGGCACATACGCACCACCAGCCTTCAACACCCCCAGAACAGCAACCACCAAATCCACACCACGCTCAGCACACACCCCCACCAACACATCCGGCCCCACACCAGCCGAACGCAACACATGAGCCAACCGACTCGCCCGCACATACAACTCCCCATACGACAGGGAACAACCCCCATCAACCACAGCAACAGCATCCGGATCCGCAGCAACCCGCACCGCAAACAACTCCGTCAACGTCACCGGCACCACCGGCCCACCCGCAACCCCCGACACATTGAAGCCTGTCGTCACCTGGGTCAGCTGTGCCTGATTCAGCAACTGCAGTGCCCCGACCGGGGAGTCCGGGTCAGTGACCATGCTGTCCAGCAGTGTGAGAAGGCAGTCACCGATCCGGGCCGCAGCCTCGGTCCCGAGGCGGGCAGTGGAGAACTCCAGCAGGCCGCTCAGATTGGCCCCGGTTCGGGTCATGATCAGGGAAAGGTCGAACTTGGCCGTGCCCTCGACCGCGCCGTCGATTCGGGTCTCGAGGGTGACGGTGGCGTCCCCACCGAGGCCGCGGACGGTCTGCACCGGTATGTTCTCGAAGACGAACGCCGCCTGCACCAAGGGGTTGAGGCCGCTACCGCGTCCGGTAGCGAACGGGCCCACGGCCGCCACGACATCCCCGAACGGCATCTCGTGCTGGGACGCAGCAGCACTCTCGGCCTGCATCCGGGCGATTGCCTCGGTGACACTCGGAGCACCGGTCAGGTCGCAGCGCAAGGCCACCGTATTGGCAAAGAACCCGATCACCTTCTGCAGGGCAATTTCGTCGCGGCCACTGGCCACCGTGCCGACCACGAAATGCTCCTGACTGCTGAGCCGGTGCAACACGATCGCCCACGCCGTGAGCAGAACCGCATACAAAGTGCAACCATTCCGGGCGGCCAAGTCGTTCAGTCGGCCGGTCAACCCGGCCGGGACGGTGAAGGCGTGCACGCCGCCCGCGTACGGCGGGGAGGGTGCGTCGGATCCGAAGTCCGGTTCGAATGGCAGGTCGAGGACCGGCACGTCGCTCAGATGGTTGCGCCACCAGGTCAGGCGGTCACGGTGAACCGGCTCGTCCCGCGACCGGTTCTCGTGGCGGACATGGTGGGCGTACTCCAGGGCAGGGGCCACCCTTTCGGTGGCGTCCTGCGCGACCGACCGGGCCCGGTACCCGTCGGTCAGCTCGGCCAGGAAGACCGTGATCGACCAGCCGTCCGAGATGATGTGGTGCTGAGTCACCGAAACGATGTACTCGTCGTCAAGGAGGGTAATGACCACCACCCGCAGCAGCGGCCCCTGCCCCAGGTCAAACGGGGTCTGCTGGTGATCGTGCAAAATCCTTGCGAGGGTTTGTTCCAGGCCGTCCGGGCCTGCCCCGGCTGCAAGTCCGCGCAGGTCCACGTACTCAAGTCCGACATCGTTCGGAACCGGATCCACTACTGCTTCCGGTCCGGTCGCGGTGCTGGTGAACCGGGTCCGCAAGGACGAATGCCGGGCGATCAGGTCGTGCAGGCTCCCGGACAGAGCATCCCGGTCCAAGGCGCCGCTCCAACGCAGCCGGAAGTGCAGGTTGTACTGCGGGCTCGGTCCGCTCATTTGGTCGATCAGCCACAGCCGCTGCTGCCCGCTGGAGAGCAGCCTGCGATCGGCCTCGCTCACATCGCTGGCAATCGGCAGGACCGTGCCGTTCTCGGCCTGTGCTTGCAGCAGCGCGATCAACTCCGCTCGGTGCACCGCAACGGCCGCCCGCAACGACTCAGTCATCGCCCCTTTCGGGGCCCTGAACGTGAGACGCTCGCCGTCGAGCAGGAAGGTGACCCCGGAATCGGAGGCCAGAATGAGAAATTCGTCGAATGTCACGGTCATCCTTCGTCGTACGAGTCGTCATCCTGAGCGTCCGGGGGTGTCCCCGCGGCTGATAATCCGAGCCGACATCATCCGGAAGAGAGTCTGTCAATCACGGCAGTATGGTCAATTACCACGCGCTTCGGATCAGCCGTACTGCCCGAGATACAGTGGATAAAGGAGACGCCATCAGGCCGCGGCTCCGGCAGTGAGGCAGATGCCAAAACATCGCCCACTGGGAGGAGAATGACACTCATTCATGGGCGAGGGGCACGCACCAAAGCGCCCAGATCCTCCTGCGAATGCACCTATGACGGAGCGGAACCTACCAGTGAGACGCCTGCAACATCACATGAAAAGCAATCAAAAATTTAATGTACCCAAGATCAAGGCACATAGAAGCAGAGTGCCAATCTTGCTGGCATAGACGATCAAGGGGCCTTCTCAGTGGGGCCACCGCGGGGTGACGGCTGGCTGGTCGGAGATCGGTGCAGAACGGCCTGGACTCCTCGGTGGTTGAGCGAGATGTTTGGCGTCTCAACTCTGCAGGCGAAAGACCTCGTTGTCGACGCCCTCCCGGCTGGGACTTGACTCGTGCGCTGGTTGAGTGGGTGACGATGCTGACCGCCACCCGGGAGAGTGACCGCCGCTGCAAGGCCGGCTGCCGAACCAGTGGCAACGCCCACGCCTACGTGGGAGCGGTCACCGATCTCCTGGCCCACCGTGCGTGCGGGGCGACCCGGGCCTTGCGCGAGCCGGACGTGGAGCACATGGTGGTGGACGGCATGCTCACCACGTGGGACCGGATCGGCGTCGGCGGCACCTTCACCACGCCGCCCCGACGCCCGCACCACCGAGAACTCACCTCTTGGCAAGGCCCACTGAACCGGGCGCACGCGGGCCTCCCATATCCCGGTGAACGCCGAATGGCCGCCCACAAGCGCTGTCGCATCTTCCGCCTCGCCTGCTGCAGCCCGAGCCAGGTTGGAAGTTGGTCTCCAGATATCCGTTCCCCCGCTCGACCAGGCCTTTCTCCTCCGGACCGCAGGGCTGGCAGAGATGGACCCTGTCGGCAGGCAGGCCCGCGAACGCTAGGGACTCGCGCTTCAGCTTCCCCTTGCGAACGCCCGGCTCGTTGCACCGGACAAGTGTCCGGGAGGCCACTGCCGAGTTGTCGGCCAGCAGGCGCCGATGACCGTCGATCAGGTCACTTGCCGACCGGGACAGCGGCATCGAGGCTGTGATTACTCCGTGAGTACCCCGGCACGACCATCAGGACCGGCGGCCGACCCGACTGGCCGTAACCGAGCGGCATGTGTCCACGGGCGGAACCACACATCCCACCACGGGTGTCCGCGTACTCGTCTGAGTGCACCATCGAGTACGAAGTTGTCTGCACCATGGCTCAGGCCACGTCGGTGTCTCGCTGGTTGGCTTGCAGGCGGTTCTTGAGTCGGTAGCTGTTGCCGTTGATCGGGACGACCTCGCAGTGGTGCAGGAGGCGGTCGAGGATCGCGGTGGCCAGGACCTCGTCGCCGAAGACCTGGCCCCACTCGCCGAAGGTCTTGTTCGAGGTCAGGATGATGGAGCCCTTTTCGTAGCGCTTGGAGACGACCTGGAAAACCAGGTTCGCTTCGGCTCGTTCCAGCGGCTGGTAGCCCACTTCGTCGACCACGAGAACGGCGGGACGGAGGTAGCCGGTGAGCTTGCTCATTAGCCGGCCCTGGTCCTCGGCGGCCTTGAGGTGGCGGACCATGTCATCGAGGCTGGTGAAGTAGATCGAGTAGCCGGCCCGGCAGGCCGCGACCGCGAGAGCGACGGCAATGTGTGTCTTGCCCGGCGGCCCGAGCAGGGCGACATTGGCCTTGTCCTCGACGAAGGAGAGGGCGGCCAGGTTTCTGACCTTGCGCGGGTCGAGTTCGGGCTGGAAAGAGAAGTCGTATTCCTCGAGCGTCTTGTGGTGCGGCAGCTTCGACAGACGCAGCCCGTTGCGGAATCGGCGGTCGTCACGGACTGCGAGTTCCTCGGCGAGCACCAGGTCGATCAGATCGATATAGCCCATCTTGGCCTCGTCAGCCCGCTGAATGTACTGGTTGAGGGCTTCGGCCAGGTGCGGCAGGCCGAGCTTGGCGGCGGTGGCGCGGATGCGGTTGCTGGTCAGCTCGCTCAACGGACCTCCCTCGTTGGTGCGTTGGTGGTGAAGGGGCGAGTGCCGGTCAGTTCGTCATAGACCGACAGCGGACGGCGGCCGACCTCGACGTTCGCGGCGGCGGCTCGGTTCAGCAGAGCCTGCAGTGGCCCGTTCGGCTCCCCGGCAGGTCGGCCGCGGCGAGGGGCGGGCAGGTCGATCCCGGTGGTGACGCGGCGGCCGGCGCCCGTGGGCAGACCGTCCCAGTGGCTCTCGTCCACGATGCGGGCGCCTCGGCCGACTGCTCTGGGATGGGCGGCAAGCAGCGTCTGGCCGGTCGCGTCGGGGACGGTGGAGTGGAGTGTGATCTGGGACTTCGTTGCCCTGACCTCCACCAGCTGGCGAGGGCGGACCCTGCGGGCGGGAACCGAGTAGAGGTTGGCGTCGAAGGCGACCAGGCAGTCCTTTCCGACATGCCGCAGGTGCCGCTGCGTGACCACGTAGGGGGTCGCCGGCAGTGGGCGGAGAGCGGTGTGGTCGCGCACGGCCCGGTGTCCGATGACCTCACCGTGGGTCCCATGGACCTTTGCCCTCCGCAACGGAACCCAGGCGGTGAAAGCAGCGTTCATTTCCTCGATCGAGGAGAAGGCCCGCCCGGCGAGGACGTGGTTCCGGACGATGCCGACCTGGCGTCGGAGCCAGGTGTCCACCGGGCAGGGCCAGGCCGTGGACCTGCTCCGCAATGACGATGTCGCCGTTCACGGCCTGGCGGACCGTTTCGAACCTGACCTGCTCGAAGGCCTGGAAGACACCCCGCCAGACCTGGACCAAGGCGTCACGGCCGTGGACTTCGCTGTCGCCGTAGTTGTGGAAGACGACGTCGGGGTGGAGGAAAGGGGCGAGGCGGTCGGCGTCCTTGGCATTGAACGCCTCGACGAATTCACGGACGAGAGTGCCGTTGTCGACGGACAAGGTGTGACTCACTTGTCGCAGACGATCGCGATGCGGATGTCCGTCGGATGTAGCGAGCGCAGGTAACGGCAGAACTCCAGGAACTTCGAGCGGTTCTTCGTCTTCTTTATGTGCCCGTAGAGCTGGTCTTTTCCCAGGTCGTAGGCGGCGAACAGGTGCCTCACCCCATGCGGGCGGGTATAGGTCGCCCGGCGGCGCTGCCTTGGTTCACGATCCGGGTCTTTGTGTCTGCCCCCGAGTTCGGCCCACTGGCGGCCGGGGTGGGGTTGCAGGTTGAGCGGCCCGAACTCGTCGAGGCAGAACACGACCTCGGGTTCACCCGGCTCGGGCAAGATCTCGCCGTCGGCGATGGCGTAGAGGTGCTCGACGCGGGCCTTCTTGACCGCGTAGTCGGGATCCCTTCGAAGCCTTCCACGTCTTCACGCGTTGAAAGGTGACGCCCTCCTCGCGGAGCAGGATGCGCAGGCCCTCGTGGCTGATGTCGTCGACCACCCCCTCCGCGACCAGGAAGTCGGCCAGCTTGACCAGGCTCCAGGTCGAGAATGGCAGGCCGTGCTCGATCGGCCTGAACTTGGCGATCTTCTTGATCTCACGCCGTTCAGGCAGGGTGAAGGTTCTCGGCCGGCCGCCCTTGTACTTCGGGTACAGCGATGCGAAACCGTCGGCGTTGAAGTTGTAGATCACGTCGCGAACCCGGTCCGCGCTGGTGAACGTCACCTCGGCGATCTTGGCCACGTCCATGCCCTGCGCGGACAGCAAGACCATCTGGGCTCGCCGCCAGGTCACCACCGAGCCAATCCCCCGCCGGACGATCCGCAGCAGCCGTCGCCCCTCGTCATCGTCGATCTCACGGACCCGCACACGCTCAGCTACCTGGACAGCATGACGAACAACGCGCCGCCCGGATCACCATCCAGCCGGCGCGTCATACAGGGCAAACCTTGCTTGATGCGGCACTAGGAGCCGAGGGAGGCGGTGTTGCGTCGGGTCTCCGCAAGGGGAATGTCGATGTACCGCGTGAGGGTTAGCGCGTCCTGCGGCTCATCGGCCTGGAAAGTGACGCGACGCAGCAGGCTGACCCCGTCGAGCGCGATGCCCTCGCGGGCGAGGACGAAGACGACGGCGAGGAAGGCGGACCCTGACAGCCGCGGCTGGGGGGGGCGCTGCTGGGGTACGGCGGCTGTGGGCCGGGGGGTGAGCAAGGCGCGGACGGTGCCGGACGGCAGCCCGGTGAGGTCGACGGTCTGGTCGGAGGTGTAGCCCATGGCGCCCAAGACGAAGATGTCGTCGTCGGCGGTCGGGAGGCGGTGGGTCGCCGGGTGCGGTTGTGTCGGGTACGGCCGCGGGTGGTCCGGCGCCACCTCCGGACTGCGGGGCGGGTGTGCTGGAGGATGGTAATGGCCAGGTCGCCGAAGGTCTCGCGGACAGCCTGGTCGGCGGCTGCGTGGTTGGGCAGGCGTAGCGGAGGTAGGGGTCGCCTGGGACTGTGCAATCAATGGACAGACCCCCGCGCCGCCGTGCGTGCCAGCGCGTGGGTCAGGTTCTGTAAGTCGTAGCCGACAATTCCGATACCCAGGGTGGGGCAGGGAACTCGTCGCCATTTGACATCCTCCCCGTCCTAAGGACGGGGATTCCTGGCTCACGTGGGCTGGGAACCAGCGGTCCGTCAGCTCTTACACGATCGGCACCAGCCGGGTTGAGACCAGCCCGGACCAGCATCACGCGGGCGGAGTTCTTGTCCCTGGACGAGACGGCTCCGCACGCGGTGCAGGTGTAGGTACGTTCCGAAAGAGGAAGTGCGTGCTTGGTTCTCGCTCCGCACTGCGCGCAGTCCATGGTGGTGTGCGCGGGATGCACCGGGCGGACATCCCGCCCGTGCTTGCGGCCCATCTCAATCAGGGCCATCTTCGTGGCGCCGATCGCCGCGTCCGCCGCCTTACGGGCCATGCTGGACTTCGCCAGGAACTTCGGCCGGAAGTCCTCGACCGCGATCGCGTCGTGGTCGGTCACGACGCGCTTGGCCCACTTGCGGGCCGTGTCCTGGCGTTGCCGGGCGATCTTCTTCGACACCTTCGCGGCGGCCCGGCGGGCCCTGCGGTACCCGCCGGTGTCGGGCTTGTTTTTCGGGGTGCGGCGGCGGGCCATCATCTTCTGGTAGCGGGCCAGTTTCCCTGCGGCGGCCTTCCCGTGCTGGGCGTGGGGCAGGTCGTGGACGTCGCTGGTCGTCGTGGCGGTCTCACGCACGCCCCAGTCGATACCGATCACCGCACCGGTGGCGGGGAGCGGCTGCACCTGGACGGCCACGACGAACGAGGCGTACCAGTGGCCGAGGCTGTCCCGGTACACGCGCACCGACGTCGGGTCGGCGGGCAGGTCGCGGGACCACACCACCGTCAGCACGATGCCGCCGGCCAAGTGCAGGCGACCGTCCTTGAGCCTAAAACCCCGGGTGGTGTAGTTCAGCGACGGGGCGGCCTCACGCTTGCGCTTGATCCCGGGCATGCCGGCCCGCTGCCGCACCGGCAGCCGCGCCGTGATGTCCTTCAACGCCTTGGCGCGGGACTTCGCGAAGTCCCGGATCGTCTGCTGCTGCGGCACCGAGCTGCCGTCCCGCAGCCACGCCATCGACCGCCGCGCCCCGGTCAGCATTCTGTCGAGCTGCGCCGGGCCGCACGTGATCTTCTGCCCGGAGGTCCGGTTCAGAGCGTAGACCTTGCGGGACACGGCCACGCACTCGTTCCACACCCACCGGCACCGCGCCCACTCCGCCTCCAGACCGGCGCGCGCGGTGGACGACACCCGCAGCCGGAAGGTGTACCGGGCATGCCCGGCCCCCTCCTCGACCGTCGCAGTCGCCGTCACGCTCCGGAACCTAACAGCCCCCACTGACAACGAAAGAGAGCACAGGTCAGAACAGATGCGCAGCCAACTCCGCCGCTTCGCGGCTCCGACCCAAGGACCCATTCCTCCCCGGCCTGAAGGCCGGGGCCTCCTGGGAGAAATCAGGTGAAAGGCCCGTCACTGTCTCTGCTCCGGAGTCAGGACGTGTCGGGTCCGGTCCCCGATCCAGGCCGCTTCGAGGATCGCGGTCAGACTGGCGGTGTCGGTCGGGCCTGGATGGTTCTGGATCAAGCGGGTGACACCACTGGCCATCTCCGCGAAGCGCGGGAGGTCGGCGCGCGCCACGCCGATGTCCGCCAAGGTGGCAGGGATGCCGATGTCGGCAAGGAGCCCGTCGAGCCAGGTGAGGAACGTATCGGCGGCCTCGGCATCCGAGGCGTCCGTCACGTCGAGCCCGCACACCCCGGCGAGGATGGTCAACCGGTCGCCGATGGCATCCCTGGCCGCGTCCAGCGCGTAGGGCAGCAGCAGCCCGACGCCCAGGCCGTGCGGTGTGTGGGTGGCTGCGCCGATGGGGTACTGGAGGGCGTGCGGAGCCGCGTTGCCCGCGTGGGAAAATGCGAGCCCGGCCAGCATGGACCCATAGGCCATGTCCGCGCGCGCGTCCTTGTCGCTTCCGTCTCTGACGACCCGGGGCAAGCTGCGGGCGATCCGCTTCGCGGCCAGGAGCGCGTAGTGATCGGTGATCGGGTTGCGGCCGAGGAAGACCTGCTCCACCGGGTCGCGCGGTCCGTGGGCCCGGGGTCGCGCGGTGTAGCTCTCCACCGCGTGGCACAACGCGTCGATGCCGGAGTGGGCAGTGACGGTCGCAGGGCAGGTGTAGGTGAGCTCGGGGTCGACGATGGCGAAGTCGGGCACGATGTGGACGCTGGAGACCCCCACCTTCAGCTCGCGGTCCGGGTCGGTCAACACCGAGACGGGCGTGAGCTCGGAGCCGGTGCCTGACGTCGTCGGGACCGCGACGAGAGGAATCGTCGGCCCCGGCACCTTCGACTCGCCGTAGTAGTCGCGCGGCGTCCCACCGTGGCGCCGGATGACGCCGACGATTTTGGCGAGGTCGATCACCGTGCCACCCCCGATGGCGAGGATGACGTCGGCGTCCACTTCTGCGGCGACCGAGACGGCCAGGGCGACATCGGCGAGTGGCACGTCCGGAGTCGCGTCGGCAAACACCCCGACGACTTCGGCCTTCTCCCGCACGGCGGCCACGATCTCGGCCACGCCCGGCTGCCCCAGAAGAACCCGGTCGGTCACGATGAGGACTCGCGAGCCACACTCGGCCACCACTCGGGGGATGTTCTGCGCGACCCCTTCGCCCACTATCAGCTGGCGTGGTCCGCGGACGGTCTCAAGCATGTCAGTGCCTCCCTGGAACGTCGGCGGTGATGTGCTGGGCGGACGTCCAATTCACCTGCGAGACCGGGACGGCGTCGGCTGCCGGGTGGCGCAGGCGCGCGCCGGGCTCCCGGACTCGGTCGTGCCCGGGCGCCCTCGGGTCCATCGCGATGAAGACGTCGCCCCTGGTGCGCGGGTCAGTCGGGTCTAGGGTCCCGCGGACATCGTCGCCAAGGGCGGTACGCGTCAAGGTCGCGACCAGCATCTCGATCATGAGCCCGGGGGCGTAGCCTTTGGGAGCACCGAAAGGGCTGATCGCCCCATCCACCGCCGCGGCCGCGTCTGTGGCGCGCACACCGGTGGAGTCGACGGCGTCGCCGGGTGCCGGCGGATTCGTGCCGGCCATGGCCCGGGTCCCGGCCCACGGGTGGAGGCCGGTCAGGTCATGTGTGTACAGGGCGCGGTGATCCTCGGCGGGCACCCGGGGCAGTAAACCGGTCACGTCAGGTCGATCGCCGCGTAGGTGACGTCGAGGTACTCAAGGATGCCCTCGTGCGATCCCTCCTTGCCGATCCCGGACTGCTTCACGCCTCCGAAGGGAGCTGACGGGTCCGAGATCAGACCGCGGTTGATGCCGACCATCCCCGTCTCCAACCCCTCGGTGAACCGGAGCGCCCGCTGGAGGTCACGGGTGAAGACGTATCCGGCCAGGCCGTGTTCGGTGTCGTTGGCCTTCGCCATGACATCGTCGTCGGACGTGAACGAGATGATGGGCGCCACCGGGCCGAAGATTTCCGCCTGCAGTATCCGCGCGTCTTCGGGCACGTCGACCAGGACCGTAGGTGGGTAGAAGTGGCCTGGCCCGTCCGGACGCTCGCCGCCGACCAGGACACGGGCGCCGCGATCGACCGCGTCGGCGACGAGGTCGTCGATCTTGGTGACCGAGGCCTCGTCGATCAGCGCCCCGACGTCCACGCCGTCGTGGAGACCATGGCCCACCGAGAGCGCGCCCATTCGCTGGGCGAAGCGCGCCGTGAACTCCTCGCGCACCGGCTCCTCGACGTAGATTCGGTTGGCCGCGATGCAGGACTCCCCGATGTTGCGCATCTTGGCCACCATGGCACCGTCGAGCGCGACGTCCAGGTCCGCGTCGGCACACACGATCAAGGCTGCGTTGCCGCCCAGTTCCATGGAGGTGCGCAGCACGTTGTCCGCCGCCTGTCGTAGCAGCACGCGCCCGACCTCGGTCGACCCGGTGAACGAAAGCTTGCGGGTCCGACGGTCGGCCAGCAGTGCTGAGACCACCTCGCCGGCACGCTTGGTCGTCACGACGTTGACGACGCCCGGGGGAACGCCGACCTCCTCCATGACGCGGGCCAGGAACAGCATGGTGAGTGGCGTCTGGGCTGCCGGCTTGGTGATCGTCGTGCAGCCCGCCGCCAGCGCAGGAGCGAGCTTGCGGGCACCCATGGCCAACGGAAAGTTCCAGGGCGTCACGAAGACGCACGGTCCGACCGGCTTCGGCACGGTGAGGATGCGATACCCACCAGCGGGAGCGGTGTTGTAGCGCCCCTCGACGCGCACCGCCTCCTCGGCGAACCAACGGAAGAACTCGGCGCCGTAGGCCACCTCTCCCCGAGCCTCGGCGAGCGGCTTGCCCATCTCGAGCGTTATCAGCCGGGCGATCTCCTCGGATCGCTCGGTCAGTGCCCGGTACGTCGCGGTCAGCAACTCCGACCGTTTTCGCGGCGGTGTCGCCGCCCACTCCCCCATTGCCTTGCTCGCCGCGTCCAGAGCGGCGAGCCCGTCGACGACGTCGGCGTCCGACACCTCGGCGATGGTCTTCCCAGTGGCCGGATCCTCGACGACAAAGGTGGCTCCGCCGGCGGCGTCGCGCCACGCGTCGCCAATCCGGAGCCGCCGGTGCTCGGGGGCCAGGGCGTTCATCGGGTCACTCATTGCGTCGCCTCCTGTGATGTTCCTGGTGATGTCCCGTGACCTCGGCGACCGCGCCACGCGCGTTGGCGAACGGGTTGCACGACCGGGTCGGGGTCGAGGTTGCCGAGCGGGTCGAACGTGGCCTTGGCCCTGGCTGCAGGGCGACGCCCCGCGCCACCGATCGCCTTCTCGGGCCATCGCTGCTTCGGCGTCGTCAGGCCGTGCTCACCGGTGGCGGTCCGCCGAGGCTCGATTGCCACGTGCGGGCGCATGGTGACGTCGCCGCCCTGCGCGGTTACCTCCCTGCCTCGGACAGCGCCAGCCCGGTGCCCGCATCGAACAGGTGCGCACGGTCCAGGTCGACCGTGACAAGCAGTCGCTCGCCCGGCGTACCCGTGACGGTGGGTCGTGCCTTGACCTTGAGGATCTCCGTCCCCACTCGGACGTCGACCACCGTTCGGTCACCGAGCGGCTCAAGGCCGTAGAGCTCACCCGGCAACGACGCGTCCCCACGCTGCTCGATGGACAGGTCCTCTGCCCGCAGGCCCAGCATCAGCGGACGACCGTCCTCAGCCGTGGTCCAGCGGGGCCGCGGCAGCGTCCAGCCTTCCGCCCCGACCAGACGATCCCCCTCGGCGTGGCAGGGGAGGAGGCTGATCGGCGGGCTCCCGACGAAGCCTGCGACCCACTGGTTGGCTGGTCGCTCGTACACCTCGGTCGGCGTTCCGACCTGTTGCACCTTCCCCTCCTTGAGGACCGCGACCTGGTCGGCCATGGACAGGGCCTCGACCTGGTCGTTGGTCACGTGGACGAAGGTTCCCCCGAGACTCCGGTGGATGCGGGTGAGCTCGGTGCGCATCTCGACGCGGAGCTTGAGGTCGAGGTTCGTCAGCGGCTCGTCCATGAGAAACGCGCGCGGGCGACGGACCAGCGCCCGGGCCAGGGCCACACGCTGCATCTCACCGCCCGACATCTGCGCGGGACGACGCTGCAGCAGACGTTCGATGTGCAGCAGGCCCGACATCTGCTCGACGGCAGCGGCGATCTCGCTCGAAGAACAGCGGCGTGCCCGCAGCGGCGAAGCGATGTTCTCGTACGCCGTGAGTCGCGGGTAGAGGGCGTAGCTCTGGAAGACCATGGCCAGGTCGCGTGCGGCCGGGGAGTCGCGGGTCGCGTCCCTCCCGTCCAGCTGCACCGACCCGGCGTCAAGCTGCTCGAGGCCGGCGATCGCTCGCAGGGTCGTCGTCTTGCCTGCCCCGGAGGGCCCGAGCACGACGAAGAAGGAGCCGTCCGGCACGTCCAGCGTCACCCCGTCCAGGGCCTGGACCTTGCCGAAGGACTTGCACAGCCCGTGCACTGCCACGGTTCCCATCAGGCCACCAGCTCTTCCGTGCTCAGGTCGTAGACCGGCGGGGGCCCGCCGGTGTGCCGCAGCCCGACTGGCGCGCCGGCGGCGAAACGGACAGTCGGTGGCATCCGAACCCGTACGTCGCGCCGGCCGCCGTGATCGACCACGGCGATGACTTCGTCTCCCAGCCACTCCGCCGAGACCACGCGGCCCAGGGCCGAACGCTCCGCCCCTGGTTCTGTGACTTCCAGCGCCTCCGGCCGGACGCCTGCGACCAGGCGACGGTCGCGCGGCAGGCTCGGCGGTGGCGGAAGGACCAGTCCGCCCTGACTGCGCAGCTTCCCGTCGGCCACCTCCACCTCGATCAGGTTCATCGGCGGGGAGCCGATGAACGCGGCACAGAAAAGACTCGCCGGACGGTCGTAGACCTCCAGTGGCGTGCCGATCTGCTCGACGCGGCCCTTGTTGAGGATGGCGATTCTGTGGCCGAGCGACATCGCCTCGACCTGGTCGTGGGTGACGTACACCATCGTCGTCCCCAGTTCCCCCTGCAGGTGCTTGATCTCCGTGCGCATGTCCGCCCTCAGCTCCGCGTCCAGATTGGTGAGGGGTTCGTCCATGAGGAATGCGCGCGGTCGCCGCACGAGGGCGCGAGCAAGCGCGACGCGCTGCTGCTCCCCGCCGGACAGCCGGTGCGGTCGCCGGTCCAGGAGCGGACGGAGCCGCATCAGCCGGGCGGCCTCGTCGACCCGCTCGCGCACCTCCGCCTTGGGCAGTCCCTCGGCCCGCAGTGGGAACGCCAGGTTGTCGCGGGTTCTCAGATGCGGGTAGAGAGCGTAGAACTGGAACACCATGGCGATGTCGCGCTCGGCGGGCGGCAGGTCGTTGACCAGCGTGTCGCCGATGCGGATGTCGCCCGTCGTCTGCCTCTCCAGGCCGGCTACGGCTCGCAGCGTGGTCGTCTTCCCGCAGCCCGAAGGGCCGAGCATCACGAACAGCTCGCCGTCGCCGATGGACAGGTCCACGTGATCGACTGCGACCGTCCCGTCCGGGTAGCGCTTGTGCAGCGCGGTCACCTCGATGCCCGCCATCAGCGTCGCACCGCCCCGAGCGTCACACCGGCGACGAGGTGCTTGCGCACCAGGTAGGCGAAGACGAGCACCGGTAGGGCGAACACTACGGAGGCGGCGGCCACGAGACCCCAGTCCACCGTGGTTCCACCGATGAGGCCGGCGATGGCAGGCGGGGCCGTCCGCACGCTGTCGCTGGAGGTGAGGAAGATGGCGAACACGAACTCGTTCCACGAGAAAATGAGTGCGAAGACCGCCGTCGCGGCGATGCCGGGCAGGAGCAGGGGAAGGGTGAACCGGCGGAACGCCTGCAAGCGGGTATAGCCGTCGAGCATGGCGGCATCCTCGTACTCCGCGGGCACCTCGTCGACGAACCCCTTCATCATCCAGATCGTGAACGGGACGTTGAACGCGGCGTAGATGAGGATCAGGCCGAGCTTGGTGTCGATGAGTCCGACTTGGCGGTACATGAGGAAGATCGGGATCACGACCACCACGGGCGGCATGAAGCGGGTGGACAGGATGAAGAACAGTTGGTCCTTCTTGGCCTTCACGGCGAAGCGTGAGTAGGCCCAGGCCGCCGGGACCCCCAGCACGGTGGCCAGCGCCGTGGAGACCCCGGCGACCACGACGGAGTTGAGGAACGAGACGGACAAGGCCGAGCGACCGCCGCCGGGGGCGACGAACACGTCCTTGAAATGGCCCATCGTGACCTTGAAGTCGAAGAACTTGGCCGGGACGGCGTAGACGTCCCGGTTCTCCTTGATGGACGTCTCGATCATCCACAGCACCGGAAAGAGCATCACGACGGCCAGCACGGTCAGCAGCGCGACCTCCAGCACGGAACGGCCCCGGCCGCGGCCGCGGCCGCGACGCGCGGGCGGCGTGTGATCCCGGACAGGATCTGTGGACGCGGCCTTGTCGACGGATACGGCCATCAGTCCTCCTTGAGCTTGTTCAAGTAGCGCAGGTAGAGCTGCGTGAGGACGATGACGACGAGGACCATGAGGATCCCGTAGGCCGAGGCGGTTCCGGTGTTGAAGCCCAGGAACGCGACCTTGTAGACGTGGAACGACAACGTCTCGGTGGAGACCCCCGGACCTCCGCTGGTGAGGATGTAGACGAGGTCGAACAGCCGGAAGGCCTCGATGGCCCTGAACAACACCGCGATGAGGAGCAGCGGCCACACCAGCGGAAGAGTGATGGTGCGGAACCGGAACCACTCGGACGCCCGGTCGATCGAGGCGGCCTCGTACAGGTACTTGGGAACCGCGGTGAGGCCGGCGAGTGCGATGAGCATGATGAACGGCGTCCATTGCCAGGTGTCGACCACGATCAGGGACATCAGTGCCGTTCGCTGCTGGGTGAGCCACTCCACCTGCCCCATGCCGAGCGAGCCGAGCAAGCTGTTGATCACGCCGAATTGCGCGTCGAGCATGAATCGCCAGAACAGCCCGACCACGACCGGCGACAGCATCATCGGGACCAGGAACAAAGTGGTCAGCAGTCCTCGCCCGTGCGTGCGCCGTGAGATCAGGTAGGCGATGGAGAAGCCGAGCACGGTCTGCAGGGTGACCGCGCCGACCACGTAGATCAACGTCGTCAAGGCCCTCAGGTGGACCTGCGCCGACGTCAGGATGGCGGTGTAGTTCTCGAACCAGACGAAATGGGCCGGCCCCCCGCGGGTGGCCGAGTAGTCGGTGAACGACAGGTACAGCGCCCACAGCAACGGGAACACCGACATGCCGAGCAGCAGCAGCAGCGCCGGGGAGATGAAGGCCACGGCGAGCCCGCGGTCGCTCAAGCGGCGGGACCGACCCGCTGCAGGCAGCGTCGCGGACGCCACCTGCCTGGCGTGGTCGGTCGTCAGAGGAGTGGGAGCACTCACAGTCCGCCGCCGCCCTTGCGGCTGCCGGAGTCGAGCACGCTCTGCTGCTCCTTGGCGATGTCGTCGAGCGCGTCCTTCGGCTTTTTCGCGCCGTTGAGAGCCGCGTTCACGCTGGTGTTCTCGATGTCGACGAGGCGCGCGTACTCGGGCACGTTCCACATGTCCCGCATCCGCGGAACCGAGTCGGCGTACACCTGGTTGAACGGCCCGGCATTGAGGAACTCGGGCGACTGCAGGGCGTCGGTACGCGCGGGCACGCCACCAGCGGCGGCCCACTTCTTCTGGATGTCAGCCCGCTCGAACCACTTCATGAAGTTCAGGGCCTCCGCCTGCTTCGCTTCTGAGGAGTAGGCCGACACGTGCATCCCCATACCACCGAGAGGCACCAGGTTCGTCTTCTGGCTCGGCAGGGTGGCAAAACCGAGCTTGTCGAGGATCTGCTCCCGCGTGGTGCCGAGCGTCGACTGCTTCGGGTCGAGCAGTCCGCCGCTCGCGGCGATCCAGTTGAACGCGATGCATGCCTTGCCCTGGGCGACCGCCGCGTTCACCTCGTCGATGAACCAGTTGCCGGAGCCCTTGGCGGTCAGCGGCTTCATCTTGTTGACCAGGACGTCCATCGCCTCTTGGCCCGCGGTGTCGTTGAGGACGCCGTCGATCTTGCGCGTCTTGGAGTCCCAGAGGTTGCCGCCGTAGACGCCGTTGACCGTGTTGTAGGTGACGGCCGCGGCGTCGGAGCCGTTGGCCTGGTGGAAAGCCAGCCCGCTGACGCCGGGGTGGTCCGCCTGGCACTTCTCGGCGACTGAGATCATCTGGTCCCAGGTCTGCGGTGGCTTGTCGCCGATCAGGTCCTTGCGGTAGATCATCGTCCAGGTGTCGCCGAGCAGCGGCAGTCCGTACATGCTGGCGTTTTCGTCGCGCTTGCCGGTCTCCGCCTGGGGGAACTGGCCGTAGGCCGCCAGGAGGTACGGGTTGTAGGCCTTGACGTCGATGTTCTTCTTGACGAAGTCGGTGATGTCGAGGATGTTGCCGTTCGTCACGGCCTCGCCGATGTGTTGCGAGTCCAGGATCGGGATGTCGAAGTCGGTACGGTGCGCTGCGAACTGGGTGAACATCGCGTCGTGCCAGTTCGCGTTCGGCACGGTGTTGACCTTGACGGTCACATTCGGCCGCTCCTTGGCGTACTCCGCGTTCGCGAAGGCTTCCAACGCGTGGGCGGGGGGCCAGTCGAACCAGATGAAGCTGAGGGTCAGCGGGTCCTTGGTGAGCTCCGGGATGGTCGCCGGCGCCTTGGGGGCGCTCGCCTGCGGGTCGCCGCCGCAAGCCGCCACGGTCGTGGCCACCAATAGGGCCGCCGTCGCCAGCTGCACCTTTCCACCGGGAACGGACAGTCGTCCGAAGGGCTTGGGATACCGCATCCTCGTGCCTGCTTTCTGGGTCGGGACTTCTGGAGCCTTGCTGCGTGCTTCGCAGAGCAGTTGCTGGGTGCAGGCCTGTTGCCGGCTGTCGCAGGGGCTGACCGGCGGACCGGCGTCACGAGTACGCCGCGACGTCCTGGGGCTTCAGACGGTCGAGAGGTCCTTCGGTCCTTGTGCGGCCCGGTGGCGAACCGAGCAGGACGTCGAGCATGCTCAGGGACGCTTCAGGTGGTCGAAGTAGGGCGCTGGCGGGCGGTTCCGCGATGGGTGAAGGATGGCTGGCATCCGTCACCTTTCCTATACGATCCGATCGGGGGCATCAACATCCCGCAGCATGCGACCCGTGTCAACAGGTTCGCAAAGACGTAAGAAAGGACCTCACGTCACGATGGACGACGAAGCGATGATCGCGAGGGGAAGTGAGGCCATGACGGGCGGAACGCCGCCGGGAAAATCTCGTGGCCGGCTTGCCGACGAGGTGTACGACACGCTGCTCGGACAGCTGATGTCGCTACGGATAGAGCCTGGCTCCCGCGTCACGATCGACGTCCTGGCGCGGGAGCTGGGGGTCTCGCAGACGCCGATCCGGGACGCTCTGAACCGGATGGAGGCCGAGGGCCTGGTCGTGCGTGTGCCCCATGCCGGGTATCACATCCCCCCCCAAATCACCCGCCAGCGATTCGAGGACATGCTCGAGCTCCGCCTGCTCCTCGAGCCGGCAGCGGCGCGCAGATCCGCCGAACGCGCGTCCTTGCAGCAGGTGGCCGGCCTGCGACGAATGCTGGAGGAGATGGCGGAGCTGGAGGGGGGCAGCGGGCCCATGGCCTATGGCGCCTTCGGGCTCCGCGACGCGGCTTTTCACGATCTCGTCGCCCTGAGCGCGGAGAACCAGGTCATCCGCGAAGCGCTCGCTCGCCTGCACACGCACGTGCACCTGTTCCGGCTTCTCCACGACACCCAGGTCACTCACTTGGCCATGGCCGAGCACGAAGAAGTTGTGGCCGCGATCGCCGCGCGTGACCCCGATGCCGCCGCCTACGCCATGCGTCGGCACATCCTGCTGTCCGGCGAGCGGTTCCGGCGTTTGCTCGACGCGGCCAAGGGCTCGGACGGAATGGTGTAAAGGCTTGACGGGCGGACTGGGCCGAGGAATGCTCACACAATCGGATCGGATCGGATCGGATCTGCCTCATCCCCCTCAGATGCGAGGAGAAGCAGGTGCCCAGAGCGCTGCTCCTGACCGGCGACGCCGCCGAGGAGCTCGACACCATGTATCCCTACTATCGCGTGCAGGAGGGCGGCTGGGACGTTGACGTCTCGTCACGGACGATGCGCGACGTTCAGCTGGTCATCCACGAGTTCGACCCCAACTCCGACGCCTACGTGGAGAAGAACGGCCGCAAGCTGCCGGTCGACGTGCCCTGGGCCGAGGTCGACGTCGAACGCTATGACGCCCTCATCATCCCCGGAGGACGCGCCCCCGAGTGGATCCGGGTCGACGCCGACGTCAGGCGCATCACCGAGCACTTCTTCGCGCGCAACCTCCCGATCGCGCTGGTGTGCCACGGCGCGCAGGTGCCGGCCGTGTACGGGCTGCTCAAGGGCCGGAAGACAGCGTGCTTCCCCCCCATCACCGGCGACATGGAGAACGCGGGCGCCACCGTCATCGACGCTCCCGACGTCGTGGACGGCAACCTCGTCTCCTGCCGGGGATGGCCCGACATGCCGCAATTCGGCAGGGCGATGATGGAACTCTTCTCGAAATCCATCAACTCCGCATCGGCATGACCCCACCTGGCCTGCCCTGATGAGGCCCGAGCCACTTGCCGACCTGTGCCGCCGCCATTGTCATGCCCCGGTCGTCAGAGGTCAGGCCTCTGGCAATGTCGGCCATCTGGTGGCTCGATCGTGGCCAACCTGTTCTACCCGCGAGTGATCGTCATCGGAGGCGATTTCGCCTCGCCGGCCCAGTGACTGCTGCGCTACGCACAAGATCAGCTGCGACGGCTCGTGGTGGCAGCTCCAGCCGCTCAGTGCCGATTCGTCGCCTCCACGCTCAGCTTCGGCGCCGCCTCCACGCTCAGCTTCGGCGCCGCCTCCCGCGGCACGGCGAGCATCGTGATCAACGACATCATCGACGACCCGATCGCGATCACGGATTTACCCAGGCCGACACCTTACTGACGGCCCCACAGACCTGGAGATCACACTCTCCAGCAACCGCAATATCAGCTACCACCCAGTGGCAATGAGCGCGACGGCGCGCGCCGTGCCTGACATCCCCAGGTAGGAAGGGTTTTCATGTCACCACGTCATCGCCCGTGGGCCAGGCTGCTCGACGCAGCCCTGCCAGAAAGCGGACGACGCCCGAGACGTCGCACCGCGACCACGATGGCCTTAGCCCTCATCGCCCCGTTCCTCACGCTCGTCGCGACGCCGGTGAGCGCCGCGGCCCCCACGGCGGCTGAGCCCGCTTCCGTCGCTGCGCCGGCGCCGCCGCAGCAGCCCGCGCCTCCCGCCAAGCCCGCACCACCGGACGCCCGCTTCAAGGTGCTCGTGGTGCGCAGCACCCAGGACGCGGTGTCGTCGGCCGGCCTGGCCGCGATCCGGGATGCGGCCAGAACCGGTCATTTCACGGCCGTGGCGCCCAAGCCCGCTGACGTGGGCGACCAGTTCACGGAGAAGAAGCTGGCGCAGTACCGCGCGGTCGTGTTCCTGGACACGGGTCTCGCGAGCCCGCTCACGGACGCTCAACGCGCGACCTTCGAGAGCTACTTCCGCGACGGCGGCGGCTTCGTCGGCGTCGGCTCGGCGGTCGAGACCGACGAGTCCTGGTCGTTCCTGACCGATATCCTGGGGACGCGAGCGTCCGGCAGGACCGACGTGCAATCGGGTGACGTGAAGGTCGCCGACCGCGTCCACGACGCGAGCAAGGATCTGCCGCAGATCTGGTCGCGGACCGATAATTGGTACAACTTCAAGAAGAACGTCCGCGGTGTGTCACACGTCCTCGACACCGTCGTCGAGGACCCGTTCGGGCCGCAGCCGCAGGGCGCCGACCTCGACGGGATCGCCGGGGGCACGATGGGCGCCGATCACCCGGTCTCGTGGTGCAAGGACTTCCAGGGCGGCCGCTCGTTCTACACCGGCCTTGGCAACACGGCCGCGAGCTTCGACCCCGGCCTCACCAAGCACCTCAAGGGCGCGATCGGCTGGGCCGCGGGCCAGGCCGACCCGGCCTACAGCGATTGCGGCGCCACCGTGCTGGCCAACTACCAGCAGACGAAGATCGGCTCGCCGCCTAACCTGCAGGAGCCGATCGGTTTCGACCAGCTGCCGGACGGCCGCGTTCTGCAGACGGACCGCCTCGGCTCGCTGCGCATGCACGACTCGACCACGGGTGTCACCACGGTCGTCGCCAACTTCGCCGATCCGAGCCTGCCGATGACGCAGCAGATCTACTCCGCGGGCGAGGACGGGCTCTACGGCCCGGCGGTCGACGCCAACTTCGCGACCAACAAGTGGGTCTACCTCTACTACTCGCCGAAGGAGGTCACCGACGTCAAGCTGAGCGACGGATCAGTCGTCACCCAGACCACGCCGAACACCACCCCGCCGAACGTGGCGGCGTCCAAGACCGCGTGGGATCCGTACGTGGGCTATTTCCAGCTCAGCCGCTTCAAGTTCGTCGACGCCGCCGACGGCACGCCGGCGCACCTCGACATGGGCTCCGAGCAGCAGATCATGCGCGTGCCGGTCAACCGCCAGGAATGCTGCCACGTCGGGGGCGACATCGACTTCGACAAGCACGGCAACCTCTGGATGGTCACCGGCGATGACACGCCCGCGGGCGGCATCAACGCCGGCGGCTACGGGCCGTACAACTCGCAGAAGACCGACGAGCAGCAAACCGTGCGCGTCACCAACGCGACGGGCGGCACGTTCACGCTGACCTTCGAGGGTCAGACGACGGAGCCGATCGCGTGGAACGCGGATCGCAATGCGATCGACGCGGCGCTCGAGGCGCTCTCGAACATCGAGGCGGACGAGATCCAGACCAGCGGCGGCCCGGTCAACACGTCGAGCGTCAACGTGTTCTTCCGCCGCGGCAAGCAGCAGTCCAATCAGTCGCAGATCACCGCCGACGGCTCCGGCCTGACCGGCACCGCCACGCCGGCGATCGCCACCAGCACGGCGCAGGAGGGCGGCTGGTATCAGCGGCTCACCGGTGACTCGCGCCGCACCGCACTGAACACCAACGACCTGCGCGGCAAGGTGCTGCGGATCAAGGTCAAGGACGGCAGCATCTCCGCCGCCGACGCCAACAAGGCCGCCTTCGGCCCCGGCCACGGCCCCGGCGCGGGCGTGGGCGCCTACTCGATCCCGCCGGGCAACCTGTTCCCGCTGGTCGCGGGCAAGCCCCGGGACAAAACGCGGCCGGAAGTCTACGCGATGGGGTTCCGCAACCCGTTCCGGATCCAGGTCGATGAGAACGACGTGGCCTACATCGGCGACTACTCGCCCGACGCCCAGACCCCGCAGCGCTCGCACGGCCCGGCGGGCACCGGGCGCTACGAGATCGTGCGCAAGCCGTCCAACTACGGCTGGCCGACGTGCTACAAGCGCGACCTCGCGCACTACCAGTGGAACTTCCACGAGTTCGCACCCGGCACCACCACACCGGGCACGCCGCTGAACGACCCGCCTCAGAAGTTCGACTGCAACGGGCCGACGCAGCGCAACGACTCGCTGTGGAACATCGAGGGCGGTCCGACGGTCGAGCCGGGCCTGAGGGACGTCCCGCCGGTCACCGACCCGGACATCTGGTACTCCTACCGCGACAACAACACGAGCGCGCCGCTCGGCACCCCGTGCGAGGCCTACTACGCGCCGACCCCGGGCCCGATCGCTCCCGGCTCGACGAGCGAATGCCCGCGGCTGTTCCCCGAGCTCTACACCGGCGGCGTCGGTCCGCACGGGGTCACGAAGTACCACTACGACCCGAAGAACCCGAACCCTCACAAGTTCCCGCCGTACTACGACGACTCGGTGATCATCAGCGAGTGGACGCAGGACACGCTGCGCGAGGTCAAGCTCGACAAGCGGACCAACAGCGTCCAGAAGATCAACAACTTCCTGGATTGCGGCAGCCGTGCGAGCGCCGGGGCAGGCACGTTCCGGTTCGAGTGCGACAACCCGATGGACTTGCAGTTCGGTTCTGACGGCGCGTTCTACCTGCTGACCTACGGCAACGGGTTCAACGTCATCAGTCCCGACGCGGGCATGTACAAGTGGGAGTACGTCAAGGGCAAGCGCGCGCCGAAGGCCGTGCTCACCACGGACCGCACCGACGGCTCAACGCCGCTGACCGTGAAATTCTCCAGTGCCGGCTCGCTGGATGAGGATCCCGGCGACTCGATCCGCTACGAGTGGAACTTCGGTGACGGCTCGGCGATCGAGACCGACCCGAACCCGGCACACACCTACACGCAGTCCGGCCGCTACACGGCCGTGCTGACCGTGCTCGACTCGTCCGGCAAGCAGACCTCGACCAGCACCGTGATCACCGTGGGCAACACGAGCCCGACGGTGGCCGTCGATACGCCGGTGGAGGGCGGGACGTTCGCGTTCGGCGAGGACATCCCGTTCTCGGTCACGGTCACCGACCCCGAGGACGGGACGGTGGATTGCTCCGAGGTGCAGGTGACGTTCGTGCTCGGCCACGACGCGCACGGCCACGCCGAGGAGTCCGTCAACGGCTGCTCGGGCGTGCTCCACACCGACGCCGACGACGTCTCACACGGCGGCAACGTCTCCGGCGTGGTCCAGGCGCGCTACACCGACCACGGCGGTCCGGGCGGCGTCCCGCAGCTGACCACGACCGGCCAGCACCAGATACGCCAGAAGCACCAGGAGGTGGAGTTCGTCGTCAACCAGTCCGGCACCAACACGGCGACCAACACCGACGGCGCCGCCGGCGCCGGCGTGCACCGCGGCAGCCTTGGCTCGGGCGACTGGCTCCAGCTCAACGGCCCATTCAACCTGACCAACATCGATTCGATCACGTTCCGCGCCGCGGACGCGGCGAACGGCCGCACGGCCGGGTCGCCGCTGGCGGCAATCGAGGTCCGTCAGGACTCGATCACCGGGCCGATCCTGACCACGGCCAACCTCATGTCCACCGGCGGGACGGGAACCTGGACGACCCAGACGTTCCCGGTCTCGATGTCCGGGACGCATGAGCTGTTCCTGGTGTTCCGCCCGGTCACGGGTGGCGCCACGGGCGGCAACCTGTTCAACCTCAACTGGGCCGAGTTCGTCGGTTCGGGCGTCGGCACCTAGCGAACCCGCCCGTGCCGACGAACCCGGGTTCGTCGGCACGGGCATCCGCACCCAGCCCACCCGCCTGTACAGCGGCAGGAGAGAAGACACTCATGCGGAGAAGATTTCGCACATCGGCAGCGGCCGCCTTCCTGACAGCGGCCGCACTCATCCCCACGACACCGTCGTGGGCACAGGAAACGACACCGCCGACGATCAACGTCGCGACGCTGTCGCCCTCTGCGCCGACCGGCCAGAACAACTGGTACACCGGCCCGGTGACGCTGAACGTGTCGGGGACCGACGACGTCGGCATCGCCAAGTTCCAGTACTCGCTCAACGGCGGCGCCGCATACATCGACGTGCCCGTCGAGGGGGCGCCGACGTCGGCCACGGCGTCGGCGGTGATCACGCAGGAGGGCAACACCAGCGTCCGGTACCGCGCGGTCGACACGTCCGGAAACATCGCGGCGTTCCGCTCGATCTCGGTCCGGATCGACACGCGCGCGCCGGCCGCATCGTACCCGGCGATCACCGACGGCCACGTCGGTCACGTCGCCACGCTCATCCCGACGCGCACGGACCCCACACCCGGCTCGGGCGGAGTGGCTGTGCTGAACATGTACCTCGACGGCAAGCTGGTCCCGCCGTTGCCGGTGCAGACCTCCGACCTGTCGCTCGGCGTGCACACGCTCGCGGTGCATCTCTCCGACGCTGCTTCCAGCAGCGCGAAGTACACGCAGACATTCATCGTGACGACCTCGTTCACGGACGTCGGCACGCTGATCAACCGCTTCGTGACGGCCGGCAGCGTCCCGGCGGATGTCGGCGAGGCGCTCCAAGCCAAGGTCGACCAGGCGAAGGCGCTCGCCGACGCCGGTTCGGCCAATCGCGCGACCCAGCTCCTGAACGGGTTCGTCACGATCGCCGGCCGGATCCCGCCCGGCTCGGCCCGCAGCACACTCGTGGGCGATGCTCGCTACCTGATCGACCAGCTCAACGACCGGCTCCCGCCGGAGCCCGCGACAGGCCTCACGTCCGAGCCCGCGCAGGGCCCGAAGTTCATCCCGGACCCGGTGCTCGCCCCGCTCCCGCACAAGCCGGACGCCGACTACAACGTCCTCATCTTTTCCAAGACGACGGGCTTCCGGCACGACCACATCCCGCACACCGTGGCCGCGATCCAGAAGCTCGGCATCGCGCACAACTTCAACGTCGACGTCTACGACCCGCAACTCCCGACGGTCACGCTGCCCACGAGCCCGTTCCTGAGCCTCGACACGCTCAAGCAGTACGACACGATCGTCTTCGAGTCCAACGTCGGGCACCCGGGCCCGCTCAATGCGACCACCGAGCAGCCGAACTTCGAGGCCTACATGAAGCAGGGCGGCGGCTATGTCGGCATCCACGGCGCCGCCGACTCGTTCGAGGTCGGCACCTGGCCGTGGTACGGCAACCTCGCCGGTGGGTTCTTCACCAGCCATCCGAACGGCCAGAACGGGTTCGGCCAGTGCGGCAGCTGCATCCACGCCGAGGTGGTGACCGAGGACAAGACGCACCCGGCGACCGCGCATCTCCCTGCCCGGTGGATGACGGTCGACGAACTCTACAACTTCGACCGCAACATGCGGGCCGACGTGCACACGCTGCTGAGCCTCAACGAGGACAGCTACCAGCGCAGCCTCAACAGCGGCAACGCGGCCACCAACCCGCTGCAGCTGATGAACGGCGACCACCCGATCGCGTGGTGCCAGAACTGGGACGGTGGCAAGGCGTTCTCGAACATCCTCGGCCACTTCCGGACGCAGTACTACGACGACGCGTTCATGCAGATCATCCTCGGCGGGATCGAGACGACCGCCGACCGCACGGACGCCAACTGCTCCTCCTACCGCGAGACCAGCCTGCTGATCAAGGCTGACCGAGCCAACGGGCTGCTGACCGCGGACGCCGCGGACGCCGCCGGTGCCGCCCTGGACATCGCGCGGGACAGCTACCTGGCGACCAAGTACACCACCGCCATCCCGGCGCTGAACTCGATCGTCGCCCTGGCCAACGACCAGGCCTCCGGCGACGCTGCGGCGCGTTCCGAGCTCGCGCGGCAGGCGCGCGAGCTTCGGGAGTGGATGCAGAACCTCAACCGCTGACCCGTTCACGCGGCGGGGGCGGCGAATCGCCGCCCCCGCCGCGCTGACGCTGGAGCGGGCGCCGTGGACGGCTGCATCACGAAAGCGCCCTCGGGCGACGAGAAAGCCGGACGCTCTCCGGTCGACCGGGGCTGCGGCGCCGCACCGAGAAGGACGGCAGCGCCGTGGACTTCTGCCTCTACCTCGCCGCGACTCTGGTCACGCCCCGCATGCGCATCCGCCGATCGACCAGCCGCTACCGCTGGAACGGCCGACCCACGACCCGACGCCTCAAGTGACCCATTTGCCGGTCGGTCTTAGGCGGTCGAAGTAGGGCGCTGGCGGGCGGTTCCGCGATGGGTGAAGGATGGCCGGCATCCGTCACCTTTCCTATACGATCCGAATGGACGTCACCATGCAGCAGCGTTGCGACCGATGTCAACAGGTTCGCAAAGACGCAAGAAAGATCCTCACGTCACGATGGACGACGAAGCGATGGTCGCGAGGAGCCGTGGGGCCATGACGGGCGGAACGCCGCCGGGAAAGTCGTGGCCGGCTTGCCGACGAGGTGTACGTCACGCTGCTCGGACAGCTGATGTCGCTACGGATCGAGCCTGGCTCCCGCGTCACGATCGACGTCCTGGCGCGGGAGCCGGGGGTCTCGCAGACGCCGATCCGGGACGCTCTGAACCGGATGGAGGCCGAGGGCCTGGTCGTGCGCGTGCCTCATGCCGGCTATCACATTCCCCCCCAAATCACCCGCCAGCGATTCGAGGACATGCTCGAGCTCCGCCTGCTCCTCGAGCCGGCAGCGGCGCGCAGATCCGCCGAACGCGCATCCTTGCAGCAGGTGGCCGGTCTGCGACCCCATGGCCGAGCACGAAGAAGTTGTGGCCGCGATCGCCGCGCGTGACCCCGACGCCGCCGCCTACGCCATGCGTCGGCACATCCTGCTGTCCGGCGAGCGGTTCCGGCGATTGCTCGACGCGGCCAAGGGCTCGGACGGAATGGTGTAAAGGCTTGACGGGTGGACTGGGCCGAGGAATGCTCGCACAATCGGATCGGATCGGATCTGCCTCATCCGCCTCAGATACGAGGAGAAGCAGGTGCCCAGAGCGCTGCTCCTGACCGGCGACGCCGCCGAGGAGCTCGACACCATGTATCCCTACTATCGCGTTCAGGAGGGCGGCTGGGACGTTGACGTCTCGTCACGGACGATGCGCGACGTTCAGCTGGTCATCCACGAGTTCGACCCCAACTCCGACGCCTACGTGGAGAAGAACGGCCGCAAGCTCCCGGTCGACGTGCCCTGGGCCGAGGTCGACGTCGAACGCTATGACGCCCTCATCATCCCCGGAGGACGCGCCCCCGAGTGGATCCGGGTCGACACCGACGTCAGGCGCATCACCGAGCACTTCTTCGCGCGCAACCTCCCGATCGCGCTGGTGTGCCACGGCGCGCAGGTGCCGGCCGTGTACGGGCTGCTCAAGGGCCGCAAGACAGCATGCTTCCCCCCCCATCACCGGCGACATGGAGAACGCGGGCGCCACGGTCATCGACGCTCCCGACGTCGTGGACGGCAACCTCGTCTCCTGCCGGGGATGGCCCGACATGCCCCAATTCGGCAGGGCGATGATGGAACTCTTCTCCAAATCCATCAACTCCGCACCGGCATGACCCCACCCGGCCTGCCCCAGTGACGGCACTTCGGACCATCACAGTCGACGGCTCGCCCGTCCACGTCATGGAGAGCGGCACCGGGCCCGCGGTGCTGATGCTGCACGGCTCCGGACCCGGTACGACCGGATCGGGCGCCTGGGCAACGACGGCACAGGCGCTGGGCACGTCCTGGCGCCTGGTGGCTCCTGACCAGGCGGGGTTCGGCCGTACACCAATCCCGGCGGGCACCAGGGGTGGGCTCCGGCTGTGGACGGATCAGGCCGCAGGCCTGATGGATGCTCTCGGTATCGAGCACTACGCCGTGGTGGGCCACTCCATGGGCGGTGCCGTGGCACTGGCGTTGGCGGCCGCGCGTCCCCATCAGGTCACCCGTGTCGTGGCGGTCTCGACGATGGGCGCCCCCGGGGCGCCGCTGTCCGCCGAGCTCGATGCGGTCTGGGCCGCCCCCGCCGGCCCGCTCGGGGCACGAGAGATGTTGAGTCGCCTCGTCCTCGACCAAGCACTCGTGACCGAGTCGGCCGTCGCTGCCCGTGCAGCTGCGATGCGAGCGGGGGCGGCCGCGTTCGCGTCGTTGTTCCCTCCGCCTAGGGCACGTTGGGCCGACGAGCTCACCCTCTCGGCGCAAACGCTGGCAGGAATCCGCGCGCCCGTGCTGCTCGTCCACGGCGCCGAGGACCGAGTCACCCCGCTCGGAACGGCAGCCCTTCCCCTGCTCGAACACCTGGCCGATGTCCGTCTGCACGTGCTCGGCCGATGCGGGCACGTGCCGGCGCTCGAGCACCCGCACGACTTCAGGCGACTCCTGTCCTGCTTCCTCGGCCGGGAACGGGACTGTAAAACTAACGGCGGATCCGATGATCAAGGCGCCAGATGACCGAGACCGCCGTTGAGTCCGTCAAGCAGACCACCGAACCGGATGCGCTGGGAAGGCAATGGATCCGGCGCAGCGGCGGGCGGGCTGTCCCGACTGGACTCAGTGAGTGCCGGGGCGGCTTCCTCGAGGGCGGTGGCTTCCGGGGAGCGGGACACGGGTGTGGTACAGGCGGTGAGTTGCGCTCACCACCCGGACGGCAGATGCGTCGGGATCGGTGAGTCTTCGCGGCCGCAACTGACCCTCAACGCTCAGGGGCGTCACGTCACCGCCCAGCGCCCACAACGCCTGCTCCGAACCGGGCGGGCGATACACCAGATCCACCCCGGTGCGCCTCACCGCGCGAGCCAAGGCTCCAGCCCGCCGCGCAGGGCCCGGCGGGTCACCGGCCACCAGTCGGTCGACGCAGCCTGGTCGTCAAAACGAGGCATCCGACTTGTCTCAGGCGCTCATCCGGCAGCAGAAACGAGACCGGGAGCTGGTGTGCCGGCGTGGCCCGCTCCGTTCACGAACGAAGCGGCCCCCAGCCGAAAAATGGGGCCGCTGCTGGTCTATTTTCACCGGCAGACGCGCCGACAACTCGGAACCACGAGCGCGGGGGCCCGCCGGGGTGGCAGAGTTCCTTGGACGGACCGTCGAGGGCAGGGGCACGGACGACATGCGCGGGTACGACCAGACGCTGGCGACCCGGCTCGCGCGGCGCGCGGTGGAGGCCGTCGCGCCGGAGGAGCTGCCGCAGTTCGCCATGACGGCGGAGGCCTTCCACCGCGCTCCCCCGTCGTCGTGGTTTGTCGCCCCGGGCCGCGATGAGCCGCTGGGACTCGGGCTGGAGACGGTTGCGACGCTGCTCAGCGCCACGGCGCTCACGGCATCGGTCCACGTGCTTGACCACCTGGCCCAGCAGGCCTCCGAGCGGGCCGCGGAGTCCGTGGGGCGGCGGGTGTGGTTCAGGTTGGGACGGCGGCGGGCTGCGGCCACGCGACCCACAGTGACGGCCGAGCCGCCGTCCGCCGCGCAGTTGACCGAAGTGCGACGGATCGCCAGGCAGACGGCCCTGCGGCTGCAGGTGCCGGAGGAGCAAGCCCGGGCGATCGCCGACGCCATCGTGGCGGAGCTGGCCACCATCCCCGCCGGGCCGGCCGGGCCGCCCGGGAGCCCGGAGGGATCCACGCCGTGACCGCGGGGGTCCCCGCCGGCCGGGCAGGGCGGGAGCGCGACCCGTTCGGCCTCCCCTCGGGCACCACCGCGCGTTTCGTGCTGCTGATCACGGCTGTGACGACGGCGTCGGCGACCCTGGTCAACAGCGTGTCATCGACGGTCCTCACCTCGGTCGAGCCGCGGCAGATGCTGGCCTACTACCAATGCGCGACCCGCGCGACACAGGACGCGGCCCGCGCGCGCAGCGCGCATCCGGGCAGTGGCGCCTCGGCCTTCGTCTTCGACTGCCACGATCCGCGGGCGGGCACGGCGTGGGCGGTCACCGCCACAGCGACCGCTCTCCTGCTGCTGAGCGTCGGATGTGTCTACGTCTGCCTGCCGGCGTGGCGGAGCCGCCGGCGCGGCTACCGGGAGCTGACCGGTGTGCCGGAGCTGTCGGCGTATCTGGAGGAGCTCACGAGGACGACAGGCCTGTACCCCCGGGTCACGTTTCTGGCCGAACCCCTCGAACCCAGCATCGACGCCCTCGCGTTCGGACGCGCGAGGCGGCGGCAAGTGGTGCTGAGCGGCGGGCTGATGGCGCTGTTCGCGCGAGACCGGGACGCGTTCCGGTCGGTGGTGCTGCACGAACTCGCCCACATCCGCAACCGGGACCTCGACGTGGCCTTCCTCACCCTCATCGTGTGGCGGATGAGCGGACCGCCCCTGTTGTCCTTCGCCGTTCTCGCCGTGCCGGGCAGCCTAGCCGTCCTCGCCGTACCGGGCAGCCTGGTCGCCGGTCCAGAGCTAGCTGCTGCCAACCTCACCCACGCCGTCCGCATCGGCCTGCTGGCGGTACTGGCCGCCTTCCTCAAGAACTCGGTGCTGCGCAGCCGGGAGTTGCACGCGGACGCGCGGGTGCGGAGCTGGGAGGGATCGGCGGACTCACTGCTGCGGCTGTTCCGCAGCTACGGCCTGCCGTCCGCGCCGCGTTCCAGTTGGCGCTCCGCGCTGCTGCGGGTCCATCCGACGGCGGCGCAGCGCGAGGGGGCGCTGAGGGATGAACGTCTTTTGGACCGGGCTGGCTTCTGGGACTTCTGCGCGGTGGGGGCCACGGCGGCGTTCCTCTACGACTTCTTGGAGCTGGGGCCCATTGGGGGCGGCAGCCAGACCGGTACGGGCACCGAGGCGCTGGCCACCGCGCTGGCGTCCGCGCTCCTGGTCGGGGCGACGGGCACCGCGCTGTGGCGAGGGTCGGCCTGGGCCGCCGGAACGGTCGATCCGGCGCGGATCAGGAACGCGGGCCTCGGCCTCGCGCTGGGTGCGGGAGTCTTACACCTGCTGTCGCCGACCGGGGCCTCCAGCGCGGCCATGCTCGGCGGAAGGGGGGTGACGCTGATCATCCCGTACGCGACGCTGGTGGGTCTGTCCGGGCTGGCCACAGCGGGGTGGCTGGCGGCGGTGGCCCGTTCCTGGACCGCATTGCCGGATCGCTGGCGCCGTCCACGGCTGATGGCCGCCGCGGTTCTGGGTGCGTCGGCCGCGGGCCTGGCCCCCGCGTTCGACTATCTGATGCAGCTGCCGCCCCTGACGCTGTATGCGGCGTCATTCCTGTTCCCGGACACCCCCGGGGCGCTGGTCTTCGTCTCGGACTTCGTCACCTTGTCCGTCGGCGTCGCAGCGTCCGCCCTGACGCCCCTGACGGTGGCAGCGGTGCTGATCCCGATCGCCGGACAGTACGTCGCGGGGCGTGCGGCACGGGGGCGACCGGCCACCGGCTTCGGACCTCTGCAGCCGACGGCCGGCCCCCTGGTCCGGCTGGGCGTTCCCGTCGGCCTTGCCGCGGCCGGTATGGGCGTCCTCATGGCGCTGCTCGGGGTCTTCTCCTTCTGGGGCATGATCCTGGTGATCTGCGCCGCCCAGATCGGGGCGGCTCTGTGGGCGACCCGGGACTACGCCCCGTTGCCTGTCGTCCGGGGTCTGCTCGCGGCCTACGGGTCGGGGGCGCTGGCGCTGCTCGGCTGGTTCCTGCTGATGAAGATGTTCGGGAGCTGTGCGCTCGGGGCCGGCACTTGCGCGGCCCTGCCCAGCCCGGAGGACATCTTTCTTGGGCTCACGCTGCCGTCGCCGGGGGCGTTGGCAGCGTGCGCGGTCCACGCGGGGCTGCGCACGCTGGTGCCGCGTCCAGCTGGCCAGTCACCGCGGGGCGGGGGCCGGCGAGGGCCGGGCAGGGCCGCGATGACGCGGAAGGCCACGGCCTTCCCGGGCTGGTGACCCAGCGGGCCCAGTGCGACGCGTAGGAGTGGGTGTGCCGGGCGCGGCAAGGACGATCGAGCTCTGCTCTTCTCCCCTGAGCGGCGCCCTCCTGCTTCACGATCTTCCTGAACTCCACGGTGGCAGCTGTGGCCGCCTGCTGCGGCGGGCGCCGACCCGCGACCCCGAGCCCGGCGCCCCACCTCGCAGGTGACGACGCGGCGGTGTAGCCGCCCAGGCCGTCGGTGCTGGATGTGGGGATCTCGCCGGTACGCCCGTCGGCGATCGACCACGGGTCTTGGTCTTCCTGCCCCACCCCTCCACGATCCGGTGTGCGGGCGCCTCGCCCTTGGTGAGCAGCTCAAGACGGGTCGTCTCGTCGGCGAGCCGGAGCAGCGTGCGGACGAAGTTGCGGACCGTGTCAGCGAGTTGTGCCTGGTTGCTCATCGTCTCTTCCTTGGACTGTGCGCCCGTTTGCGAGGGCACCCCCCGGCGGGAGTCCTCCGGCAACAACAATTGATGACCGGTGCATCCGGGAGGGTGTTCAGTCCTGGTTGAGGCTGTTGCGGGCGGTTCGTGCGGAGCCATTACTCGATTCCACTATGGCCCGCGGCTCACAATCCACTTCCGAGGCAAAGGTTTATTCAATTCCGGAGTGACATGGTTTCCTCACATTCCGCCACGTGGCTGAAAAATGCCCAATTCCACTTAACACCAAAGCCTTTCGAGGCACACGGGGCGTGTGTACTGTGCCGTCCGGCAACAACGGCAGTCTCCATTCCTCGACCAGGAGGTCAGATGAAGAGCACGGTTGCGCGTATCTGGCGTTCGGCCCGCATTGCCGCGGCCTTGGCGGTGGTCGCCGGCGCGGTGCCCATCGTGATGAGTACAGCAGCTCACGCCGCCACCTACGACGGTCAGACAGCCAGCAGCACCAGTTGCTGGAACGACCGGCGAATCGTCGCATCCACCTATCTCTATGCGGGCTCATACAATTCCGGCGCCATCATCGACCTGTACTACAGCCCGTCATGCCGTACTACCTGGGCCCGTATCGAGCACGGCACAATCGCGGCCCCCGGCGACAATGTCGGCGGTATCGCCCAGATCATCCGGAACAGCGATGGCCGCACCTACACGTGCCACGTGACCAGCAGCAGCGGCACGTGCTACACGGCGATGGTCAATGACGCGAACGTGACCTCGTACGCATACGGCATCGAGGACGGTGGCGCCTTCTATGCTACCGGGCGGACGTCGAACTACTGAAAGACCGGGTGCGGTCGCGATCAGGAAGTGATATCGGTCCTGCTCGCAGGCAACTGCCGTACGCCGTACCCGTCCATCTGAGCGGCCCTTGAGGACCGCACTTAGCCGTCGACCCACCCTGCCGCCCATGTGCGCGGCGGGGGCGGCGGTACGTGCCCAGCAAGGGGCCCGACTGCGCCGCGGTCGGGCCCCTTGTATGCGTCGGCTCTCTTCGCCGCCCTGCCGTTCACCGTGTCGGCCGGACGCCGGATCATGCCAGGACGAGTCCGAGCAGGCGGTGCGACTTCCGTGGGCGCGGGCCGCCGCCCGGACTTTCGGCAGGGGCGCCGCCGGTACAAGCGCCCCCTGGAATCGCGGGCAAAGACCGAATCCGCACCCCGAGGCGGTCGTACCGCTCCAGCAGCATCGCCGGCTCGGTCTTCGGCGTCGCCCCCGCCGCCGAAGTACCGGAAGACGGACGTCATGGACCGCCGTTCTGGACGCCGTCGGGCTTGGACCGGCCAACGACGCCACCGCGGTGACCGCCGTCCAACTGCGCGACGTCGTCACGCGGCTCCGGCAGCCCGGCCGATGGAAGCCTGGCGACCCGGACATGCTCATCGTCGTGGACTCCGGCCACGACGTCACCCACCTCGCCCACGTCCTGTCGGACCTACCCGTCGAGCTGGTCGGCCGATTGCGCTCGGACCGTGTCATGCTCCGCGACGCCGGCCCGCGCCGCTCTGGCCCGCGCGGGGGCCAGCCAGCCCCCCGAACACGGTGGTGTCCTCACCTTCGCCAGGCCGAGACCTGGCACACACGCGACCAGCCCACGGACACCGTCAGCACCCGCCTATGGCACCGCAGAAACTCTGACCCGGGATCGGATGCACCCCCGCCTGCAGGCCCGCGGCCCTGTCCCGACCACTGCGGTGAACTCCCTTTGATTCACGGCACGTTGATCCGCGTCAAGGTGGGAGACGATACGGGTGATCGTCTTGGGAGTCGCGCCAGCACGTCGCCTTGAGCACCTTCGCCGGCCTGCGCCTGCGTGATGCCCCAGGCGCCTTCCGCCAGAGCAGGGGCGCCTGCCGGTGCTTCCGCGTAGAGACCCTCCATCTGCCCGCGCAGCACCGCAACCTCGTGCTCCAGCAGCCCGACCGCCTCCTGCAGACTGCTTGGACCTGCGGCCACAGGGGTAGTCCGAGGGCTGCCCCGCGTGTCGATGTTGCATATACAACGAGAGAGGCCTGTCATGGGTGTCTCATTTGCGAGCAGGGTTGTGCTGATCACGGGTGCTTCTCGGGGGATCGGCAGAGCCGTCGCGCTGGCGTTCGCGGCCCCATCCGGGATCGGTGCGGATGGGGATGGAGATGGGGCCGCCACTTCCAGGATGCATCCAGGGAAGGCATTGGCCATCGCGGCATACCAGGGCACACGCACGGCGCGTGCCCCTTCAGCAGACGCGGCGCCCCGGGGAACGAGCCCCGCGCTGTCACTCACTTCTGTTCTTTTGTGCGGCCCTGTTCCCAGGAACACGCCCCGGTGACCGGGACGGGCCTGCGTGCGCGTATCTCCTGGACAGCCCGTGCTGGCGGGTCGGCCTGCGTACGAGGCGCCTGCGGCTTCTCCGAGTGCTGGGGGTTCCACCTTCGTCGAAAGGCTTTGCACGTGGCCGCTTGACCGGAAGGAAGTGGTGGGCCGCCTTGGGCGGCTCACCGTGCCCGCTGGTGTGACTATGGTTTGATGCCGACTCCGACCCAGAGGCTGACTTCGGCGTCCGTGAACTGTCGGGGGGCAACGTTGTTGGCGGCGGGCCGCCAGCGGTGACCGACCGTGATTCCGGGATCGAGGAGGTCGAGCCCGTCGAAGAAGCGGGCGACGTCTTTCTGGGTGCGGAACTGCACGGGGGTGCCGGCGTTGGTGTAGATGGCGGTGACCTTCTCCCAGGTAGGCGGGTCGAAGTCGGGCGTGCAGTGGCTCAGAGCCAGAGCGCTGCCTGAGGGCAAGGCCTCCAGCAGGCGCGCCACGATTCCGTAGGGGTCCTGGGCGTCGGTGACGAAGTGCATGAGGGCATTCATGGACAGCGCCACCGGTCGGCCCAGATCCAGCACGGCCGCCAGTTCGGGGGCGTCCAGGAGGTCCTCGGGACGGTTGATGTCCGCCTCGATGTACGTGGTGCGACCCTGCGGCGTGCTGCGCATCAAACGCTCGGCGTACTTCAGGACGAGGGGGTCGTTGTCGGCGTACACCACCCTGGCCTCGGGGACGGCGGCCTGAGCGACCTGGTGCAGGTTCGGTTCGGTGGGGATGCCGGTCCCGATGTCGAGCCATTGGCGGATGCCGTGCTCCATCGCGAGGACCTGGGTCGCCCTGTGCATGAAAGCGCGGTTCTCCCGTGCGCAGGTGAAGATGCCCGGGTACACGGTGGCCACGGTCTCGGCCGCCTGCTTGTCGACTTCGAAGTGGTCCTTCCCGCCCAGGTAGTAGTCGTACATGCGGGCGGAGTGCGGCCTGCTGGTGTCCAGGTCCCGCGCAGCGTGGGAGTTGCTCATCCTGTCCCCTTGTCGTGGTGAGCGTGGTGGTTCAGCCGACCGTCAGGTGGTCGGCGAGGCCGTTCTTGACCCCCGCGATGAACGCGGTGATCTCTTCGGGTGTGTAGATCAATGCCGGACCGGTGGGGTCGGTCGACTGCCGCACCGCCACTCGGCCGTCATCGAGTCGCTTGGTCTCCACGCACTGGCCGCCGTTGGGGCCGCTCCACGGGCACTCCCAGCCCTTCTCGCCGAGGTCCGTTGCGGGCATGCCGTTGTAGACGCGATCGTCTGTGATGGTCATGAATACTCCTTGCGCATACGGTTCAACAGGGCCCTGCTGTTCTCGGAGGAGGTCAGCAGGGACATCCGGTTGTGCGCCTCGAGGTGGGCCGCGACGTCGGAGCGCTGATCGAGATACATGGAGGCGGAGAGGATCTCGCTGTAGACGATGTCCGGCAGCTCCGGCTCCTCGAAGCGGAAGTACGTGAAGGGCGCACATGCCCCGACGTGGGCGCCGGCGGCGAACGGAACGATGTCGAGGCTGACATGCGCCAGCGCCGAGGCCTCCAGCAGCCGGTCGATCTGATCTCGCATCACATCGGGGCCGCCGACGACCCGATGCAGGACGGCTTCCTCCATCACCACCCACAGCGTGGGAGCGTCGGATCGGTCCAGCAGGCTCTGACGCCGCAGACGCAGGTCGACACGGCGGGCCAGGTCTTCCTCGGTGCCGTTGGGAAACCCCGCCCGCAAGATGGCCCGCGCGTAGGCCTGTGTCTGCAACAGCCCGGTGACATAGTGCGGCTCGTAGGTGCGCAGTGTCCGCGCGCCTGTCTCCAGACTCACGTAAGCGGTGAACCACGACGGCAGCACATCGCGATAGGCGTGCCACCATCCCGGCTCGTTCGCACGCTCGGCCATCGCGATGAACTCAGCGATCTCGTCCTGCCCCGCCCCGTAGGTCTCGAGCAGCTTCTCGACGTAAAGAATCCTCAGGCCGACCTCGGCCTTCTCCAGTCGACGGATGGTCAGCGGCTTTACGCGCAGGGCCTGTGCGGCATCATCCAGGGAGACCCCCGCGCCGCGCCGCAAATCCTGAAGGCGCTTGCCTAGGATCATGCGGAGAACGGTGGGTGCACTGGTGGCTGCGCCCGAACGCGCATCGCTCACGGACTACCTCCTGAAGGTCAGTCATCGACCCCATTCTGACAGCGACTTGGGTAGCACGCCAGACCGATACGGCCGATCTGAAATTATCAGGTGTTCGGTTGCAGCGTGAACGGGCCTGCGGGCATAGTTGCTCCTGAGCGACACAGGCGAACGCGAACGTGGGGAGCAACACGCGTGCGTGCTAGCCGACTTGGCGTGCTTTGGCGACGGGGGCGCGGGCCTGCCGAGACACTCTCATCGTGCACGTTTCCCATGGAAGGCGATCGCCGTGGCCCCGCACACGACTCCCTCACCCCGGTCCTTAGCGGCGTCCTTCCCGCACCTGGCCCACTGGTTGGAGCTGCCGGCGGAGCGCGCGAGCGTGAAGGTCGCCCGTCACGCGATGGGCGAGCGGCTGACCTTGTGGGGCGTGCCGAGCGAGACGCGCGCGGATGCCGTGCTGATCCTCTCCGAGCTGGCCACCAACGCCGTCGTTCACACGCTCAGCACCCGGATCCTGTGCGGCATCACCCTTGCCGCGGGCCGGCGCCTGCGTATCGAGGCGCACGACCACGACCGTGGACACCTCAGCCCGCCCGCGTGCACCCCGGGCCCCGAGGACGAGAACGGCCGGGGGCTCATGCTCGTACGGCAGATCTCGGAGAAGTGGGGCGTCACCCGGTCCGTGCGCACCGGAGGCAACGCAGTGTGGGCGACACTTCTCACTTCTCCTTGAGGCGATCCACTCCGCTTCGCCCGGCTGCGGTCGGCGACACCTCCGGCACCCCGACCGCATCCGCGACCGGCCATCAGCTCCCCCGAACAAGGGCCGCCGGCTGCAGCGCCCGCCAGGACACCAGCGCGCGAGCGAAGGGGCCGCCATCACCGTAGGTGTCGGTGTCGGTAGCGGTCGTTTACGAGCCGGTCTTCGTCCCAATGCCGTGGGCGAGAAGACTCTGAGCGGTGTCCGCGATGTTGTCCTCGATGGGCCGCGCTCGCCACCCGAGAAGCTTCTCCGCCTTGGCGCTTGTGGCGTCGAGGTCCCGGCCGAGCTGATGCCTGAGCAGTCGCAGTTCCGGGTTCACCATGCCCAGTGCGCGCGCAACCCAGATGGGCAGTTCACGGGTCGGGGCTTTCGCGGCCCGCTCACCGAGGCGGTCATGCAGAATGCGTGCGATGTCGATGACGCGCAGGCTGTGTCCGGCGATCGCCAGGAAGCGTTCGCCGGCGGCTGCCGGATCGGTCATCGCGCGAAGGTGCAGATCCACGACGTCGCGCACGTCGACGAAGCCCATCCCGAAGGGAGGGCACGCAGGAACTTGTCCCTCGAGCATTCTGCGGACCAGCCGCAGGGACGGCGGGTCGTCCAGTCCGAGCAGGGGCCCAAGAACCCCGACGGGATGAACCGCTGCCAGTTCCAGGCCACCGCCTTCGTCCTGGATGAACTGCCATGCGGCGCGTTCGGCGAGTGTCTTCGACCGCTGGTAGGGGCTCGGCGGGGGATCTCGGTCCGGTCGTCCACCGCGATCACCTCCGGGCCGCCCGCCAGTTCCACGCGCGCGAGGGGGCTTGCGGGTGCATCGGAAGCATGGTGAGCAGCTCACCGTGCCACGGGAAGGACCATGACCGGGGTCCGGCTGGGTCAGTACGTGGACAACGCCCGCCGCCGGGCAGACAAGTTCACCGAGAACGACGCGCGGGACTCGACGCACTCGGCATGCGCTGGTAGCAGCCACACCACCCCTCTCCCGAGCCGTTCCTCACGGGTCGGCTGAAAGCGCGCGAGCGCCTGGCCTACGTGGAGACTTGGACAGGAGCCCGGCCCCGGCGACATGCGGCATCCTGGCCGAGGACGTCATGTCGAGGTCGTCCGGGTCCGCGCCGTATCAGCACCGGCAAGCCCTGACCGGCGGCTCCATCGCGAGCGATCAATCGCCCCCATCCCGTCCGGGGCGGGCGTTTGGCCTGCGCCCTCTCTGTGGGGGAAGATGCTGGTCCACTGACTGGAACCACCGGTGTTTCAGTGGTCATCGAGGACGCCTTCGCCGGTGGAGGCGACATGCGTCTGCCGCGTGTGGCTGGCCATTGCGGCGCCGACGGCGCGCATGCAGGTGGTGCAGTAGTCCTCGGGGGTAACGCCTGGTGTGTGCAGCGCCTTTTCGCTCAAGGCCTGTCCGCACAGAGTGTTGCCGTTGCAGTCGACGGCATGCCACAACTGCCGGGTCCCTATCTCGGTTGCTACGTGTTCGGGGCTCATGTGGTACATCGGCCACCTCCCACTCGAACGCGGATGCGGTTCAGGGCCATGAGACCAAAACGGTGGCGGGGCGGCGACTCCTATCGGCCGAACGGGTGTACGCCGGGAGCCGCTCGTGTCGGTGGCCACAGGACGGTGCACGTCACGGCAACGGCCACGCCGCGGCAACAGGATGCGCTCAGCGGAAGTCCACGGGCGTAGGCGTCGGTCCCGAAGGAGGGTTCAGGATCCGGTACTGCCGGTGAGAAGTTGCGGCCCTGGAAGGTCCGTACGCCCTATACCTGGAGCCGGAGTCCGGCAGCACGTGGACGCGGCTTCCTCCCAATGATCCGTAGCTCTACAGAGGTCGGCCATCAGCGGTCAGACAGGCTGCGGGAAACCCATGGGGGCCGGGCGGTCCCCACGATGTCGTCGCCGTTACCGGACGGTCCATCCGCGCAGCGTCACGGCGATCTCCTTCACGGTGACCAGGCCGGCTTCCGCGTCGCGGACGAGAGCCGCGGCGTCTTTGGGCGGGTAGTCCAGGCGGTGGCCCTGCAAGGCCAGAAGCCCGACGGTACTGACCCATGCGAACTGCAGGTTCGAGTGCTCCAGGCAGGGGATCCGCGCGAGTTCATGCATGAGCGCGGCCGCTTTGAGGTGGTCCGAGCCGTAGCAGTCGTGGTCCATGGCGCTGGAGTGGACACGGGCGACCGCGGCGTAGAGCACGCCCAGTTCGTGCACCTGTGGGTCGCCGTCGATCTGCTCGGCGGCGTGCAGCAGGAACGGCACGTCGATGCTGTGGATCACGCGGCGTTCCCGTGGCCCGCCTCGGCACGGTCCAGCTCGGCCAGGCGGCGCTCTGCGGCCAGCGCGGCCGCGTGCCGGTCGGTGTCGGGTTGGTCGTCGCCGAACTCGGCGAAGGCCTCGCGGGTGTACTCCGAGGCTTGCCGGGCAGCGTCCAGGAAGATCTTCTCGACTGCCGTGGCGCGCTCGTAGGCGGCCGAAAGCACATACTCCTGCATGCTCACCCCGGCGGCCTTCGCGGCCCCGGCGATGGCGTCGTACTGCTCCTGGGTAGGGAACCTGAGGCTCATGGCCTTCTTCTCGGCCTTCTCGGATGCGCTCATGGTGGCAACGGTAGCACTGGTGTCATTCCCATAGGGAGGGGATTCGGCGGGCCGGACAGCACGCGAGGCTGCGGCTCCCGGACACAGTGCAGGACCACCGGGGCGGGCTCGGGGTCGACCGGAGCGGGCGGCGCCGGGCTCGACAGCCGCGGTAACCGGCTCGGGCCCCTCGCCGGTGCCGTCCTCGCCGCGGATCTGCGGGACCGCCTCGATCTCCGGACATGGCGGCCCCTCCTCGCAGGCGTGGGCATGATCGCCGCGAAGGTGCCGCATCTGCTGGGTGCGCCGTGGCTCCTCGTCGAGATTGCCGACGCGGCCGATGTCGTGCTGGGGGCCACCGTGGTGTTCCTTGTCCTGAGGTCAGTGCGCCGGCAGAGGCGCCCACTTCGCCCACTTGGCACGATGGTCGGCACCAATGCCGCCGCCAAGAACAGGGCCAAGGCGGGCCAGGCAAGCGACGCGCCCACCTTCCCCACACCCGAGCAGATGTTCGCACCCGTCCACCGCCACCACATCGCTGGGACAAGCACGCCACGAAGCAGCCCCTGCAGCGGCGCCACCGATCGGCCCGTAGAGGATCGGTGCGCACCCCACGGCACCCCGGCGGTTGAGCGAGATGCCTGACGTCTCAACGCTGCGGGCGCAGGCCCGCTGGCTGGGCAACCTGCCGCATCGGACATGCCCTACCCCGGGGTTGAGTGGGCGACGATGCTGATCGTCGCTTGCGGCAAAGTGACCGTCGCCGCATGCTCCGGCCCTCCCGGTGGGCTGAGCTGCTCCACGCTCCGCGCAGTCCGCAGTCGCGTGATCGAGCGGTCTGAGTTCCTCGAGTGCCTGCCCTCGGGCTTCCGGGAAGGAGGCGACGTCAGGCGTTCGCCTCTCGGTATCGGGCCTGCGTCAGGGCGGCCGTGCTTCCAGGGTCTGCCGTGGGTTGTCAGTGGACGGTCGTAGGCTGTGTTCTCCGTTACCGGCAACGAACTGGGAGCTGTCATGAGCGCATGGGCCGAGGGCATCGCCGCCAGCACCATCTTTGTCGAAGACCTGTCCGCCTCGAAGAAGTTCTATCTGAATGTCTTCGAGGCCCCGATCCTCTTCGAGGACGAGCACTCCGTCGCTTTTAAGTTCGGCGGGACGATCATCAACTTGTTGCGGACGACGCACGTTTCGGAACTCATCGATCCGGCGACTGCGGCCCCGCGAGAGGCGGGTGTGCGCTTGCTCTTCACCGTCGAGGTGGACGACGTTGACGCGAAGTGCTCGGAGCTCGCCGCGGCAGGCGTTGAGCTCGTCAACGGGCCGATGGACAGGCGCTGGGGTCCGCGTACCGCCAGCTTCCGAGACCTGGACGGCTACATGTGGGAGATCGCCCAGGGCCAGTGAGCCGCTGACGAGGCACCGCTGGCTGCCCAGGCTTGCCGCCGTGCTACTTCTGCAGTCATGGCCGGCCTGCCCCAGGCGGCCGCCACCTCGAGGCACCGCTCGCCGTATCGATCCGAAGGCACGCGTTCGAGTCGCCGCTTCCACCAGCAGGAGCCAGCGTGCTGCGGCTGACGGACATTCCGAGGACTCTGGCGATGCTGACCCCGGCCGGGCCCATGAGGGCCAAACCGACTACAGCGAGGGCGGATCGCGGCCGTGGCGTCCGCTGGGACTGCCTGCCCGGCGTCTCGGCCGGGCAGTTACTCGACGAGGGTGCAACGTACGCAGTCCGAGTTCCCGCAGGCGAAGCGACGAATCCCCAGCTGAAGAACAACGCTTCGGCCACCATCCGGAGCGTGTCGACACGCGCCATCTCCAGCCATTGCCGGCATCCCTGGTAGCCGCCTGCCAGGAACTACGCCGACCGCAAACTCCCTGCAAGACCCGCCCTCTACACGGTCCCGGACATTGGGAAGTTCATCGTCAAAATGCGAAGTGAGTGAGAAAAGAGTAGTTTTTCGTTGGCGCCAACACAGTGGATACACAGTGCGATGCGACAGTTACTGCTCGCAAGATCCGTCCGGTGTGCCGGACAGGGCCTGCGAGCGGTGCGGGAGGGGCCTTGATGAGCAGGATGGAAATGCTCAGGTTCCGGCGAGATCCATTGGGGTTCATCGAAGACTTCTGTCACCGCAGTCCGTCGGGAGTGTTTCGTCTGCCGTGGGGCACCTGGTGTGTGGGCGATCCCGACCTGGCACTCCGGGTGCTCCGCGACCCGGTCTTCAACTCGGAACGGTCCACCTTCTTCGGGGACCTGCTGCCCTCAAGGTCAGCCCAGACCGAGTTCGGCCGCGCCGTACGAAAACTGATGCGGGCGCATTTGCCCGAGTACCGGGACAACGTGGCCAGGGCCGTGGCCGGACTCCCCGAGGCCAGTCAATGGCCGGGAGCCGGAACGATGCTGGCGTACCAGTGCACTGCCGACATGCTCCTACACCCCCAGGTCTCACCACCGTTGCACCGGTTGTTGGCTCAAGCCGTACGCATCGGCATATTGCTCCGCGCGCCGCGCTTGAGGCAGCGGGCACGGGTCGAGATGCTGCGCCCGAAGCTGAAGCGAGCCCTGGCCGAACAGGTGACACTTCGCCGGGAGGAGGGCATTCGTGCCGATGAGCCGCGCGACATGCTGGACACCGCGATCGGCGCGTGCCCCAACGAGGTCACCAGCCCCGCCGTAGCCGACCTGTACCTGCAGATGTACTCGGCAATCGTTGAGACCGTCGGCCACTCGGTGGCGTGGTCACTGCTGCTGGCCTGCCTCCACAACACACCGGGTTCCCCGTGGCCATGGCCCGCCGACTGGATCGCCCGCGAGGCGGCACGACATCGTCCGGTGGTCTGGATGGTCGGCCGTCCCGTCCCCCACCCCATCGAATTCGGCGGCATCTCCTTCCAGCCCGACGCGGTCCTGTCCGTCAGCCCCTACCTCTTGCACCATGACAAAACCCGCTGGGCCGAGCCCGACATGTTCCGGCCGCAACGCTGGGCCGAACCAGGTGAACACGGCCCCTACCTGCCCTACAGCACCGGCCCTTTCACCTGCGCCGGAGCGGCGGTCGCGCACACCATGATTGTGGACACCGTGAGCGCCCTCACGAGCGACGCACACCTGACCGTCACAGGCGGCAACATGTCCCCGTTCGTGACCAACGCCGCGGTCTGCCGCCCCTTCGCCTTCCACCGGACCCCCAAGCCTTCGACTCACACGCTCGGAAGGAGGTGAACAACCATGATCGCTGCTATCCGGCGCATCATCAGGAACACCCCCGTCTCCAATTGGGACCCGTCCTGGGGGTGACCTAGCGGTCTGATTCCGCCCACCTGAGTGGCCTGCACGTCGAACGCAACCGCGTGCAGGCCACTTGCCCTGACGTGCGATCCCGGCTCTGAGCACCGCAGGTCAAGCCAGGTGCCGCTTACGAGTGCGGGCCCGTCGGGAGGGATGACGGGCCGTCCCGGTTTTCGATCACCAGGCGACCTGCTGTCCGGAGCAATCGTCAGCGCCGCCGGCAGTGGCGTCACGTGTCGCCGTGCGGCGCTGGCTGCTGGTCCTGCTGCTCGGTCGCAGGCGGCCGGTGCGGGTGTTCCCGTTCCTGGTGTCCGTCTCCGCGCTGGGCGCCCTACCGCTCCATGGGTACGTGAACGTGAGCGATCTCGGTCCAGCGCAACGTGTACGAGCCGTTTTGAGGGCTGAAGAGGACCGGCCGCGCTATCGCCCACGCCGTCGGCGCTGTGGCCTCGCTCGTGGGCCTTCTGATCACCGGGCCGCCACGCTCTGCGTCCACTCGGGCCGGTGCTCCGCCGGGCGGCAGGGCCGACCGGCGCGGGCGGCTGATCACCTGCCGCGCCTGTCGCGAGCGGGGGCCCAGCGCCAGCGCCGCCACGTTGGCCATGAGCGGCTTGATGCTCGAACTCCCAAGCGCGCCCAGAACCGAAACCGGAGCGAGCAGCGCAGGAAAGATGGCCAGCACACCGCAGTGTCAAGGGACAGTAGGTGATCGTGCTTGTGCAGCACCACCGCAGCATCGAGAGGCTGCAGGTCCGCACCGTGCGGCGCAGGGCTCGTCAGGCGACGCGGGAAAGTCCCTCAGCAAACGCGCCGTCGAGCCCACAGCGTTCACCCTGTGGTAAAGCCGGAAAATGCTTCGTTCGTGAGCTCCTGGAGCTCGGCGAGCGGCACGTCGCGGAGATGCTGCGTGAGCCCCCACCGATGACCGAAGGGATCGAGGAGCTGACCCTCTCTCTCGCCCCAGAAAGCGTCGCTCAACCGGCGAATCACCGTGGCCCCGGCACCGACGACCCGCTGCCAGGTGTCATCGACATCGTCGACATGCAAGTAGACGGCACCATAGGTGCCGCCGAAGTGCTGCGGCCCGAAGGACTCCATCTCAGGGAATTCGTCGGCAAGCATCAGGGTGAGCGTCCCGATGCGGACCTGGACGTGGATCAGCCGGCCACCGGGTACCACCGGCCTGGTGAGCTCTGCGGCTCCGAAGGCCTGTTGGTACCAGGCGGATGCCTCGTCCGTGCCACGAACGGTCACGTGCAGGGTGTGGGAGTTGAACGACATCCGTGCTTCCTCTCTGAGATCTCGGTCCGTCCGGTTCGAGCACGGCATCACACCGCGCCGACGGCCCGACCGATCGACGTCCCTGCTGCGGGAATTGTCAGGCACGAGCCCGACGCACCTCTCGACTGCTCCACGACCGCAGCTTGTCCGGGTTGCGAATCGCCCAGATATGCCGAATGCGGGACTCGTCGATGTCGAACGCGGACACGGTCAGCACCTGATTGCCGTTCATCGCGACGAGGCCCGGTTGGCCATTTACCGTCCGCTCGCGGAGGTCGAGTCGGCCGGCGAGACCCGCCAGGTGTACCAGAAACCCGGCAACCCGGAGGTGGCCTTGGACCAGAGCATTTCAGGCGGCGTGAGGGGCGACGCGGGCTGCCGCAAGGCCCGCAAATTTGTGCTGGCGCACCCGGGGTGCTGCGACGGCCGGCCTCCGGGCAGGGGGCGGGCCGTCGCCGTCGGGGGGCCGGCTGCCCGTTCTCGGCGGCGTTCGCTGCGCCACGCGAGTCCTCGGTGGCGCGCTCGCGAAAGAAGCCTCGGCCGGAGTGGGGTTCAGGTGAAGCGTGACAACCAGGAGATCGCCGTCATTCGCCTCGTCGTCCGCATGCTGCCCAAGCGCTGCGTGGCGATGCACCGCTCTGGGCCGTACTCGCCACCAGGGCGGTGCGCGCGTACGCCGTACGGCAACCGCGGGACCCGACCTGCCGCAGCAGCCGCGCACCGCGGCGTAAGCGGTCGCGTGTGGCAAGAATGTCCCCATGCACATTGTGATCGCGGGTGGACACGGAAAGATCGCGCGCCGGCTGACCCGGCTGCTCTCGGCGCGCGGCGACAATGTCACAGGGCTGATCCGAAACCCGGACCACGCCGACGACCTCCGGGCGGACGGCGCGGAACCGGTGGTGTGCGATCTGGAGCGTGCCTCGGTGGACGAGGTGACCAGCCACCTCCGCGGCGCCGACGCGGCACTGTTCGCCGCGGGCGCCGGACCGGGCAGCGGCGCGACTCGCAAGCAGACTGTGGACCGAAACGCGGCCATCCTCCTCGCCGACGCGACTGAGCGCGCCGGGATGCGCCGCTTCCTGGTGATCTCCGCGATGGGCGTGGACAACCCGCCGCCGCCCGGCACCGACCCGGTGTTTGCCGCCTACCTGAAGGCCAAGGGCGAGGCGGACGCCGACATCGCCTCGCGTACGGGACTGGACTGGACGATTCTGCGCCCGGGGATGCTGACCGACGACCCCGGTAGCGGCCGCGTCACGCTCGCCGAGCACACGGACCGCGGCCAGGTGCCTCGCGATGATGTGGCTGCGGTGCTCGCCGCCCTGCTCCACGAGCCCAGGACCGCGGGGCGCATCCTCGAGCTGATCAGCGGGGCCACCCCGATCGAGGAGGCGGTGCGTGCCGTGGCCGGCGGCTGACACCGCACTCCGCCCTCGCCCGGGCGCGGGTAACGACCTACATCCAGGCGCCCAGCGCGTAGCCGAGGTCGGCATGCTCACCGCTCCTCCCACCGGAAGGGCTGCATTCAGATCGGCACGCCCGCATCCGTGAACAATTACTCGAGAGCCAGTGCGCACTGGGGGCGGCTGCTCGCGTGCTCGAACAGGATCGTATTGCGAGGACGAGGTTGGGAGCCGCGAATCGGACCACCTGGTACGTCGGCAAGTTCCACGGCGCCACGCCGATAAGGACGCCGAGCGGTTCGTTCCCCAGCACAGCCGTGTGCTCATGCACCAGCAGGGGTCTTTCTCCCGCAGCTCGAGGCCGCGCTCGCCGTAGTAGGGGAAGACGTCGGACGCGAGGTCGACCCCTGCACGGCTCGAGTTGAGCAGCTTGCGACCTCAAGCGTCAGGAGACGGGCCGATTCCTCCTTGCGCTCCCTCATGAGCCGGACTGCGCGTTGCACGAGGGCCCCCGGTCGGCCGTCGACCGGGCACGCCAGTTCGGAAAGCTACGGTGGGCCGCGTCGATCGCACGCCCCATTTCCTCCGCGCTCAGCGCCGTCTCACGAACCCTTTGACCCCAAATAGCGGCTCTGAGCAGGTCCCGGCTTGAAAACCCGAGGTGCCCGACTCGACTCCAGGCAGGCGTCATGGACGCCCATGCCACTGTCCAGAAAAGCCCCATCGCCTCGGCCAATTCGTACACAGCGCACCGGACTGAGCCGCCAGGAGGCGGCGGACCTGACCTGGGCCACACTCGAGACGCTGGCCCACGGGCTGAGCCCCGGGGAGGCCAGGGACCTGAACACCGAGCTCCCCGAGGGCCTCGCGGAGGCGGTACGCACGGGAACCACGGACCGCATGGTGCGTTCGGCCACTCGCCGCATGCCGTCGTGATGGCCGAAGCGCTCGATGCGGTCCGTGGTTCCCGTGCCTTCGAATCCGCCGGATGACCCCAGGGCGTTCGGCACGGCAGCCGTGTAACGGCACCAGCGACCCGGACGTGCACGTGCGCCGAGGTCCGAGGGTGAGACCCGTCTTTCGCGGCCGCCGTGCCGTTAGAACCGCGGAGCCGACCGCCCCTGTCACAGCGGCTTTGCCCTCAGCAGCCGCGCATCGGCACCGGCAGGAGATCCTCCGAGGAAACGATGGCCAAGTGGCGGCGGAGCGCTGTCAGGTCCTGGACGATCGCGGCGTCAATTTCGCTGCTCCGACACACCCACTGCGGCGCCAGCGAGTCAGGCCACTCGTGATCTTGGGCCGGTTCGCTGCTGGGGCTCCGTCGTCCGTCCGCCAATCAGAGCACCGTAGGGCGGGTTGATGCCTTCGCCGGCGGCGTCCATGTAGGCCGTGGCGAGGGCGGCGCCGTACAGGGCGTTGCGGGCCGGGAGCGGGCGTAGACGGATGATGGCGTGCATCAGGGCTGCGGCGCGCCGAGCGTTGTCGACGGGCGCACCGATCTGCGGGGTGGTGACGCGATGGCGGGCCACGGCAGCGACAAGGTTGGGAACCCCACCGCCACGTTCCGCCGGACCAGATCTGGTCGAAGTGGCTGTGCGGCGACCATCTCCTCTCCGAACACCGCGAGGTACTGCGGCAGTGCGCTCATGGGATCGACGCCGACGACACGAAGGTGTCACTCAACCGCGCGCCCGGGGCCATGTGTCCCGCAGCCACGCCAGGTCGGTCTCGGCGCGGGCGCGGGTCGCCTGTTCAAGGGTAAAGACGGCGTCCGTCTTGGTCAGGACCAGAACGTAGGGGCGTCCCTGGCGCCGCGTGATGTGGGAGACGGGCAGGCCGACCTGCTCGATGCGGTTGTGGAGGTGGCGGCGTCCGTCCTTCGCGAGTGGCCACTCCATGATGTGGCGGGTACGGGAGGTGAGGAAGGCGTCCAAGTCGGCGCAGAGTCCGCAGCCAGTCCGGCATGACCCGGCCGGCGTGAGGGACCAGTCGTCGGCCGCACGTACGGGGCGGGTGAGGGCCGCGGCGAGCCGCTCCTCGCAGTGGTCGGCGAGGGTCTGGAAAGCACGGGCGGCGGGGACGACGTCGCGTGTGGTCGTCGGCTGGCAGGCCGCGGTGCGCAGGGCGGGAAGCAGGCATTCCAGGGCGGTGTCCGGCAGGCCGCGCAGCGTGGCGGCGATGGTGTCGGCGGTCTCGGGGTCTGCCGCCTGCAGGACGCGGGCCAGGGATGCGCCGAGCCTCTCCATGCCGGTGCGGCGCTCCGTCTCGCGGCCGATGCCGAGCCAGCTAGTGAGTTGCTGCTGGACCGCTTGCCAGGCACCCTCGGCCAGCGGCGAGGCCATCGCCTCCCCATCGCCCTCGACGGCCCGCAGGGCGGTGCACAGGCCGGGCAGCGATTCGAGCCACGCCGCGCGGCCGGCCCCGGTGTACGCGCCACCCGTGCCGAACCAGCTGCCGACGGCCCCGCGGGCCCACGTCCGTCCGTACCGCGCGGCCGCTGCCGCGAGACCCGGGGCGTGCCGCTCGCCCAGAACCTCGACCCCGAAAGGCGCGAGGAGCGTCGTGGCAGTGTCAGCTTCCCGCAGTCCCACCGCGACGGGCAGGGCGGCGGCAAAGAGCGTCGCGGCCGCCTCGCCCGAACCGTGGTGCTTCCAGAACGGGGCGAGCGACTGGGCGAGCGTGCGCGCCCGGTCGAGGTCCCCGGCATCCAGGTGGCCCTGAAGTTCCCGCAGTGCGCCTTCTGAGCCGGCCTCGGCGCGGGCCGTGAACGAGCGCTGCCGAGGCCACAGGACCACGGCAGCCCGCCGGTACCAGCGGTCGAGGGTGTTGCCGTAGTTGCCCATGTAGCCCTCGTACTCGGACTGGTAGGGCGTCAGGTCCTTGTTCGCGGTGGTGGCGCACACCTCGGCGTACCCGACGGGCAGGTCGATCTGCTCGCCGCCGGTACCGTCCGGGCGGGTCCACCAGCTCAGCGTGAGCTCGTCGTCGATCAGCTCGGTCAGTACGTAGCTGGAGAGGTCGCCGCTGCGGCGGCGCTCGGCACCGGGTTCCCCGTCGGGGTCCAGGAGGCATTCACCCTCGCACTCCTCGTCCTCGCAGTCGTCGTAGTGCTCGACCTCGCCGTAGTAGTCGTCGTAGTCGTACGGCGCATGCGCGTCCCAGGTCTCCTTCACCTCGGCCAACGCGAGGACCGCTTCGCAGTCCGTCTCTGCGGCGGCTTGCCGGAGCAGGGTGGTGCGGACGGCGTCGGCTCCCTTGAGGCGGTCCCAGTCCAGGCCGCGCTGGGTGTACTCGTGGTCGAGGAGGTACACGAGGCGGTTCGGGGGCGCGGCCTTCCGGCGGCCGTAGGCGTAGCGCTCCTCGGCCGGCTCGGAGAAGTGTTCGGTCAAGCAGTGGGCCAGGTCGGCGACCGGGTCCTCGTCGTCCTCGCCAGCCGGGCGGATGCGTTCGGCGAGGAGGTTCATGGTGAGGGTGACGCGGTAGCCGGACTTGACGGCTTTGACCTCGTGCAGGCAGTCCGCGTAGAAGGCGGCGAAGGTCAGCTTCTCACGGGACGCCTGGTGGACGACGCTGCGGCCGGCGTGCGAGACGACGAGTTCGCCGCCGGTGTGGTGCGAGGGCAGCGAGACGACCAGGGTGCCCACCATGGAGTCGTCCTTCTCGGAGTCCTGGTGCGGCAGGAAGAACTGGCCCTTGCCGTAGACGAGCAGTGCGTGCGGCTCGGCACGTAGGACGACGGTGGGCGGCAGACCGAGCGCGGTGCGGACACCGTCGAGGACGCCGTCCAGGGTCCGGTCCCAGTCGGTGCCGCCGAGCGTGATGCGGTCCGGGGTGATCTCCCAGGTGTCGCGGACTCTGGTGTCGGACAGGGTCTGTTCGCCGCGGCCGAAGGATGCCTGCCGGGCCTGCGCGATCAGTTTCCTGGTGACCGGGGCACGCAGCGGCAGCGGCAGTTCCCCCACCCCGTCGACCTCGACGCGCAGCACGTGGGCCGGTATCTCGATACGGGTGCTGAAGTCCCCGCGCCGCTGCGCGGCATCGAGCAACTCCGCCAACTGCTTCCGCGCTCCGTGTCCCATACTGTTTCGCCCCCAGGGATGCAGCGTGCCTTTTGGCCTGTCCCGGAAACCCTAGACGCCGCGGGCAGTCCTTGTTCCCTGGCTGTTGGTCATGCGGCGAGGGTGAGTGTGTCGCGGTAGCGGATGGTGCGCGCCGTAGGTGATCGCGTTCCCGGTGGCAGCGCTATCAGGCGTCGAAGTCGCTGTTCACGGCCAGTGGGACGTCCGGGTGAGCGGACCGGCCGTCGACCGTCGGCCGTCTCCGACTCGCTTTCGGACACGTGGGCGTTCGTCGGAGGGGCCGTCTCCTATCGGGGTCGGCGTCCGAAGAGGGCGAGCAGTCGGTCGGTGGGGTGGCCGGGTCGAGGCGGCGGGAGGGGAGGGGCGAACAGGCCGGTGCGGTCGACGCCTTCGACGACCATAGGGGCGAAGGCGAGCAGCGCCTCGGCCAGCGTCGGCGGCAGGGGTCCGGGGCACCCGGTGGACTGGTTCACGTCCCAGGCGTGCAGGGCCAGTTCGTAGCTCCCCAGAAGAGCTCCCCAGCGCACGCGGGCCGTCTCACGGGGCATGGCCGCCACAGCGGTCCGGAGGCGGCGCAGCTCGTCCCGGGCCGGGCCGCAGCCGGGCTCCGGCGGCCGCCCGGGAGGCATGCCTGTCAGGATCTCCCTGGTCGAGGCGGTGGAGTCGGTGATGTGACGCACCAGCGTGGCAAGGTTCCAGCGGGTGCAGGGGGTGGGCGCGTCGGGGTCGGCGAGGGCGGCACGGTGCAGGCTGTCCAGCGCCGCCTCGGACGCCTGGGCGAGCAGGTCCAGCGGGTGCGGCGGGCGGGGCAGGCGCGGCGGGATCATCCGGTCGTACCCGACAGCGTGCGCGGGACGCCGAAGCGGGGGAACAGATCGGGATGCAGGAAGACCACGACTCGGGAGATCAGGCCGCCCTGGATCTCCAGCACCTCGATGGCGTGCGCCCGGAAGTCGCCGTCGGAGCCCTGCACGTAGGTGGCCACAGCCGGACAGCCGTTGGCCCACAGGGGCAGGGCGCGCCGGGGCTGTCGGAAGACCCGGCGCGTCCAGTGCTCGCGGACGGCGTCACGGCCCCGGAACCAGGTGGCGATGGGCGGCATCTCGTACGTCACGCCATCCCGGAGCAGCTCGGCCAGACGCCGGATGTCGGCGGCCTCGAAAGCGTCCAGGTAGCGGCGCAGCACCTTCTCGTCCAGTTCGGGGTCCGCGGAGACGTCGTCCTCGGCAGGCGGGTCGTCGGCCAGCGCGGCCCGGGCACGTTGCAGCAGGCTGCGGCCGGCGTTGACAGTGATGCCGAGGAACTCGGCGGCTTCGGCGGTCCGGAGTCCGACCACGTCCACGAGGAGCAGCACGGCCCGCTGCCGGGCCGGCAGCCGCTGGAAGGCGGCCACCAGAGCCAGCCGGGTGCTGGCCCGCAGCATCGTGACCTCCGAGGGGTCCTGCGCCTGCCCTGCCCGCTCGGAGGTCGGCAGCGGGGTGAGCCAGGAGACCTCGTCGGCGCGTACGAGGTCCACTCCCCCGTTGTCGGTGGCGGTGCCGAGGCCGGAGGGCAGGACCCTGCGGTGCGTGCTGGCGAGCGCGGACAGGCAGGCGTTGGTGGCGATGCGGTACAGCCACGTGCGCAGGGAGGAGCGGCCGTCGAAGCGGTCGTATCCGCGCCAGCCGCGTAGCAGCGTCTCCTGGACCAGGTCCTCGGCGTCGTGTACCGAGCCGAGCATCCGGTAGCAGTGGGCGAGCAGTTCCTGCCGGTAGGAGGCGGCGAGCGCGTTGAAGTCGTCAGCGGGCACCGAGTTCCTCCCCCACGGATCCGCCGACCGCGCCGCCCGGTGAGGTGACCGGGGTCTCCGCCCGGTGCCGTGCCGGGACGGCCAGCCCGCATGCCGAGCCGGTGAAGGCCAGGGCGGCGGCGACGATGACGGCCGCGGAGAAGCCGTCGGCGAAGGCGTCCGGAGACTGTTCGCCGCCGGCCGCGCCGAAGACGGCTGCCATGACCGCGATGCCGAGGGCCCCGCCGAGTTGGCGCACGGTGTTGAAGGTGCCCGCTGCCTTGCCCATCATGGCGGGGGGTACGGCGGCCATGACGGCCGTCTGCTGGGCCGGCATGGCCATCGACGTGCCGACGCCGGACAGGACGAGTGCGGCCACCGAGCCGGTGTAGCCCTGGTGCTGATGGGCGTTGACGCCGATCCACAGCAGTCCGACGCCCTGGAGGAGCAGCCCGGCGGAGATCAGGACGCGCGGGCCGATCCGGTCCTGCAACCGGCCGGCGACCGGGGCGACGAAGAACAGCGTCGCCGTCCAGGGCAGGAACCTCAGCCCCGCCTCCAGTGGCGAGTACCCGAGGGCGACCTGCAGATACTGGGCCAGGAAGAAAACGGTACCGAACAGCGAGGCGGTCAGCATGAGGGTCGACAGATTCCCCGCGGTGAAGGCCGGACGACGCAGCAGGCGGGTCGGCAGCATGGGGTGGACGGCCCTCGCCTGCCGGACGGCGAAGGCTGCCAGTACCACGGCCCCGGCGGCCAGGGCGGCCAGCACCTCCGCGCTCCCCCAGCCCGCGGACCCGGACCGCACCAGCGCCCACACCAGGGCGAACATCGAGGCCGCCGCGAGCACGATGCCCGGGAGGTCGGGAGCGGCGGGCCGTCCGGTGTGCTCCGTGAGCACGGAGCGGGCGATGGGCACGACGACCGCGATGACCGGGACGTTGATCCAGAAGATCCACTGCCAGGCGATCCCCTGGGCCACCGCCCCTCCGACCAGCGGACCGCCGACGACGGCGAGCCCCATGACGGCCGCGTAGACGCCCATGACGGCGCCGCGCTGCCGGGCCGGGGTGGCTTCGGTGAGCAGCGCCAGCGCGGCGGGCGACAGAAGGGCCGCCGCGGCGCCCTGCACGGCCCGGGCGGTGACGAGGACACCGGTGGTGGGGGCGAGGGCGCAGGCCGCCGAGGCGACGGCGAACAGCACCAGGCCCGTCAGATAGGCGCGCTTGCGCCCGATCCGGTCGCCCAACTCGGCCGCGGGGATGAGCAGCGCGGCGAAACCGAGACCGAACGCGTTGACGGTCCATTCCAGATCGTCCATTGAGGCGCCCAGGTCACGCCTGATGGTGTTCAGAGCGGTGGCGACGACCAACTGGTCGAGGGCGACGATGAGTCCGGCCACCGCGGTCAGCCCCAGTACCCAGCGCAGTGCGGGCGGCCTGCCGGTGGCAGCGGGTGCGGTCATGAGGTGTCCTTCCGGTCGTGTTGTCACTGGTACTGACTCGACGACCGTGCCGAATGCATCGCTGGGCCAAATGCGTCCTGCAACCGCGTACGGGCGTCCCGGGACCGCGTGGGGCGGTTGGGGGCTTTCGACACCGAGGCACCGATGCATTCCGGCTCCGACGGAAGTCCAACAGATATGAACCCGATCGATGACAGCCCCCGGCGGCGGCTCCTGCAGACAGCCCTCGTGTCCCTCAACGGAGTCATCGCAGAGCCGCTGAGCTGGGCCGGACCGTACTTCGGGCCCGGCAGCGCCGCGCGCTCCCTGGAGGTCCTGCGGCAATGCGAGGCGATGCTGATGGGACGGCGTACCTACGAGGTCTTCTCCCGTCAGTGGCCGGCCGCGTCCGGCCCCTATGCCCAGCACATCAACACGATGAAGAAGTACGTCTTCTCCTCCACCCTCGATGAGGCGGAATGGACCAACACGACCGTGGTCGCCGCGGATCCCGCGAAAGCCGTGGCCGAACTCAAGCGCACCCCCGGGCGGGATCTGATCGTCTACGGGCATGGACGGTTCGGGCAGACCCTCTGCGACGCCGGCCTCGTCGACGAGCTGAGCCTGACCGTCGTACCCGTCTTCGCGGAGGGCACCACGTTCTACCGGCCCGGATCCCCCGCCCAGGCCTGGGAGCTGGTGAGCGCCGGCCCGGGGCGGGATCCACAGCTCGTATCCCTGACCTACCGCCCGGTGCGCCCGGAGTGAGACGGGCCGCGCCCGCGGGTCAGGCGACGGTGTTTTCGGTCCCGGTGCCCGCAAGGCGGAGCTGGTGGTCACGGGCGAGGAGGAGGTAGCTGCTCGCGGTCCACGTGTAGGCCCGGTCGCGCAGTCCCGTGCCCGTCAGGGCGTCGAAGTTCTCAGCGAACCCGTGGGTCTCACACAGGGCGCGGAAGCGGGCGCTGATGTCGTCCGCCAGCCGGAGGTGACCGGCGCGGCGCAGGCCGTCCTCGATGAGAACGGTGGCGGGGGCCCAGATCGGGCCGCGCCAGTAGCCGTCGGCCGAATAGTGCGGGGAGGTGGTCAGCTCGGTGGCGAGGCCGTACGGGGTCAGGTGGGCCTTGATGTGGTCGGCCAGCGCGCTGGTGACCTCGGCGGGCAGGTGTTCGCCCAGCGCGATGGGCATCAGGTCGAGGAGACTGGCGCTGCTCCAGGTCTGCCCGGTACCGGCCGAGCGCGCGATGAACCTCTCTCCGGTCCAGAGCTGGTCGAGCAGCGCCGCCTGGATTTCCTCGGCTACCCCGACCCATCGGCTCGCCTCGTCCGGTCTGTTCAACTCTCTTGCCATTGATCCGAGTTCGCGGAGTTGAAGGACGAGAAAGGCGGCGAGGTCCGCGGTGACGACCACACGCCCGGGGTCGAAGGTAGTGGCGTTGTCCCACCCGCTGTCGTTGCCGTGCTGGTAGTAGGGCAGTTCGGCGCCGGGCGCACGCCGCACGGTGAGCCAGAAGCCGGTCCAGCGCTCCAGGCGCTCGTACGCCTCGGTCAGTTCGGCCCGGCCCAGGGGGGTTGGCAGACTGCGCCGCAGGTGGCCGAAGGCCCAGCCGTGGATGGGCGGCTTGACGAAGTTGTAGAGGACTTCGGAGTGGGTGACCGAGTCCGGGAGGGCGCCGCTCTCATCCTGGTGGTCGAAGGGCAGGTGGAACTGGTCCCAGGCCAGCTCTGGCGCACCCGGCGCGAGGGCGAGGGCGTTGAAGCAGTGGTCCCAGCTCCAGACCTTGTCCATCCAGTGCTTGGACATCAGCACGCCCGGCCTGGTGACCAGGCCCTTCGCCGCCACGGTCGCCGACCAGACGACGTAGGCTGCGAGTTCGGCGGCAGGGGTGGCTTCCGAACGCCAGGGCGCCACCGCGTCCGCGAAGGCCGCGAACGCCCCCCTCGCGGCCGACGCGATGTCGTCGAACGATGCCGCGGATGCGTAGGGTGGGCGAGCGGTGTCGAGTTCCTCGACCGCGACCTCCCAGCCGCCGTCCGCCTCCGCTGTCACGGTGACACCGCGATCGCTACTGCCCAGGGCCTGGTCTCCGGGCGCGTCCGCGAGGGTGCCGGACAGCACGGTGACCCGGTAGCGGCGGCCGGTCTCGTACGAGGTGAACACGTGCGCGTTCGCGGCCGGGTCGTGGAAGAAGTACGTTCCGCTGAACGGTGTGAGGGTCCGTACGGCGGCGAGGACACCGAAGTCCAGGCCGCTTCCCCGAAGGCGTACGGCGTCCGGGGCCTCATAGGCGAGCTCGACGCGCCCGCTCTCGCCCACCCAGCTGAGCAGGCCCGGTATCGCCTCGACGCGGGTCTCGGCCCGCCCGCCTCCCACCGGGTCCAGGGGGACCAGGCGCAGGACACCGTGCATGCCGTTCTGGTGCGAGACGAGGTGGAGGTCCTCGGCGTACGTCTTCTCCGCGATCACGGGCGAGATGTCGAACCAGGACCCGTACGCGCTGAACGGGATGTCGTGGACGGAGAATGCCGGGCCGGACAGTGCGGCGGTCATGTGGTGTGACTCGTTTCTCGGTCAGGGGGTTCCGGCCGGCCGGCGCGGGAGGGCGCCGGTCGGCGTGGCAGGTCGGGGGACTCAGTCCTTGACGGCGCCGGTGGTCACACCGGCCGCCACATAGCGCTGGGCGAGGACGAGAATGACCGCGGCGGGCAATGACGCCACGACGGCGGTGGCCATGATGGCGTTCCACTCCTGGTTGTTGTTGCCGATGTAGTGGTAGATGCCGAGGGTGATCGGCTCTTGGGCGCCGCCGTTGACCAGGGTGTTGGCGAAGACGAAGTCGGACCAGGACCACAGGAAGGCGAACAGCGAGACCGTGACGACGGCGTTGCGGCTCATCGGCAGGATGATCGACCAGAAGGTCCGCAGGGCCCTCGCTCCGTCCATCTGCGCGGCCTGGAGCAGCTCGCCTGGTATGCCCGACATGAAGGCGGTGAAGATCAGCACCGCGAAGGGGACGGCCAGAGTGGAGTCGGCGACGATCAGCCCGGGCACGGACTGGAGCAGGCCGAGCTGGAGGTAGACGGCGTAGAAGCCCATCGCCATGATGATCCCGGGGATCATCTGGGCGGCCAGCAGGACGAAGCTCAGCAGGCCGCCGCCGCGTGGGCGCAGCTTGGCCAGGGCGTAGCCGGCGGGCGCGGCCAGGGCCACGGTCAGCACGACGGTACCGAGGGCGACCACGAGGCTGGTGCCGAGGTAGGGCAACTGCTCGTTGAGGACGGTGCGGTAGCCGGCCAGGGTGCCGTGGGTGGGGAACAGGTCCGGCGGGCTCTTGCGCATGTCCTGGTCGCGGGTGAGGGACACGTTGATCATCCAGTAGACCGGGAAGAGCATGATCCCGGTCAGCAGCAGGCCGACGGCCGTCTTCCAGCCTGTCTTCGTGACAGCGTCCGCTTTCATGACAGCGCCTGCTTTCGCTGGACGCGGACGTAGATCAGGCCGAACACCAGAGCGGCGACCACGAGCAGGTTGCCGACGGCCGCACCCGGGCCGAAGGCCGGCAGGAGATTGCCGAAACCGAGCTGGTAGGACCAGGTGGCGAAGGTGGTCGACGAGTCCGCTGGGCCGCCCTTGGTCATGATCCAGATGATGTCGAAGACCTTGAGGGTGTAGACGAGGCCCAGCAGCAGCGTGATGGCGGAGACCGGCCGCAGCAGCGGGAAGGTGATGCGCCAGAAGCGCTGCCAGGCGTTCGCGCCGTCGAGGGCGGCGGCCTCGTGCAGTGATCCGGGGATGGATTGCAGACCGCTGTAGAGCACCACGAGATTGAAGGGGACGCCGATCCAGATGTTCGCGATGATCACCGAGGTGAGTGACCAGGACGGCGAGGTCAGCCAGTTCACCGGCCCGATGCCGACGGCGTGCAGAACGGCGTTGACCACGCCCGAGTCGCTGTTGAGCATCCACGACCAGGTGGAGGAGGAGACGATCAGCGGCAGCAGCCAGGGGACCAGGAACAGGGCCCGGAGCGTGGCCGAGAGCCGGAAGTTCTGGTTGAAGAAGACCGCGAGGGCGAGCCCGATGGCGTACTGGAAGACCAGGCATACGGCGGTGAAGACCGCGGTGTGCAGCAGGGCCGGCGCGAAGACCGGGTCGTCGAAGACCTTACGGTAGTTCGCCAGGCCCGTGAACGGCGCGTCGCCCTGGACGAAGGAGCGGACGGTGTAGTCGCGCAGACTCAGGTCGAGGTTGCGGTAGAGCGGATAGGCGTAGAAGAGGGCGAGATAGAGGGTGACCGGGGCGAGGAAGCCCCAGGCTGCCCATTGCGGGGAGGCCGAACGGCGCCGTTCTCGCGCGGTCCGGGTCGAGGCGGCGACCGCCTCGACCCGGTCGAGCGCGGACCGGCGGTCCGAGAGCTGCTTCGTGTCGTTCATCTGCGGACCGCGAATCCCTGGTTACTTGACGGCCGACTGCGCCTCGGACAGCGCAGCCTTGGGCGACTTGGAGCCGCTGAGAGCGGCCTGGACGGCCTTCCACATCTGCTCGGAGATCTTCGGGTACTTGGTGCCCAGGTTGTCGCTGGTACGGCCCCTGGCCGCCCGGACCGCGTCGGCCCACGGCTTCAGGTCGGCGTTTGCGGCCACCTGCTTGTCCTGGACTTCGCTGGTGGGGGCCACGTAGGACAGCGTGGTGTCGGTTTTGTAGAGGGAATCTCCACTGGTCAGGCAAGTGACCAGCTTCTGGGATGTGCCGTAGCGGGCAGAGTCGTTCTGGACCGGGATGGTCACGAACTCGCCACCGGTGGGGGCCGCGGCGTTGCCGCCCTCGGCAGCGGGGATGGGAATCACTCCGTAGTCGAAGCCGGCCTTCTTGGCGTTGGCGAGCTGCCAGGTACCGTTCTCGCCGAAGGCGTAGTCACCGCTGGCGAACTCCTGCCAGCTGGTGGTCTGGGTGTTGTTGAGCACCGAGTTCGGAGCGTAGCCGTTGTCGAGCCAGCCCTTCCACAGGGACAGTGCGGTGACGCCCTGCGCGGAGTCGAGTGCGGTGAGCTTCGCGCCCGAGCCCCAGAACCACGGCAGGAACTGGAAGCTGCCCTCCTCGGTGCCGATCGCCGAGAAGGTGATGCCCTTCTTGCCCGCCTTCTTGACCTTCGCCAGCGCCGCCGTCAGCGACTCCCAGTCCTTGACCGAGGAGGCGTCCACGCCGGCCTTCCTCAGCACCTCTTTGTTGTAGTAGAGGGCCAGGGTGTTGGCGCCGATCGGTGTGCCGTAGGTCTTGCCGCCGGACTGGCCGGCCGCGAGCAGGTTGGCATCGGTCTTGGAGGTGTCCAGCTTGTTGTCGTCGGTCGTGGTGAGCACACCCGCCTCGGCGAGGGTCGACACCACCGGATTGTCGACGATGAGGATGTCCGGGGAGTTGTCCTGCTGGGCCGCCAGCAGGGTCTTGTTGGCCAGGTCGCTGGTGTCGAAGGCCGTCCGCTTGATCTTGACGCCTGCCTTGGTACCGCACTGGTCCAGCAGCTTCGCCCAGTCCGAGTCTTTGGCGAACTGCGGGTACGGGTCCCAGACCGTGTAGGTGCCGCCGGCGGCGTCCTTCGATCCGGAGCTGCCCGAGCCGGAGGAGCAGGCGGTGGCACTGACGGCCAGGGTCAGCGTGGTCAGGGCCACGGCGGTCAGACGGCGTTGTCTGGAGGTGCTGTGCATGGCAGGTCCTTCGCTTGTGAGCACGGGTGTGCCGTGACAGGGGTGACGGGGGAAGGCCGGAGCACGCTGAAGGCGTCTGTGAAGGATGCGGGTGCTCGGTGCGCTGGAACGAGCTGCCCGTGAGTCGTGGTGGGCGGTGTGCCCGTGGGTCGTCGTCGGGAGTGTGGTGGAGTCGGGAGGCCGGGGCTTTCGGACTCAGGAGGTGCCAAGGACGGGACCGGTGCTGGCCCGCAGGGAGATCGGCGGTGCGAGCAGGTGGCTCCGGGCCGGGGCGCCGGGGTCGTCCAGCCGCTCGACGAGGAGGTCGACGGCGAGACGGCCCATCTCCTCCGCCGGTACGTTGGCGGCGGTGAGCTGCGGAGTCACCGTCTCCGCCCACCGGCCGGCGACGACCCCGGTGACGGAGAAATCGCGCGGAACATGACGGCCCGCCTGGGCGAGCCCCCGGTAGAGGCCGCCGAGCGCGGCCTCGTTCAGCGTGACCAGCCCCGTGGTGGCCGGGTCGTCCCGCAGGATCCGCTCCAGGCACGCTTGCCCCGAGGCGGCGTCGTCCCCGCAGTTGTACGTCCGCACGGTCAGCCCGCGTTCGGCGGCGGCCTTGGTGAAGCCGTCCAGGCCACGGTGCGCGGACTCGTATCCGGCCCTCATGAGTTGCTCGGGACGGTTGACGAAGGCGACCCTGCGGTGGCCGAGGTCCGCCAAGTGGTGGACGCACGCCTCCACCAGCACGGTGTGGTCCAGGCCCACCCACCAGCCGCCCTCCGGGTTGGCGGTGCGGCCGATGGAGACGGAGGGGAAGCCCAGCTCGGCCAGGTGGTCGACCCGGTCGTCCGCGAGCCTGATCTCCATGAGGATGGTGCCGTCGACGCGCCGCTCCCCCAGCAGCCGCTGGAAGGAACGGTCGCTGTCCACGCCGCTGGGAGACAGCAGCACGTCGTAGTCGTGGGCCGCGGCAGCCTCGACCACGCTGCCGATGAAGTCCAGCTGCATGCCGGTGTAGTGGTTGCCGGCCGGCGGGAAGACCAGGCCGATCGTGCTGGTCCGGCCGTTCGCCAGAGCGCGGGCACTGGCGTTCGGGCGGTAGCCCAACGCGTCGATGACCTGCTGGATCTTCCGGCGGGTGTCGTCCGAGACCGGGCGCTTGCCACTCAGCGCGTAGGACACGGTGCTCCGCGAGACACCGGCCCGCCGGGCGATCTCACCGATGTTCACGAAGAACTCCTTCTTCGAACCGGTCCGAGAGACCAGCCCGGTCGTCGAACCGGTTCGCGTGAAGTGAAGTTAGGAACAAGCCGGACGGCTGTCAACACCCGGAACGACACCTCGAGAAAAAGTACGACAACCCCAACGCTCCACGGGCTTCGCTGACATCGCTGGCGTCAGAGGCATTGCTGCGAGATTCCCTGGGTGCTAGCTTCCTGCGAACCGGTTCGATGAAGTGATCTTTCCGGCGGCGGGAGCGGGGCCCAGGAGGCGAGACGCCGACCACGTATGCAGCTGGGGGGTGTGAAGATGCGGGTGGCCCGCCGACGTCGCCGGCGGGCCGAGCTCGGCGTGCAGCATCTCGCGTCCGCGCGGTTCCGCCAGGACCCGGCCGGCCGTCTCGCGAGCGGTCACGAACCGCTGCCACTGGCCTCAGCGTCCCGCAGGTCTGCCCAGTCGGCGGCCGGCTGTCCGGTGCCCCCGGCGACGGCCCTTGCAAGGGGCGGCGTGGACGGTGTCGCTCGTCGTCTCGCCGGCGGGTCTCACCGCGTCCGCTGCCGTCCGCGACAGCTGGCATGACCGTGTGTCAGCGGCCCCCGGCCGCAGCACGCCGAGTGCCTCGGGAGTCCCGGATGGTCCGGTTCGGCGCGGCATATGACCTGGGCGCGCTGTTCGGGCGGTCAGGCGGGGAGACGCAGTGTCAAGGGCTGATGGCTGCCGCGTCCCACACGATGAGTGTGCCGCCGCGGTCGAAGGTCATGAGGTGTTTGCGGTCGAGTGACATGCGGCAGTCGAGAACGATGTCCGTGTGGGCCTCAAGGGTGTTCAGGAGCTCACCAGTGCGGGTCGACCGGATCTCCACGTGGTCGGACACAGGCACGGCCAGCCAGTCCTCGGTGGTGGTGAAAAACGTACCCGTCTGCTTCAGCGTGAAGCGCTCACGATTACCGGGCAGTTCCAGAACTCGGAGGCTGTACACGTCACCGAGAGCGATCCATGAGCCGTCCCCGGCCAGACCGAGCCGGTGGATCTCGTGCGGCTGGTCGGGCAACTCCGCGAGCATCCGGCCGGAACGCGGGTCCCAGAACAGGATCTGACGGCTGCGGCCACGGGAGGCCAGAGTCGATCCGTCGGCGGTGAGCGCCAGCCGCGACAAATCCTTTGACAGGGGCTTCGTTCCCCGGCGCTCGTTGGTGAGCGGGTAGACGAAGCTGCCGGTGAAGGTGTTGTAGGCAACCCACTCGCCGTCCGAACCGTACACGGACTCACCCACGGTACCGACCTTGAAGGGAAGCCTCTCCTCGCCGCTGACCGCGTCCCAGGCCCGTGCCTTCTCACCCACCGTGCTGGTCATGATGAAACTGCCGTCCGGGGAGACGGCGCAGTAGTGGACCCCTGTCGGACTGGGTACGGATCACCCGTCGCAGGGCCTGGGCTTCCAGGTCGTACACATGGATGTTCCCCTGGGGCCCGACCGCCACCAGCCACGTGCCGTCCGGTGCCAGAGCGAAGTCGGCTGTGGACGGCGGAAGTTGCAGCACACCACGGACCGACGACAGCGGCTGGGTGCCGTGCTGCCCGGCGCCGGCTGGCTCCTCCTGTTCGGCGTGGTGGTCCGCACCCGCGCGCGGGAGCGGCGCAGGGCTCAGGGCTTGTCGCAGCTCGGCCAGCTTCCCCGGATCCAGTCGGGAGCCGTCCTCCTCCCCGCTCATGACCTCATTGATCACTGAAGCGGTGGCCCGGGACTCCGGGGAGTCGACCAGGGCCAGATCGGCCAGAAGGCTCCGCACGCCGTACCGCCGGATCTTCGCGATCTGCCAATCCGGGGACCTCACGAGTCCGGTGGCCTGAGCCGGGTCGCAGTACCGCATGTGCCACACCAGATGCCGCCACCAGTACCCGGCGCCGGCGGGCAGAGCCCACCACGGGTCACCGGGTTTCAGCAGCACGAAGGCGTTGTGTACGAGCTGTCCGTGCCAGTCGGCCTCTTCGCTCTCCGACCAGCGCGACCTCAAGCGCCCGTGGAGCCCCTCCGGGACGGTCAGCCATCGCATGCCGTCGCCGGCCTCGGTGATGTCCACGAGACCCACGCGATGGAAGTCGTCAAGCAGGCCCAGGGTGTGGTGGATGTATAGACCGGGACCGCCCCGCGGGTTGCCAGCCCGCCATCGCCGGTCCGCCTCCGCCATGACGTCGCCCTCTGCCCCGGGTTGACGACTCGAGCATCCCGCCTCCGAAGCTCCCCTACGGTGGCGGACACCTGTCGTCCATGCCGACGGGGGCTGCTGCCCCGTAGGGAGTGGCAGCGTGGCCGACGAGACACCTCTGGTACGCAGCCTGCGGGCTGCCGTTACCGCAGCACCGGACGACCTGCCGCTGCGCCTCCACCTTGCCCGACTGCTGCTCGACGCAGGGCAGAGCAACGAAGCCGTCACCGAGGCGCCGCCGTGCTGCAAAGGGATCCCGCCCACCCGGAGGCCCGTGCGTTGATGAGCCGGGCTGTCACCGGCGGGGCCGCGGCCACCCCGTCCGGGCAGCCGCCCGGCCGAACCGGTTCAGGCTTCGACTGGCGTGCCGCCGAGCAGGAACTGTCCGGTCTTGTCCCCCCGCGATTCGTCGGCGAGGAGGCGGGGCACGGGGCGGTCACCTCTGCCTGGGAAGTGGAGGCAACCGGCTTGCGTCTGACCGACGTCGGCGGGATGGCCGAGGTCAAACAGCGTCCGGAGGCGGCGTTCCTCGCGCCGATGCGTAACCCTGAGCTGCGCCGGCTGTACGGGAAGAGCCTGCGTGGCGGTCTGCTGCTCTACGGTCCTCCCGGCTGCGGGAAAACCTTCCTGGCCCGCGCGGTGGCCGGAGAACTCGGCGCCCGCTTCATGCCGGTCACCCTCGATGACGTGCTGGACATGCGGATGGGCCAGTGTCTTTCCATCGGCAACATTGCGGCGCTTCGCCGGTCCCGCACAGTCCATGACCTCGAAGGACCCGGACGGATCGGTCTGATCTCGGTCGTGTCTGTGCCGAAAACGGGTGGACGCGCTATGCCCGCATGCGGCCGAGGCCCTTGCCCCCGGCCGCATACGCTTCGTCCCCGCGGGGCGAGTGAACGCCCCGATGTCGGATCAGAGCGAGGTGAGCACCCTGATGCGGTCGGCGATGGCGCGGCGAGCGACATCGGAGGTGAAGGCAATGGAGTCGAACTCGTGGGGAGCGCCGGGGTGGAGGTGGAATTCGACCGGTACTCCGGCGCGGCTGAGCTTCGTCGCGTAGGCCATGTCCTCGTCGCGGAAGACGTCGATCTGACCGACTTCGATGTAGGCAGGTGGCAGGCCGGTCGCGTCTTCCAGCCGGGCCGGAGCCGCCGTGGGCGGGACGTCGACGCCGCCGGCGGCGTCGCCGAGCAGTGCCGGCCACGCGGTGAGGCTGTCCTCGTACGACCACAGCGCGTACGGCGCGATGTGCGGATCGGGCGTGACGGTACGGTCGTCGAGCATCGGCATGATGAGGATCTGGCGGGCGATCCCCGGGCCGCCGCGTTCACGTGCCAGGATCGTCAGTGCCGCGGCCATGCCGCCTCCGGCGCTGTCGCCCATGACCGCCACCCGGTCCGGGTCGACCCCCAGTTCGGCGGCGTGATCGTGCAGCCAGCGCAGCGAGGCGTAGGCGTCTTCGAGCGGTGTCGGGAAGGGGTGCTCGGGCGCACGGCGGTACTCGACCGACAGCATCGGCACGCCACTGGCGGACACGTAGCGCGAGACGGGCCCATCGAAGAGGTCGATGTGGCCGAATATGTAGCCGCCGCCGTGGAAGAACAGCACGGCAGGTCCGGGTTCGGCGCCGTCCTTGACGTACCAGCGCAGCCTGATCTGCGCACCGTCGTCCGCCGTCGCGTGGTAGTCGGTCGTCCTGACGTCGTCCGGGATCGGCTGCGCCGTTCCTGCCGCACCGATGATCGGCTCCCACATGGCACGGCGGCCCACGACGTCGCCGACCCCCGGCGGCGTGACCCCCTCCTCGGCCATAGGGGCCAGCGCTTCGGCGATCTCGGGATCGAGGTCGAGTGACATGGTTGTTTCCTCCGATGGTGCGAATGGATCTGGTGAGGGAGAGGTGTCAGGCGGCGGGCGGAACGACGATGGACTTGCCTGACAGCGCCCCGGTAGCGGCTCGGGCGTGGAGTGCCGGCAGCTCGCGCAGCTGCACATGCTGGGCCACGTCGACGCGCAGTTCGCCGCTGTCGATCAAAGCGACCAGATGCGCCAGCTGTTCGGCGTCGCTGCGTACGTAGACGTCGATGCCGTTGACCCCGCGTTTCTCGTCGCTGGGTGCGGGCATCCACACCGTGGTGTTCACGACGACACCACCCGGACGGACCAGTTCGGCCAACGCGGCGAGCTTCGCCGGTTCGACGGGCGCGAGGTTGAGCACGACGTCGACGGGTTCGGTCACCGCCGCGCTCAGTCTGGTGGTGGTGTGGTCGACGATCTCGTCGGCACCTGCAGCCTTGACGCGGTCGCTGCTGCGCGGTCCGGCCGTGGCGATCACCTGTGCGCCGGCGCTCTTGGCGAGTTGCACGGCGTAGCCGCCCACGGCCCCGCCGGCACCGTTGATCAGCACTCGCTGACCGGACGTCAGCTTGGCGTGGTCGAACAGGGCCTGCCACGCGGTGAGGCCCACCAGCGGAAGCGCGGCAGCATCAGGAAGCGGGATGCTGCGAGGGGCCGGTGCCAGGATCTCCGCCGGAGCCACCACGTACTGCGCGGCCGCGCCGTCCTCCGTCATCGGCAGGAAGCCGACCACCTGGTCACCGGCCCTCACGCCGTTCACACCCGCGCCCAGCGATTCGACCGTGCCGGCCACGTCGATTCCGGGAGTGTGGGGCAGCGTCACCGGGATGGGACCCTGCATGAGGCCGGCCCGGATGTTCCCGTCGACGGGGTTGAACGACGTCGCGGCGACCCGGATGAGGACTCGCCCCGCCCCGGGTACGGGCTGTTCGACATCCTCGTAGCGGAGGACATCGGGGTCACCGTGTTCGTGGAAACGCACTGCCTTCATGAGACATCCCTGCTTTTCGGTTGATTCCAGGTGTTGGGTCGAAGCACCCGTGACTCGTCTGCTGAGGCTTCGGAGCAACGGCTTTGCTGGAGCGTGCCGGTCGGAGTAACGGCCGGAGCGCCCACGGCGGAAAGGAGTTGGAGCTTCTCGTAGGTCGGTGAGCCCGGAGGGGCGGAGAGGATCAGCAGTTCCTGGGTCTGTTCCGGATCGACCAGACGCCGGCAGTACAGTCGCAACTCGCCCAGCTCCGGATGCCGGTAGCGTCTGATCCCGTCGCGGTGGGCGACGTTCACCTCGCGCCACCGGAGCCAGACGTCGGCGAATTCGGGGCAGTCCTCCAGCAGGGCCGCCACGATCTCGCCCGCCCTGCCGGCGGGGTCCGCCGTGTGGGCAGCGCGGAGCTGCCCGGTCAGGATCCTGCTGAGCAGTTCATGGTCCTCGGCGGGGTGGACGGCACGCTGCGCCGGATCGGTGAACCACCGGTAGACCAGGTAGCGCGGCAGTCCACTGAAGCGGGAGCAGTCACCCAACAGGGCGATTGCCGGCCGGGTCTGCAGCAGCGTCTCGCCGAAGCGCGACATCACCAAGGCGGGTGTGTCCGATAGCCGTTCGACGATGCGCATCATGGCGGGACTGACGTGGTTCTCCCGCAGGGCCCAGCGCGGTGCGGAGTGCCCTCCCAGGTCGAAGAGCTGGTCCCGCTCGCTCTGAGTGAGCCGCAACCCGCGGGCGAGCGCGGCCAGCACCTCTTCGGACGGTGCCGGGCCCTGCTGTTGCTCGATCCTGCTGTAGTGGTCGACCGAGATACCGGCCAGTGCGGCCACCTCCTCGCGCAGCAGTCCACCGGTGCGGCGTCGGGGACCACAAGGCAGCCCGACGTCCTCCGGCCGCAGCTTCTCCCTTCGTGCCCGGAGAAGCTCTGCCAGTAGCGCCACGTCCACGTCGGCCTCCCTTTGTTCGACCTGTCAAGCGTGGCGAGGACCGGCGACCGGATGAAGGTCGCACTTATCCACGGACAAGTCGTCCGTGGATGAGGCGCGTCGGCAGGAGCATCAGGACCGGCAGGGAGCAGGCCGGACCCGCTTGCCGGTCCCGCACATGCCCGGGCCGTCGCACGGCACTGCCGAACCATCCCGGAGACTCTGACGACAGCCGTGTCCGCGCCGCTGCGACGAGCACGCCGGATCCCGCCCGCCGCCTGCCCAGGCTGGTGCATCACGGGCCGCAGTAGACCCGCTCGGACCTGCTCCACCGACGGTGCCTTCCCCAACGGGGCGGTTATCCTTGACAGGAAGTCACCGGCCCGCGACTACCGCCGACTGAGCCTGTCGACGCCGTCCGAATGATGCTGACGAACCACTCCGCCTTCGGGCTCGGTTCGGGGCACGGAGAGGGAATGGGGGGAAGGGTGGACCGCGTACTGCTGGCCGATTTCCTGCGGGCACGTCGTGAGGCGCTGCAGCCGGAGGACGTCGGGCTTCCCCGTGGGGCCCGGCGCCGGACCGGTGGACTGCGGCGCGAGGAGGTCGCGGCGCTGGCCGGCATGTCAGCCGACTACTACAGCCGAATCGAGCAGCGTCGCGGACCGATGCCGTCTGAGCAGATGCTCGCTGCCCTCGTTACAGCGTTGAACCTCGACCCCAGCGAGAAGGAACATCTGTTCGCTCTGGGCGGATACGCGGCCACGCGTCATGTCGTGCTCCCCGACGCCGTGAGCCCAACCATGAGACTCGTCGTCGAGCGGCTCGCCGACACCCCGGCAATGGTGTTCTCCCAATTCGGCGAGACGCTGCTGCAGTCTCCTCCGGCGCTCGTTCTGTTCGGCGATCACAGCCACTTCAGCGGTATGTCGCGCTACCTGGTATACCGCTGGTTCACGGATCCCGCGCAGCGCGCCCTCTATCCGCGCGAGGATCACGAACTGCGGGGCAGGGTCTTCACCGCGGAGATACGGGCGGCCTACACGACGAATCCGCGGGGCAGGGCCGGCGAGATCGTTGCGGCGTTGCGCGACGCCAGCCCAGAGTTTGGTGAGGTCTGGCGGCGGCACGAGGTGGGCGTCATCCACCATCACGACCTGAAGCGTTACCTGCATGCCGAACTCGGGGAGTTGGAGATGTACGCGCAACGGCTCCTGGACCCCGACACGGCCCAGGAGTTGCTCATCTTCTCCTCCATCCCCGGATCGACGAGCCACGGAAAGCTCCAGCGCCTGACCACCCCCGCAGCCGTGACAGCCGCCCGCCACCTCCAGTGAGCACCGGCGCTCACCCCCGTGCCGCCACTGCTGTGCTCCACGTCCCGTCGCCGTCGCACCCGTCCACCCACGGACAAGTTGTCCGTGGTTAAGGGGACCCTTCATCCGGTTCCTGGCCGACGACATGCTGGTGCTGTCAACAACGGACGAGCCGCGAACGGCCGGGACCGTCACAGGACGTTCCGGGGCGCGCCGTTGGGCGAATCCTCCGAAAGCGTACGCCCGCGGTCACCACGCGGTGCCACCGTCCGGCTCCGAGTACCGCACGCCGACATCGCCCGGCGCCGGCCCTGACCGAACCGCCCGTTCCCGACGCGCTCGCATCGGGAACGGCACTCCGTACGGCCTCGACGTCCCGTGCCGTCCCGTCCGTCGCCAGCCCGACCAACCACTGAGGAGACATCACGATGATCCCCGACGACGACCCTTCACGTCCGCTGACCGTGGCAAACCCCGACGCCCCAGGCACGCGGTACATCTCGCTGGTGGGCAACACGTACGCCATGCTGATCACCGGCGAACAGACCGACGGCCGGTACTGCCTGATCGACATGCGCGTACCCGACGGCGGCGGGCCGCCGCCGCACCGGCACGACTTCGAGGAGATGTTCACGATCCTCGAAGGCGAGATCGAGTTCACCTTCCGCGGTGAGAAGCACACCGTGGGAGCCGGGTCCACGATCAACATCCCGGCCAACGCCCCACACAACTTCCGCAACACCTCGGGCGCGCCCGCCCGCATGCTGTGCATGTGCACCCCCGCCGGCCAGGACGAGTACTTCATGCGCATCGGCGACATCGTCGCGGGCCAGGACGCGCCGCCACCAGTGCTGACGCAAGACGAGCTCACGGAACGCCGCCGCCGAGCGGCCGAGCTGGCCCCGGCCTACCGCAGCGAGTTCCTGTAGCCGGCGCCGGCATGCGGCACCGCTCCGTCATCGTCCGGCGCGAGCAACGCCTCCGTGGCCGATCCGCTCGGCAGGGTCCCCGCCTACGGGGACCGCCGACTGCCGGTACCGGGCGGCGGCCATCGCCGCCACGGCGTTGGCCGCCACCACCGATGACAGCACCCCGCGACCTACAGGCGGCGGCATCGCGCTGGCCGCTCTCCTGCTGTGGCTCGCCAGCTACCTGCGCGTCAACGTGCCCATCGACAAGAGACTCCGCGCGGCGGCGGCCAGCCGCACCGTTCCGGCAGACACCAGGCAGCTCCAACAACGCCGGGACAGCGTCATCTGGTCCCGCGCCCTGCTCCAGACCACAGCGTTGAACGGTCTCCTCGCACTCCTCAGCTCCTGAAGAACCCGCTGACCGCGTCTCCGCGCCTGCCCGGCGTTCGGTGACCGCTACTGGGCCCTCATCACCGGGCAGGCGGCTGCTCGCTACGGCCCGAAGGACATCACCCCTCGCGCCTGATCGGCGTGCGCAGCGCTTCGGCCATGCGTCCGAGGTGGCCGGAGAGCGGGCCGAGGGTGAAGAGGCCGCCGCCGACGACGAGTTCGCCGGCGGCGGGGAGGAGGCGGTCGTGGGCGCGCTGGAGGCCGGCGCGGTCGCCGAGGCGGAGGGCGACGTGGGACTCCAGAACGCAGCACACCTCGTACAGCAGGTCGGGCGGCGGTTCGGGGAGGGCGTGGAGGGCCTCGCGGGCGGCCGCGGGGCGGCCGTCCGCGAGCAGGGCGAAGGGCTCGGTCCAGGGGCGGAACGGGCCCCAGTCGAGGCCGGGGTCGATGGCGACCGGGGCGGTGGACAGCGGCTCCTCGGGGGTCAGCCGCAGGGACAGGAGCGCGAGCGGGAGCAGGCCGCGTTCGAGGCCTGGCATGCCCGCGCCGTGCAGGCGCGCGGCGGCGGCACGGTACGCGGTCGCGGCCTGGCCGGGGCGACCGTGGGCGGCGAGTCGCATCGCCCGGTACCACTGGGTGAAGACGCCGGCCAACGGCAGTTCGTGGCGTTCGGCGAGCGCGTCCGTGGCTGCGGCGTGCCGGTCGGCCGCCGCGAAGTCGGCGAGGGCCGAGCGGGCCTGGAGGCGGATGAGGTGGCCGAGTACTTCGTACGTCACCAGGCCGTGCCGGGCGGCGAGTTCGACGAGTTCGGCGCCGATCGCGTCACGCCGCGGTGCCAGGCCGGCGCGGGTGCAGGACTGCATGAAACCGGCGTTGAGCGCGAACGCCAGGAGCGCGGGATCGTCCAGGCGCCGGGCGATTCCCTCCGCCTCCCGGGCGGCTTCCGGGCCGCGCGGGGAGCGGACACCCCGCGTCTCCAGGGCAATCGTGGCCAGCAGGCGGCAGCGCGCCGCGTCCTGGGAGCCACCGGGCCGTGGCAACGCCGCGAGTGCCCGCTCAGCCGCGACAACGATGCGCCGGGCGAGTTCGGGGTCGTCGCTGCGGGTCCAGATCGCGGGGACGTCATACGCGCCGATGACGCGGGCGGTCAGTTCCGGGTCGCCGAACTCCTCGGCCGCCGTGACGGCCTCCAGACGGTGTCGCTGCGCCTCCTCCAGGCCGCCGCCCCCGGTGACCGCGAGGTTCCTGATCAGGCCCACGGTCGCCTCCAGCCGGGCTCTGGCGCCGGTGGCGACGGTGCGGTCGTAGGCGGCCGCCGCCCGCGTCCACAGCCGGGCCGCCGTGGCGGCCGGCTCGGCGGGCAGGTCGAGGCCGGGCGCGTGGGCGAGGATGTCGGCCTCCAGGCGCCGCAGCGCCGGACCGGGGTCGACGCCCAGACGGTCGGTGAGAACGGACCTGGCTTCGCGCAGGGCCGCCAGTGCGTCGCCCTGCCGGCCCTGCCGGTACAGGGCGAGTGCCAGCAGCCGGCGTGCCTCCTCGCGCAGCGGGTGGCCGGACAGCAGCACCTCCAGCCCGGGCACGGCCTCCGCGGCCCGGCCGAGGGCCAGCAGCGCGCCGGCCCGCCGCTCCTCCGCCTGCAGCCGCAGTTCGCCGAGACGGGCGCGCTCCGCCCGGGCCCAGTGCTCGTCGGCGAACTCGGCGTAGGCGGGTCCCCGCCACAGCCCGAGGGCGTCCTCCAGCCGGGGCAGCGCGCGCTCCGCGGGCAGACCGGCCGCCACGGCGACGGCCGCCTCGAAACGCCAGGCGTCCACGGCGTCGGACTCCGGGCGCAGCGCGTACCCCGGACCTTCCGTGACCAGCAGGCGGGAGGGAGCACGCCGCGGGCGGTCCGGCTCCAGGGCATGTCGCAGCGCACCGACGAAGGTCTGGACGGCTCCCACGGCACCGGGTGGCGGGTCCGCCCACAGGTCCTCGACGAGACGGGCGACCGGGACGACACGCCGGCGGGCGACGATCAGGCGTGCCAGCACGGCCCGGTGCCGCGGCCCCTTCAGGGCGAGGGGGCCGTCGCCGCTCTCCGCGACCACAGGTCCCAGCACGCCGAACGCGACCCGTTCCATCGCCACCTCTCCGCACGTCCTCCCGCCACGGTACGCGCCGGACGGGAGGCGCCCAGGGCCCGACCTCTGCTGACCGGAGCCGGCCCGCGCTGACCAGGTGCTGATCCGCGCCCGGCAGGCTCGTGGTCGTCACCACGCCCACCAGCCCGAAGGAACCTCCCATGGCACCGGTCATCCCCGGCTTCGACTACCGGACCGTCCCCGCCGCCGACGATGTCGCGCTCAACGTCGCCGTCGGCGGGTCGGGCACGCCGGTCGTGCTGCTGCACGGCTTCCCGCAGACCCACCTGATGTGGCGGCATGTGGCCGTCGACCTCGCCGCCGATCACACGGTCATCTGCCCGGACCTGCGCGGCTACGGCGCCAGCGGCAAGCCCGCGGAGAACGCGGCGGGCACGGCGTACTCCAAGCGCACGATGGCCGCCGACGTCGTCGCCGTCGCCCGCGCGCTGGGGCACGAGCGCTTCGCCCTGGCAGGACACGACCGCGGGGCGCTCGTCGCCTTCCGCACGGGCCTGGACCACCCGGCGGCCGTCACCCACCTCGCCTCGCTCGACGTGCTGCCCACCCTCGACATGTGGGACGTGATGCGCGGCACCAGTGCGGCCGTCGGTTTCCATCTCTACCTCATGGCCCAGCCGCCCGGACTGCCCGAGCAGATGATCGGCGCCGCTCCGGACGCGTTCTTCGGGCACTTCCTCGACCAGTGGGCCCGTGACCCGCAAGCGATCCCCGAGGACGTCCGCGCCGCCTACCTCACCGCTTCGCGCGCCGCCGTCCCCTCCATCGTCGCGGACTACCGCGCCTCGGCCGGGATCGACGTCACGCACGACCGGGCCGACCGCGAGGCGGGCCGCCGGCTGGAGATGCCGGTGACCGTGCTCCAGCAGGATTGGGGCGCGGTCCTGGGCTTCGACGCCGCCGCCCTGTGGGGTGCCTGGGCAGCGGATCTTTGTCATCTGGCCGTCGACTGCGGCCACTTCATGGCCGAGGAGGCCCCGGGGGAGGTGGTGAACGCGCTCCGCGAGCTGCTGGCCCGCGACCACGCGTGACAGCACCACGCGTGACAGCATCACGCGCCCCCGGCCAGCTCGATCCGGGTCCTCGGGCAGGGCCAGGGCGTCCTCAACGGTCCACGGCCCTCGCATGATCAGCGGCGTCAACGCTCACGCTTCCCGCAGTTCGCGCAGGCCGGGCAGCGGCGGCGGCCAGGGGACAAAGCCCCGTTCCCCGTGGCAACCCGTTCGGCACCGCCTGACGGGCGGCCAATGATCGAGGCCCGGGTCATCCGGACCATGCCGGACGACCCGGGCCTTGCCATGCGTCGGGGGCTGGTGCGTCGCGGACGGTTTCGAACCGCGGGCGTCTGCTCCGTACGTTCGGGCCAAGCCTCGTCAAGCCTGGCGGGAGTCGCCTTCGCAGGGGAGTCTGACGGAGAAAACCGCCTCCGACCGCTCGCACATCGCCGACGGCGAGGTGAGCGGGTCCGCAGCCAGGTCAGATGTCGAGGATCCGCTCGCTGATCACCTCGAGGAAATCAAACCGCTCGGCGGTACTCGAACCCGGCTGCGGCCTGAAGACCACCATGCGGTGGCCCGTGGCGGCACTCACCACGATGTCGCACTGCACGTCCAGCGGCCCGGCGTGCGGATGCACCAGCCGCTTCCGCGTGGAACTCAGCGGCTTGACGGCCATCTCGTTCCAGTAGCGCGTGAACTCCTCGCTGGCGTGCAGCAGATCATCGATCAGCCGGTCCGCGACCGCGTCACTGCCGCGCCGTGCGGCGGCAACCCGCAGATCCGCGGCGTAGCCCCGACCGATGGCCTCGTGCTCCTCGGCGACGTTGAGCGCGCGCGACGCCGGATCGGTGAACCAGCGCCACGTCACGTTGCCGGCCCGGGTGTCCCCCAGCGCCCAAGTGCCGAACAGGGCCTGGCTGAGCCGGTTCTGGGCGACCAGCGTGGACAGGTCGTCCATGACCTGCGCGGGCACCGTCGTCAAGGCGTCGAGGAGGAACATCATCGCCGGGTCGACGTACCTGCCTGCTCCCCCGGCAAGCGGCGGGGCGTAGCCGGCGAGCCGGTAGAGGTGGTCGCGCTCGTCCACGGACAGACGCAACGCTCCCGCCAGACTCGCCAGTATCTCCTGCGAGGGGTGGGCGTTGCGGGACTGCTCCAGCCGCTCGTAGTAGTCGACGGAGATGGTCGCCAGCAGGGCCACCTCGGACCGCCGCAGCCCGGGGGTGCGGCGGCGTCCGCCGGCGATCAACCCGACGTCGGACGGTCGCAGTGCCTCGCGGCGGGCCCGCAGGAAACCACCGAGGTCGTTGTGGTGCATGGCATCGCTCATTCCTGGATGGCCTTCATTCCCTCCGCGTAGTACCGCTCACCCGTCACCTCGTCGGCGGCGATCACCTCGTCGAGGTTGCTCAGCGTGCCGGCGTCGAGGGTGAGCGCCGCGGCGACGACGTTCTCCTCCAGGTAGGCGCGACGCTTGGTGCCGGGAATGGCAGTGACGCCCTGGGACAGTACCCACGCCAAGGCCAGTTGCCCCGGTGTGATGTCCAGCTTCTCGGCGATGACGCGCACCCTGTCGGCGAGGGCGAGATTGTGGGCGAAGTTCTCGTCGCTGAAGCGAGGGGCGGTGCGCCGCCAGTCGCTCTGCGGCAGGTCGTCAAGCGTGCGTAGCCGCCCGGTGAGGAAGCCGCGGCCCAGCGGGGCGTAGGCCACGAAGCCGATGCCCAGTTCGCGTGCGGTGTCGAGCACGCCGTTGCTCTGCACCGTCCGGGTGAACAATGAGTACTCGGTCTGCACGGCCGACAGTGGCGCCACCGCGTGGGCGGCGCGGATCGTGTCGGCGGACGCCTCGCTGATGCCGAGGTAACGCACCTTGCCTTCGGTGACGAGCTCTCCCAGCGCCCCGAAGGTCTCGGCCACGGGCACGTCCGGATCCACGCGGTGCTGGTAGTACAGGTCGATACGGTCCGTGCGCAGCCGGCGCAGGGAGCCCTCCACCGCTCGCCGCAGGTACTCCGGTCGGCCGTTCGGGCCACCGACGACTTTCCCGGAATCGTCCAGTGTCAGCCCGCCGAACTTCGTCGCCAGCAGCACTCGGTCCCGGTGGGGCGCCACCGTGCGCCCGAGCAGTTCCTCACCGGTGAAGGGGCCGTACATGTCGGCGGTGTCGAAGAGGGTCACCCCGAGCTCGATCGCCCGGTGGATCGTCTCCACCGACCCGGCGTCGTCCCGGGTGCCGTACATGGCGGTCATCCCCATGGTGCCCAGGCCTTCGACCGACGTCGCCAGTCCCTGGCTGCCGACCGGGTGCGTCCTGATGCTCATACGTGTCTCCCTCCGGGTGGCCGCCGCTGCTCGGCGAGCACCCGGCCAGCCTCCACCCGCACGGACTGGCTTCCAGCGTCCGGTTCAGACCCGTCTTCCGAGGACGACACTACGTCCGGTCCCGTGAATGACCTGCCGCGCGCTGGCTGACCTGCTCTCTTCGCGGTATGCCTCTGCCATGTGCGGCCTTCTGACGTGCCCGGTGGTCATCGCCATGACACGACGGCGCGGTCCAGGGGGTGCCTACCATCCGCCGAACGGGTGACCTTGGCATGGAGGTTCCCCGTGATCTCGGACACGTGATCGTTGTGCCGCAAGGGTGACACGCCCTTCGCCTCGGCAGCTGACTCGCATGGGACCGATGAGACGACGCCGGCCGTGCGTCACCCACCCGCCGGCCGGCGCTTCAGACGAGATGCGTCTCCTGACAAGGGGGCCGTCCTGGAGCGTCCACGGCCGCGTCGAGCAACCGACGGGCGCCCTCACGGACGGTGTCCCCCATCAGGGAGCCGTTTGGGATGGTGCCGCCCTCGTTGACCACGCTCAGCACGGGGGTGCCGTCCTCGTGCTCCAGGCTTCTTCTCTTGATGCTGCTCTCTTCTTCCTTTCCGGGACCTGGTGGTAGGCGCACCACTACCACTTCTTGCGCTTGCGCCACATCAAGTTCAGAGGCTTCCGTTGCGGGGAACGGCCACTGCGTCCTCCCCCGAACGTTTTCTCACAGCTCCCATTTCAGGGCGATGCCTCTTGACCTGCCACAACGGGGTTCAGGATCAGATGCTTTCTCTCTGGCGACCGCAGACCTCGGTGGCGCCGCATCCGGTTCGCCGGTGTCCGCGTCACTTCGTGCTGCGGAGCTTCACCCCCGGCGGGTCTGTCGCCTGTGCACGATCCCCCTTATGCGGTCAGGCGGTCAGCTGTCGGAGCATCTCGGCCGAGTCGTGCAGGTTCGTCATCTGTACGAACCTGCCGTCACGGACCTTGTAGATGGCGTACTCGACGATCTTGAACGAGGCGCCGGAGGCCGGCACGCCGAGCCATTCCTTCACCGGCGTGCCGGTGTTGATGGCACGGACGGCGATACCGTCCCGATCGAGCAGCAATTCGTCGATCTCCCAGCGGATGTCCGGGACAGCGTCGGCAATCCCCTTCAGGACCGTGACGACGTCGTCGCGGGTGCCGGGCCGGCCGCCGAGCATGACCTCGTCGTCGATGAACTCGTCCATGCGGTCGAACTCGTGGGCGTTGAGCGCGTCGGCGTAGCGCATGTACCAGTCCCGCAGATTGTGCTCGGCCATGACGTTCCTCTTTTCAGTCGTGCTGCAGCGATCTGAACTGCGAAAACTTCCGCACCGTTCGGTGCATAAATCGAGAGTAGCACTTCAGCACCGATCGGTGCACAAGCGGTAGGATGAGGGCATGCACACATCGCAGATCGGCCGCCCGCGGACGTTCGACGCCGAGGCGGCGCTTGACAGGGCGATGATGGTCTTCTGGGCGCAGGGCTACGAAGGCGCCAGCCTCGCCGACCTGACCGAGGCCATGGGCATCTCCCGCAAGAGCCTGTACGCGGCCTACGGCAACAAGGAGGACCTGTTCCGCAAGGCGCTGCAGCGCTACGAGGAAGGCCCCGGTGGCTACGTCACCGAAGCGCTGGAGGCACCCACCGCCCGCGAGGCCGCCGCGGCTTTCCTCGCCGGCGCAGCCCGCGCCACCACCATGCCCGCTCTGCCCGCTGGCTGCCTCGGCGTCCAGGGCGCACTGGCCACCGGCGAGACCGGACGAGTTGCCCACGACACCCTGGCCGAATGGCGCGCGCACGGCCAGGCATTGCTCCGGGAACGGTTCCAGCTCGCCGTCCAGGAGGGGGACCTGCCTGCCGAAGCTGACCCGGAACGGATTGCGCGCTACGTCATGACGATCGCGAACGGCCTGGCCGTGCAGGCTGCGGGCGGGGCGTCGTGCGAGAACCTGCAAGAGGTGGCCGACGCGGCTATGCGTAATTGGCCACCGGCCTGACTGACGACGCGGTCTGCGACCGTCGGAACCGTTTTCGAGCCCAGCCCGTATGGATCTCCGCTTCGGGTGGCTGGGGCCTCCCCCTGAGTGGTGGACACCCCGATACCGGATCTGCTCGATCCGGAGGAAGCGAGAACACCGCCGATGGCGATGAAGGACCTCGGACGAGCTCAAGGCCGATGCCATGGCCCTGCACGAGTCCACGCCCAAGGCGACCTACAAACGCAACGGTGACGCGGGTGCCGCAGGCGACCAGCGTCAGCAGGCGAACCTGCGGATAGCCGGTCCCGCCATGGTTGCCCACCTGCTTGGTGAACGTGCTCAAAACGGCCCAGGGTGTCAGGAACCGTCAGGATGGTGCCGTCCACTGCGACCACCAGCAGCCCGCGCCAGCTGGCCCCGGCGCCGTGCGCGGTTGGGAGCCGGTCCGCGCAGCGGGTCGGACAGCGACAGCCACCGCAGTGGCTTGGCTCCGACCCGGCGGCGCGCCTGGGCAAGCGCGCTCGCCGAGGGCATGGCCACGGGTAGACCGGCCAGTGCCCCGGTGTGCTTGCGCCACACACCGGGGTATCCCACCTCCGGGAACAGGCACGCGGCCAAGATCAGGTAGATCACGACCCGGGACGGCAGATCCCGCAGCCGCGTCTGCACCGCCCTGCTCGCCCCCAGCGCCTCGTCGACCGTCTCGAAGGGTACGAGCTGCATGAGCTCACCGAGATGCCCTGGTGCGAAGAGGCCTTCGGCCACCTGGACGGCACGGGTGATGGCAGACTGTCCGGACAGTGGAGCCTCCGGTCTTTGTGAACGGCTTGTCTTGGCCGACTGCCAGTTCTACCGGGGCTCCGCTCCTCACATCCGGCCAAACCACCATCACGCGCCCTGGACAACACCACGAGACCCGTCAACTTCACGGCCTTGGGGATGGCTGATGGCCGCCCGATATTGCCGAGCGCTGTGCACTGAGCCCCTGACCTGGGTTTTCGCCCAGGTCAGGGGCTCACGCGCGTCATCCGGAACCGTTCAGGTGAATCCGTTCACGGCGGTGTCCAGGTCAGGTCGAGGGGCCCTGCATGGCATCGATGAGCCGGTGGCGGGCCAGGGCGTAGGAGAAGTCCGGGACGGTGTGGGTGCCGTCACGCAGGTCGCGGGCCAAGTGCGAGTAGAGCGCGGCCACGTTCCGGGAGGGACCCGCGAGCTCCTCGGGGATGTCGGCGCGGTATTCGGCGGGTACCTCGATCGGGGAGACGGCGGCGTCGTCACCGAAGCCCCCCTGCAAGGTGAGGTCGGCGATCTGCATGTTCCCCCAGCCCGCGGTCAGGACGAGGTCGCCGTCGGTGCCGTTGATCTCCCAGCGGAAGTTGTCACCGCGCGAGGTGCCGCCGCGGTAGAAGACCGACGCGGCCGCCCCGCCCTCCAGCGTGCCGATCAGGGAGATTTGGTCGGCCGCGGTCACCGGCAGGACGCTGCCGTCGTCGGTCACGGTGACCTCCTGGCGCCCCACGACGAGGTTGGACGAGTGGTGGGTGAATTCCCCGAGGGTCGCGCTGAGCGCGTCAATGGCGTGCAGGGCGGCGGCGGTCAGCGGAGTGGCGCCCTGGGTCCTGTCGTACCAGTACGCGTGCGCCCGGGTGGTCTGCGGTCCCCAGACCATGCCCGAGCCGACCATGGTGGTGCCGATGACCCTGCCGATCCTGCCCTCGGCGATCAGCTGGCGGGCGTAGCGAAGCTCGGGGTGGTAGCGGCCCTGGAGGCCGATGACGGTGCGCACGTCGGCGGTCTCGGCGCGGCGGACCAGGTCGGCGGCCTCGGTCCCGTCCAGTGCGAGCGGCCACTCGCTGTAGACGGTCTTGCCCGCGTCGATCGCGGCCGAGACCAGCTCCCGGTGGTGGGGCACCTTGACCGCCACGACCACGACGTCCACACCCGGGTGGGCGATCAGCTCCGCGTGGTTGTCGAAGGCCGCTCCCACGCCGAAAGCGGCCGCGGCGGCGTCGGCGGATTCCTGGCGCGAGGTGCTGATCGCGCGCAGTTCGAAGTCCGGCAGCGCCTTGAGCGCCGGGACGTGGCTGATCGAGGCCCAGCCGTGCCGGCTCGCGCCGATGATGCCGATACCGATGGTGCTCATGTGTCTGCTCCTGCGAGTGTCCCGGTGACGTGGGGTGCGTGTGTCCGGCGTGTGCGTGTCCGGGCGGGCGAATGCCCTGGGTAAGGGGGCGGCCGGAGACCGGATTGCTGCTGTCTCCCTGGCCGCGTTCCCCAGTGAACGCTATCTGGAATGAGAAGTCAAAATAGGTCTACGTTAGTGCCGGGTGGGCGACACACCTACTGTTCGGGGGCACGTGCGGCTCCCGGCGTTAACTGACTGATCATTCCCGATTCGGATAGCTGGTCGGCATGGCCAGGATCCGGAGAGTTCGACACCGAAGTGGCGGTGGAGGCGGCATTGGACGCCTTCCACGCCAAGGGCTACGAGGGCACGTCCGTGCAGGACCTGGTGGTGGCCACCGGGGTCGGGCGTGGATCGCTGTACGCCGCCTTCGACAGCAAGGAGGGGCTGTATCTCGCCGCCATGGACCGCTACCGGGAGAAGCACGCCCTGCCCCTGATCGACATCCTGCGTGCCGGGGCCCCCGCCCGGGAGCTGATCCGTGAGGAGCCGCTCGACACCGTCGACACGATCGCGCAGGACGGCAGCCGCAGGGCTTGCCTGATCGTGGGCGCGGCGATGGAGCGCATCTCCCATGACCCCAAGGTCGCCGCCCATGTGCGTGCCACGACTACCTCGTTGGAGGACGCGCTGTACGAGGTCATCGTGGGGGCCCGGTCGAAGGGCGAACTGCCCGCCGGCCGCAGCCCTCGCGACCTCGCGCGGTATCTCATCGTGACGATCCACGGGCTGCGGGTGCGGGGGGCCATCAACCCCGACCGGGCCTCGCTCGCCGCGGTCGCGGAGGTCGCCCTCGACGCTCTCGGCTGAAATTGCCCGTACCGGACATGTGAAGCACCCCGCGGCTCGGCCGCGGGGTGCTTCACATGTCCGGTGTCTAGGAGTGGGCAGGGCGCAGGTCCAGCGCGGCGAGGTCGTCGTCGTCGGCCGCCCCTGCTTTCTGAGCGGGGGGCTTGCCCACGTTGACCGCGAAGAAGGCGATGAGCGCGGCTGCGGCGAGGAAGCCCGCCGCCCACCAGTAGGCCACCGCGTAACCGTGCACCAGCGCCGCCTTGTCCACGGGTCCGGCGCTGTGGCGGGAGGCCAGGTAGTCGGCCGTCGCTCGGGCGGCGATGGTGTTGAGCAGCGCGGTGCCGATGGAGCCGCCGATCTGCTGGGCGGCTCCGGTCATGGCGGAGGCGACGCCGGCGTCGCGGGCCTCGACGCCATGGGCGCCCAGGCCGAAGGCAGGCATGAACGCGGTGCCGATGCCGACGCCGACCACCATCTCACCGGCCGCGATGAAGGCGAAGGACGAATCGGCGTCGAGCAGCGAGAGCATCAGCACACCGATGCCGGAAACCGCGAATCCGGCGCTCATCAGCACGCCGGGGCGCACGCGGTGGAAGAGGCGGGCGCCGATCTGGGTGGAGCCGATCGCCTGCAGGACCGCCATGGGGATGAAGGCCAGCCCGCTCATCACGGGCGAGTATCCCTTGACCAACTGGAAGTAGTAGCTCAGGAAGAGGAACATGCCGAACATGGCGATCACGGACAGGCCCAGGGACAGGTAGGCCCCGGCCCGGTTCCGCTCGGTCAGGACGCGCAGCGGCAGCAGCGGCGACTTCGCCTTCGACTCGAGCAGGACGAAGGACGCCAGCAGCACCACGGACAGGACGAACATGCCGATGGTCATGGTCGAGCCCCAGCCGTCGTCCTCCGCCTTGGCGAAGCCGAACACCAGGGCGACGGTGCCGCCGGTGGCCAGAACGGCTCCGGGCAGGTCCAGACGCCCACGGCGGGTCTGCCGGCTGTCGGCCCCCACCAGTTTCAGGACGCCGACGATACCGATCGCGGCGATCGGCAGGTTGATGTAGAAGCCCCAGCGCCAGTTGACGTACTGCGTCAGGACGCCGCCGAACAGCAGGCCGGCGCCGCCGCCGGCCGTGGCGATGGCTCCGTAGACGCCGAACGCCTTCGCCCGCTCCTTCGCGTCGGTGAATCCCAGTGAGATCAGCGCGAGTGCGGCGGGGGCGAGCAGCGCGCCGAACACGCCCTGGAGCGCGCGTGCCGCCAGCAGCGTGGGGAGGTTGGGCGACAGGCCGCCCACGGCCGAGGCCACCGCGAATCCGACAAGGCCGGTGACGAAGATCTTCTTGTGGCCCCGCAGGTCCGCCAGCCGTCCGCCGAGGACGAGCAGGCCGCCGAAGGCGAGGCCGTAGGCGGTGATGACCCACTGCCGGCCGCCGTCAGAGAAGCCCAGGTCGTGCTGTGCGGACGGCAGGGCGATGTTCATGATCGCCCCGTCCAGGAAGACCATCAGCTGGGCGATGCCGATGAAGATCAGCGCCTTCCAGCGCCGGGGGTCCGGTTGAAGGGTGGTCGTGGACATGTGCGTGCTCCTGAGGAAGGGCGAGAGGAAAGGGGGAGGCCGACCCCGACGGGTCAGGACCTCTCGGCCTGCGGCCGGTCGCTCGTTGCCCGACGAGGCGGGAACGTCCGAGATTATGGAATGAGCGTATCAGAACATCGAGGCGCAGTCTGGCGTCCCGAACCTGCACCAAGGTCCGCTTCCGTGCCTAAGGATCGGCCGCCCCCATGGCATGCGGACGCCGTCCAGCCGTGGCATGCGTGGCGGTCGATTGATGATCACCTCCTTTAACTTGACTTAACGTTCCACTATTCGTAGCGTCGGTTCTGCCCGGCACAGTGTGGTGACGAACCTGCCGACGTGGCCCCTCTGTCTCGTAGGGACGGGGTCCGCCGGGACCACTGCATCGCATTGGCCTCGGGGGCCGCCGAACGGGCGCTACCCGAACGCCGGCACCCGAACGCGGCACTTGAATGCCGCACCAGAAAGGGACACCAATGACCTCCGACCGCAGCAAGACTGCCTCCGACCGCCGGTTCTCCAAGCGGGCGGCCATGGTGACGGCCGCCGCCCTCCTCCTGGCCGGAGGAGTGGCCACCGGTACCGCGACGGCCAACGCGCACCACTCGCACGACGACAAGGCCGGCAGCGCTTCCACCGCCGCGACCGTCCGCAACCTCGCGGACATCCAGGACATCGAGAAGCTGAAGGCCCGTTACTTCCAGGACATCGACACCAAGCAGTGGGCCGATCTCCAGGCGCTGTTCACGCCCGACGCGCACATCAACACCGGCCAGGAATTCAACAGCCCGGCGGAACTGGTCAAGGCCACCAAGACCCTGATCGCCGACGCCCCCACCGCACACCAGGGCCTCCTTCCGAACATCACGGTCAAGGGGGACACGGCAACCGGCACCTGGGTCATGGAGGACTACGTCAGCCTGAAGGCAGGCGGCGGTTTCCACGGCTACGGCCAGTACCACGACACCTACAAGCGCATCGACGGACGTTGGTACATCACCGGATCGGTGCTGAAGCGGTACCGCATGGACACCCTCCCCGACACGGGCCCCTACCGGGCCCCGCAGAAGACCAACTGACCCGGTGCGAACCTCTGGGGCGCCGCCGCACGGAGAACCATGAAAGCCGTCGGAGTGTCCCGCTTCGGAGGACCGGAAGCCCTGGAGGTCTTCGAGATTCCCGAGCCGCACGCCGGTCCCGGCCAGGTCCGCATCCGGGTCCACGCCGCGACCGTCAACCCGGGGGACCGCTACCTGCGCAACGGAGCGATCGCCCACCTGGCGCCGGGGCCGCCTTGCATACCCGGCATGGAGACGGCCGGCGTACTGGACGAGATCGGCCCCGAGTCGTGACCGGCCCGCGCGTCGGTGACCGGGTGACGGCCATGACCATGCCGCTCATGGAACACGCCGGCGGCTACGCCGAATACGTGGTCCTCCCCGCCAGTTGGGTCGTCCGTGCACCGGCCGGCGTTACATACACCCAGGCCGCGACCCTCCCCATGAACGGCCTCACCGCCAGGCAGGCCCTCGACCTGCTCGCCCTGGCCCCGGGACAGACCCTCGCCGTCATCGGCGCGGCCGGCGTCATCGGTGGATACGCCGTCCAGCTCGCCAAGGCCGACGGCCTCACCGTCATCGCCGACGCCTCACCCGCCGACCGGGAGTCGTGCACGCGCTCGGCGCCGACTCCGTGCTACCCCGCGGCGCTGCCGTCACCGACCACATCCTGCGGGCGGCCCCCGGCGGCGTGCACGGCCTCCTGGACGCAGCCGTCCTCGGCTCGGCCACCCTCACGCCCGCGGTCCGGCCCGGCGGAGGGATCGCCGTACTGCTCGGCGAAGGCGCCGAAGCCACGCCGCCCGGCGAACTCGGCCGCCGCTGCGTCCGCCTGCGCCAGGTCAACGTCCCCGACTCTCTCGGCGACCACGTCCGACTCGACCGCCTGCGCGCCCAGGCGGAGGACGGCGTCCTCACCTTGCGGGTCGCCGGGGCCCTTCCTCCGGAACAGGCTTTTGACGCCCACCGCCTCCTCGAAGCGGGGGGCGTTCGCGGCCACCTCGTCCTGCAGTTCCGGGAGGAGGACGCGGACGGGTAATCGTGCCGGAAGGCCGGCCAGTCAGCCGCTCCCCCACCGGTGCGCAGCCGTGCCCCGCCATCCCACCCAGCGCGGATCGTCGACCACCAGGTTCGGATCCGGGCAGTCCGACCGCAGGATCAACAGCAGGCCGCGGCCGGAGAACGCCGCGCCCACGTAGTCGTCCTCGCTGCTGCAGGCACGGTGCGTCGTCACCAGTCGGCCGCCTCGAGGCGACAGGCCGTGCACCACGAATTGTGCATCCTCCGTCGCCTCAGCCCGCACCAATAGCAGCCGCGCCGCGCACCCGCCCCCGGCGGACGCACCCAGCCGTACCGGGCCGTGAGGGGCGCCCGTTGGAGTGGCCGTCCGACTGCCCGGCGCGCGTCACCGAACCCACTGCCAGGTGGTGGGCTGCAGTTGGTCATGCGCTCCACCGCTCAACGGCACCAGCCGGTGCGCATCGCCGGGTCCTCAGGGCGTCACGCCCGCAGCGGACTTCGGCGTCTGGTGCTCACCGTTCCCCCGAGACGCAGGCGGTGAGCACCGGGCCCGGGGCGTCCTTCGGCAAGTTGTCGCAGCCCGGCCGGCTCGTGGCGCGCGAGCTCGCGGACCCGGCGTCGCAGCCCCTCGTAGCCCCGCCGCGGCAGAGCGAGCTTCCCCTCGCCGCCGACGGCCCGCTTGTCGACCGAGAGTTTCGGGCGGTCGGCCTCAGGCTTCGGCTGGAACCCGGGCCCGCAGCGGCCGGGTCAGGCCAGGGTGAGTTCGTGCCTGATGAGCTGAGCCAGCACGGAGGGCCGGGAAAGGAAGGGTGAATGCGAACTCTCCAGCCGCAGGGTCTTATTGGCGCGCTCGGAGAAGAGTTCCTGGGCGAAGGGCGGGACGGCCTTGTCTGCTTCGCAGATGATGTAAGTGCTGGGAATCGTCTGCCAGGCAACCGCGGTGAGCTTTTGGGTGATGGCGGCGTAGGACTGGAAACCCAAAGCTACTGCCGCCTTCTCGGCAACGCCCCCGTCCACGTCACCGTAGAGCACGTCGACCGGGCCGGAGACGGTCAGAAAGTCGCCGACCCCCTCCTGCCGGTGGAACTCCCACCAGGGCGCGGGGCTGCCGCCCACGCTCGACAGCAGGGAATCTCCGGCGTCGAGCTGGAACGCGGCGAGGTAGACAATGCTCTTGACGTTGGGCGTCTCGACAAGGGCCTGGGTGGTAGGGATGCCGCCGTAGGAGTGCGCGACGACGACCACAGGCCCATCGATCGCCTCGACCGCACTCTTGACGGCAGCTGCGTCGGAGTACATATCGCCCAGTGTCTTGGGATCATCACCGGACGAAGTGAGAGCCACCGTGTGGACATCGATGCCGGACAGGTCATCGATGAGGAGTTGCAGATGCTCGGGCTTGTGCCACGCTCCGGGCACCAGCAGTAGCGACGGCAGGGTCATTCGAACCTCGCTGAGCAGGCGATGCGTTGGCCATGATGTGCGGGCCCGCCATGTAGGCCCTCAGGCCGCGGGATACTTCCAGGGCTCCGCTCTTGCTCGCCCTTCCTCGCCCTTCGGCTGCCGTGACGCAAGGGTGCTCGAGCGGGTGGGTGCCCGCCTCGGCCGGCCAGGGCGGCGACCCGAATTTTAGATTATTTGTGCCATCTTACACGCGGGGCGACGCCCGTGTTCTCTGGAACGTGGACGGTCTCTTATGCTCACTCGCCGGTGTGGCGGAATGGCTGTAGGGGTGCCGGCCGGCCGGTCGTCGCCCCTATCCACGCCGGCCACAAGCCCTCATGACCCTCGCCGCGGACCCAGGCCCGGCCCTGCCCGAGCCGACCAGCACCGAGCGGGAGTTGCCGGACGGCCGCCCTTGGACAACGGGGGCGAATCTGCTGCGCGAAGCCGCAACGCTGCCAGCGACGCCCATCGTGTCCGGCTACCCGCCCGGGCCACCCGCGGCTCCGGCCAAGTGCCGGGCCCGCATGGTGGCCGGCCTGATCACGCAACGCGCCACCGCAGCCGCCTTCCAGCAGCCCTGCCCCCGTTATGTTTTTCGCGGTCCTGCAAGAGGGCCGCTGGCCTCCGGGCCCGGCATGGCTGTTGCCCTACCTTCTTCATGGGTTCGCACCGGTCACTCGTAGGATCGGCGGAACCCAGGGGTTCCAGGTATGGCTGTGACTGTTCCGCCGCCG
>NZ_JBIVNJ010000030.1:0-106641 GCF_044753585.1 Streptomyces sp. NPDC088354 | reverse complement strand
GAGCGTAGAGAACTCCATGATCACGCAGGCCCGTGCCCGTGCCGCATCCAGACCATCTCCCAGACGCACAGCGGCCACCTATTGCCGGTCGGTCTTACCCGACCAACAACTAGCCGGTCGGTCGACTACCAAGGTAGACGACCGGTCGATTAACGTCAAAGTCCTGGATCGGGAGGACCCCACCCGATCGCGACCCCGGGCCGGGGGGTAGGGGATGCCGGAAACCGGTGCAGCACGCCCGCTCGGCGACTTCTCACGCCGGTCCGGCCGGCCCGGCGGTGCGTGGCCACGGGCACAGCGCAAGCCGGTGACGTCTGCGAGGAGCCCGTGACCTGCGACGGTGAGCGGACCCTTGCTCCTCACCGGTGATCAGTGGCCACTCACCGACCCCAGATGATGCTGCTGGATTGTGACTTTGACCCCTGATTTCGGTGAGTGAATCGGTGAGTGCCACCGGGCTCCCAGCGCCCATCAGCCCGGAAGCCGACATCAACACACCTCGGCATCCGTCCGCCACCCCCGCCGTTCCTGCCGCCTTCGCTGAAGCAGGCACGCCTGAGCAGGACGTGTCCGTCCCGCACCGGCAGCGGCCACACCGCCGGAGACAGCAGTCACGGCCAGACACCGGACTCGCCCGCACTCCACGGCCCACATTCCCAGGCCACGGGCACAGCCCGGCCGGTGACGCCCGCTCAGCCGGTCATGCCACAGCTTCGGCCCGCCCCGGACAGCCTGCAACCGTCCGATGCAATCCGGCACGGGAATGCCGACTGCCTCCTCGGCCGGGGCGCCCAATACATCGTGATCGTCAAGGACAACCAGAAGAACTCGCCCGCGACCACGGGAAGACCGATGTCGTGCACCATGTCCGAGACACCACCTTCGCCGAGGACGCCGCCCAGAGGCGGACCGGCAACGCGCGTCGCGCGATGGCCGTCTGGCGCAGCATCGCCATCGGAGCCCGCCCACGCGGACAGCGTGAAGAACATCGAGGCCGGCCTCCGCCGACGGCTGGATATGGGCGACGTCCGATCCGACCGCTGCAGGTGCGGTGGCCGAGCCTGTCCGCGTGCGCAGACTGACCGACCAGGAAGGGCAGAAGCTGCAGCAGATCGTGCGCCGGGGCAGCACCAGCTCGGTGCGCAATCGGCGCGCGATGATGCTGCTGGCCTCGGCCGGTGGGAACCGCGTGCCGGTGATCGCCCAGCTGGTGCAGGCCGACGAGGACACCGTGCGCGATGTGATCCACCGCTTCAACGAGATCGGCCTGGCCTGCCTGGACCCCAAGTGGGCGGGAGGCCGTCCCCGCCGACTCAGCTCTGACCACGAGGAGTCGTCATCCAGACGGCCACCACCCGCCCCACCAAGCTCGGCCAGCCCTTCACCCGCTGGTCACTGCGCAAGCTCGCCGCTTACCTGCGCAAGGTCCACGGCAGGGTGATCCGCATCGGCCGCGAGAGCTTACGCGGCCTGCTCGCCCGCCGCGGTGTCACCTTCCAGCGCACCACGACCTGGAAGGAATCCCCCGACCCCGAGCGCGACACCAAGCTCGACCGCATCGAGCACGTCCTTGACCGCTTCCCCCGACCGCGTCTTCGCCTTCGACGAGTTCGGCCCACTGGGAATCCGGCCCACCGGCGGCAGCTGCTGGGCCGAACAGACCCGGCCCGACCGGGTGCCGGCGACCTACCACCGCACCCACGCCGTGCGGTACTTCCAGGGCTGCTACTCGGTCGGCGACGAGACCCTACGGGGCGTCAACCGGCGCAAGAAGGGCGCCGGGAACACGCTGGCCGCGCTGAAGTCGATCCGCGCCGCCCGTCCCGACGGTGCTCCGGTCTACGTGATCCTGGACAACCTGTCCGCCCACAAGGGCGCCGACATCCGTCGCTGGGCGAAGAAGCACAAGGTCGAGTTGTGCTTCACCCCGGCGTACGCCTCGTGGGCCAACCCCATCGAAGCCCACTTCGGACCGCTGCGGCAGTTCGCCGTCGCCAACTCGAACTACCCCAACCACACCGTGCAGACCCAGGCGTTGCACGCCTACCTGCGGTGGCGCAACGCCAACGCCCGCCACCGCGACATCCTGGCCGCCGAACGCAGGGAACGCGCCCGCATCCGCAGCGAGAAAGGTATCCGCTGGGGCGGTCGGCCCCTCGCCACGGCGGTGTGACCGCCGGAGATATGTGGCCAGGGGCGGTCGCAGGACCCCTGGTGACCAGCCTGTACCCACGGGTGGTTGGCTATCTTGCCGCTGGTCGGTACGGTAGCGATTCGTCGCATGCCGGGCCGAGGCACGCTTCGTGGGGCGCAGCGGTCGGCTACTCGCCGGTGGCGCCATCGATGGCCTCGCGGAGGAGATCCGCATGGCCGACGTGGCGGGCGTACTCCTCGATCACGTGTTCAAGGACGAACCGCACATCGGTGTCACCGAACTCCTGATTCGGCACGATGCGCGCGAGGTCGACGGTCACCTTCGCGAACACCTGCCGCGACTCCTCGCACGCCTTCAGGTAGTCCTCGTGGACGTCCCTGGCCGGCGTAGCGTCCGACTCGTCGTACCACTCGCCACCGTCAGCGGTGACGTAGGTCTGATAAGGGAAGAAGCGAGGCGTCGTGCCCGCCAACGTCCGCTGGAACCAGGCACGCTCAACCCCCTGCAGATGGCGCATGAGCCCCAGCAGGGTCAACGCCGACGACCGCACAGGACGCAGCCGCAGTTGTGCATCCGAGAGGCCCTCGCACTTCCACAAGAAGGTCGCTCGGTGGTAGTCGAGATTCGAGGCGATCACCTCCAGCCACGGGCCCGATACTGCGCGCTCAGGCCGGACGATCTTCTGGACCACAATGTCGCTCACGCTGGCTCCTCCTTACGGGTCATCAGGCTTGGTCGAGTCCGTACGTGCCCACGATCCGAGGACTGGGCGGCGTCTTTACTGGCGCCTCGCGAGCACGTCCGCCCAAGAAGACCTCTGTTCGTATCGGAACTCATCGCTCGATGCCGCGACGGGAGTGGCCATCCACGCCTGCGAGTGGCCAGGTATCGCTGCAAGTCAGGGCGGCCTCAACGACCCGGCGAACCTATGCGGTCAGAGCACTACGCCGGAGCCCTGACCGTACAGGGCGCAGCCTTATGCGTGATCGGTGGAGAGGGCGACGTGACGCCAGGCGTCCATCTCCTTGCGGAAGGTGTCCAGTTTGGCGTCGAAGGCGTGCAGGGTGTCTACGCCGAGCGGAAGGCGCAGGGGCGGTTCGGGGGTGGCGGCGATCTCGACGATGGCGTGGGCGGCCTTGGCCGGGTCGCCGGGCTGGGCGTGGTTCAGGCTCGCGGCGGCCGCGCGCATCGCACCGACGGTGGGCGCGTAGTCGTCGATCGCGTCGGGTCCGGTGTGCAGGCTGGCGGGATCGAGGAAGTCGGTGCGGAAGAAACCCGGTTCCACGAGTGTCACGTGGATGCCCAAGGGTGCCAGTTCGGTGTGGAGGGTCTCGGTGAAGCCTTCGACGGCGAACTTGGTGGAGGCGTAGATGCCCCAGCCCGGCGCGGTGGCGAAGCCCACGATGGAGCTGATGTTGATCACGTGGCCGGCGCGCTGGCGCCGCAGTACCGGCAGTACGGCGCGCTGTACGGCCAGCGGGCCGAACACGTTGGTCTCGTACACCGCGCGGACCGCGGCGTCCTCGGACTCTTCGACGGCGGCGAGCAGGCCGGTGCCGGCGTTGTTGACCAGGACGTCGATCCGGCCGAACCTGCCGACCGCGTCGTCGACGGCCGCTTGGATGCTTCGCGGGTCGGTCACGTCCAGCGGCGCGGTGAGCAGTGCGTCGCCGGCGTCGGGAAACCGCTCGCGGACGGTTTCGGGGTTCCTGGCGGTCGCGACCACCTGGTGGCCGGCGGCGAGGGCGGCACGGGTGATTTCCCGGCCGAAGCCCCGCGACGATCCTGTGATGAACCAGACGCTCATGGTGTTCTCCGGTATTCAGGCGGTGGGCAGGGTGAAGGCAGCGCGGTTCTGGGCGATGAAACCCTCGACGTCGAGGGGGTCACTGCCGCCGATCGTCCTCACCAGGTCGTTGGTGCCGGCGAAGACGCCGTTGCGGTAGTCGACGGCCACGGCGAGCAGGTGCTGGACGAGGTGGTCCGGCGGGCGCCGCGCCCGTGCAGGATGGCGGCGAATTCGTCGAGTTCGACGGGGACGTAGGTGACTTGGCACTCCAGCGCCTTCGACATCTTCTCGGCGATCTCGTAGTGGTCGAGCTCCTCGGCTCCGTGCAGCGGGTAGATCTGGCCGGCGTGGGGGGCGGGGTCTTCCAGGATGGCCGCGATCACCTTCGCCTGGTCGCTCTCCGCGATGGGGGCGTGGCGTCCGTCGGCGAACGGCAGGCGCAGTTCGCCGGTGCCGTCGGCCCAGGTGTCGACCAGCCACTGGGCGAAGAAGGTCGGGCGGATGTGGGTGACCGGGACCGGGGCCCGGTCCAGGACGCGTTCGGCGACCCAGTGCTGGCGGGCGGCGTTGCTGGCGGTGTCGCGGCGGGCGGATATCTGCGACATGTTCACGATCGCCTGGACCCCGTTCTCCTCCGCCGCCCGGGCCACGTTCACGGTCGCGTCCATCAGGCCGGGGCGGATCGGATAGGTGAAGTAGAGGGCGTCGATCCCCTTGGCCGCCCGGGCCAGAGAGTCCAGGTCCAGGACGTCGCCTTCCACGACGTCCGCCCCGAGGTCGGCGAGCCGCTCGGCGCGTGCGTCGAGGCCGCGGACGAGTGCGCGGACGCGGTGACCGCGCCGGAGCAGGAGTTCGGTGGTGCGGCCGCCGGTCTTGCCGGTGGCCCCGATCACGAGGAGGTTGCGTTCCATGAGGGAGATCTCCGTTTCTTCAGGGGCTGACGGGAACCGCGGCGCCGGTCCTTTCGGGGCCGATGCCGCAGATGACGGGGGCGCTTCCGCCCCCGTCAGGAGGCCGTGATCGCTTGCGCTCCGGCCCCCCAGTGGCTGCGGCCGTGCGGTCAGGGGTGTGCGGCGGGACCGGAGGGCGAGCAGCGCGGCGGCTGCGGCGACCCCGGCGCCGGGCCCGGGCCGGCCCGGGCAGGGCCGAACCCGGCGGCCGCGGGCTGGGGGTGACAGCAACCGGGGCCACACCCACGCACTGCCGACCTGCCGGCTCATGTCGCGCACGGCGCTGCCCGGGGTGGGGCGTTGGGGTGCGAGGGCGGCAGAACCCACCAGACGCCCACGGTACTCACGCGCGGGAACGACCGGCCGATCCCGGCCAGGGCGACGTCCACGGCGAAGGAGTCGAGCTGCGCCGTGCAGGCGGCGGCACCCGGCACCGTCATGACGCTCCGGCGCCGCGGACGGCCCTCCTCCGCGGCTGCCACGGCCGGGCCGGCGGGCCGCGCGGCGGCTGCCTGCGGTGAAGCCTGTGCGGACACGTCGTCCACCCCTTTCCCTAAATGGGCTTGCCAGCCCTTTTTTGGGCCGGACCTCATGGAACACCACACGAAAGAGGCTGTCAAGCCCCTTTTTCGTGGTAGGGTCGGCCCATGACTGCGAGCAGCGAAGCGTCGGCCCGGAAGCTGACCCCCAAGGGTCTGGCCACGCGCGAACGCATCATCAAGGCGGCCGCGGATCTGATCTACGAGCACGGCGTGCAGAACACCAACAACGAGCAGATCCGCGCCGCCACCGGGGTCAGCGGTTCCCAGCTGACCCGGCACTTCCCCACCAAGGAGTCCCTGGTGCGTGCGGTGCTCGCCTGGCAGGCCGACACCATCGTCGCCCGCCATCAGGTCCCCGCTCTGGGCGGGCTGGACAGCTTCGCCGCGCTGCGCCGCTGGGCCGACTCCTACATCGCCTCGCAGGACATGGTGCGCGGCGGGTGCACGTTCGGCTCCCTGGCCGCCGAAGTCGTCAAGGCCACCCCCTCCCACCGCGACGCGGTGGCCGACGGCTTCGAGCGATGGCAGGAGCTGTTCCGCAACGGTCTGAGCGCGATGCGCGAGCGCGGCGAGCTGCGGCCGGAGGCCGACCCGGTCGCTCTCGCCCACCTGCTCACGGCCGCATTCCAGGGCGGAGCCCTACTGGACCAGGCAGTCGACGACGTCACGCCGCTGCGCGACGCACTCCACGGAGCCCTGGCCTACATCGAGTCGTTCGCCGTGCAGGGGTGAGCGGCCCGGCAGCGGTCCGGCACCCGGCGGCAACCGGTGGGATCGCACGCTGCCCCCGGGGGCCGGGGCTCCGGCGTACGCGGCGGGCGTTTGTTTCCCGGTCGGCCGAGCCCGGCGAGCGGGGCAACCGGGCGGTCCGCGCGGCGGGCGTCCGTGCCGCAGCCGGGCGGCGAGGCTGTTCGCACCGGCCGGCCGCAGCGCCCCGATGACAAGGTCGCACCACGCGGCCATCGCGCGGTGCCGGTCCGGTGTCGCGAACGCGGCGGCACACCTGCGTGGACGTCGACGATTGCGGCGCGGACGCCTCCCGTCACGGCCGGGTATCCTCCTCGACCCGGCCGCCCCAGGAATCGCCCCCCTCTCCTGCCAGGCCCCCCGGGCGGCAGAGCCGCTGCTCGGTCGCCGGCGGGCGGGTGCGTACCGGGGCCCGGTGAACGGGCAGACCATCGGAAGGGAATGACGGCGTGGGCCACGAAGTACCCGCGGACCTGCTGGAGATCGTCGACGCACTCCTGCCGGGCACCCGGCTGGACCGGGCCCGGCTGGCAGCCGACGGCAACATCCACCACGTCGTGCTGCTGCCCGGCATCGCGGCCGTGCGGATCAGCCGGCGACCGTCCGGGGCGCAGGCACTGCCGCGGCGCACGGAACTGCTGCGGGCCATCGGGGCCGCCGGCCTGCCGTTCGCCGTGCCGCAGCCGCTCACAGCGGTCACCGACTTCGACGGGCGCGCCGCCGTCGCCGTGTCCTGGATCGACGGCACGGCATGGCCCGAGGGCGAAGGCGACCCGCGGCAGATCGGCGAACTCCTGCGCGCCCTGCGCGAAGTACCGCTGACGGCCGGGCTGCGCCGCGCCCTGGCCGCCGGCCAGGAGCCGGCCCCGGTACGGGGCTGGGCCGCCGTCCTGGCCGAGGACGTCATCCCCCGCCTGCCCGCACGCTGGCGCGACGAAGGCCGCCGGCGCCTGGACCACGCGATGGCCCTGGACCCCGTCCCGGGCGCGCTCGTGCACGGCGACCTCGGCGGCTCCAACGTCCACTGGGGCCCCGACGGGAAGCTGATCGGTGTCCTGGACTGGGATGCGGCCCTGGCCTTCGACCCCGCCGTCGACGCGGCCTGCATGGCCTGGCACGGCTGGGACACCCTCCGCCGCGCCGTCGACCCCGACACCTACCGGCGCGCCCGCATCTGGGACCAGACCTTCGGCATCGGGCACCTCATCGCGGTCCTGCCCGGCACATCCCTGGCGAACGTGGACAGCTACGTCGACCACATCGTGCCCTGGCTCGAACACCACCCCCACTGAACGGACGTGGACGGCCCCGACCCGCCCGGCCCCCTGTGCGGCGCCGCGCTCGAGGGCGTTCTTGGGGACCGGCCGGCTGGAGGGCGGTGTCGGCCGCCAGCCACTGCCGGCCTCGCCCGCTTCCCGGCCGACCCACGCCCACACCTACCGCGCTTCGCAGCGCGGTCGCCCTCGGTCAGGTCACCAGTGACGCCACCCCATGACGCACCAGCAGTCCCCGGGAACGGCGATGCGCGATCCCCCGCCCCGGGCATCAGCCACTGCCGGGCCGGCCGCGGGTCCGGGAACAGGCAGGGGCGCCGCCGCACGAAGGCGGCGGCGCCCCTTTCGGGCCGGACGGGTCCGGGCCCGGGTCAGGCGTCGGTGGCCGGCAGCGCGTTCTGGCGGATCACGCCCGCGTACCAGTGGGCGCTCGCCTTCGGGATGCGGCGCTGGGTGGCGTAGTCGACGTAGATGGTGCCGAACCGCTTGGAGTAGCCGTAGGACCACTCGAAGTTGTCCAGCAGGGACCACAGGAAGTAGCCGCGCACGTCCGCGCCGTCGGCGACGGCCTGGCGGACCGCGTCCAGGTGGGCGTGCAGGTAGGCGATGCGCTGCGGGTCGTTGACCACGCCCTCGGGCGAGGCGTAGTCGTCGAAGGCCGCACCGTTCTCGGTGACCATCAGCGGCAGTTCGGGGTGCGAGGCCGCCAGGTCGGTGAGCAGGGTGTGCAGCCCGCTGGGGTCGATGGCCCAGTTCATCGCCGTGAGGTTGTCGTTGGCCAGGTGGAAGGCGATGTGCTCCGAGCCCGTCCACGGCGAGTGGTCGCTCGCGCCGTGGCCGTCGTTCTTGGTGGTGCCGGCGCCGTCGGCGGGCAGCGAGACCACCGTCGGGGAGTAGTAGTTGACGCCCAGGACGTCGATCGGGCGGGAGATCTCCGCCAGGTCGCCGTCGTGCACCAGACGGTCCCAGTCGACCAGGTGCCGGGTGTCCTGGCGCAGGTCCTCGGGGTAGACGCCGTCCAGGATCGGGGAGGTGAAGATCCGGTTGCCGACGGCGTCGATCCGGCGGGCGGCCTCGGCGTCACCGGCACTGTCGGTCAGCGGCCGCACCTGGTGCAGATTGAGCGTGATCGAGGTCTGCGCGGACGCCGGCAGCGCCGCACGCAGCGCACCGATCGCCAGCCCGTGCCCCAGGTTCAGGTGATGCGCCGCGCGCAGCGTGGCGGCCGGGTCGGTACGGCCCGGGGCGTGAACGCCCGAACCGTAGCCCAGGAACGCCGAGCACCACGGCTCGTTCAAAGTCGTCCACACCCCGACCCGGTCACCCAGCGCGCCGGCCATGATGCCCGCGTACTCCGCGAAACGCAGGGCGGTGTCACGGTGCGGCCAGCCCCCGGCGTCCTCCAGCTCCTGCGGCAGGTCCCAGTGGTACAAGGTCGCGACGGGGGTGATGCCCGCCTCCAGCAGCTCGTCGGTCAGCCGCCGGTAGAAGTCCAGACCCCGCTCGACGGCCGGCCCGCGGCCGGTGGGCTGCACCCGCGACCAGGAGACGGAAAAACGATAGGCCTGCAGGCCCAGGTCCTTCATCAAAGCGACGTCGTCACGGTAACGGTGGTAGTGATCGGCGGCGATGTCACCGGTGTCACCGTTGCGGACCTTCCCCGGCGTGTGACTGAAGGTGTCCCAGATCGAAGGGGTCCGGCCGTCCTCGGCAGCGGCGCCCTCGACCTGGTACGCGGCAGTGGCCGCTCCCCAGATGAAACCGGGCGGGAAAGAAGTGGCCGAGGCCGGCCGGGGGCTCGCCTCGGGTCGTACGGCGGTCATCGTGAGAACGCTCCCAAAATATCGGCTGAACGAACCGGACAGCAGGATCCGGCCCAAAGGAAGGACAACAAGCGACAAACAGCCCCGAGGAGTGCACCCCGGACGGCGAGTACAGGCCCGCCGGGCGAAGACCCGCCCCCGAAGGAGACGAGCCCCAGCGGGCGGATGCGGGCCCCGAAGGAGACGGGGCCCCGGGGCGGGCGGGGCGGGTACGGGTGCCGGGCGGGTGCCCGCCGCCCGGAACGGTCCGTCCGGGGCCCGGGGTCATCGGTGGGCCGGCCGCACCGGGCCGGACCGTCCGGCCGGCCGGCCGCGCCGCCCGCGGCCGGCGGATGCGGGCCGGGTGCAGCGGCAGGCGGCCCGGCCCACCACCCACCGGGCCGGCGGGGCCCGGTGCGCACCGGGCCCCGCCCCCCGGGGGCGCACCGGGCGGAACCGGCGGGGTCAGCCCTTCACGGCGCCCGCCATGATGCCCCCGACGATCTGCTTGCCGAAGATCACGAACACCAGGAGCAGCGGCAGCGTGCTGATCAGCGCGCCGGCCATGACGATGCTCTGGTCGGGCGTGTAGGAGGCGCTGAGCTGGCCGAGGGCCACCTGGATGGTGGGGTTTTGCTGGTTCAGCGCGAGGAAGGGCCAAAAGAAGTCGTTCCACGCCTGCACGAAGGTCAGCATGCCCAGCACCATCATCGCGGGCCTGGCCACCGGCAGCACCACGCTGCGCACGATGCGCAGGTTGTTCGCACCGTCGACCTTGGCGGCCTCGACGAGTTCGTAGGGCAGCGCCTCGATGAGGTACTGGCGCATGAAGAACACACCGAAGGCACCGACCAGGGTCGGGAAGATCACCGACTCCAGCTTCCCGCCCCAGCCGATGTCCGACATCATCATGAACAGCGGCACCACGCTGAGCTGCGGCGGGATCGTCAACGTCGCGATCACCGCGGTCATCAGGACACCGCGCCCGCGAAAACGCATCTTGGCGAACGCGTAACCGGCCAGCGTGCAGAAGAACAGCGTGGCAGCCGTGATGCAGCCGGACACCACGATGCTGTTGACGATCGCCTTGCCCAGGTTCGCCTGCTCCCAGGCCGCCTGCAGGTTGCTCCACAGCCGGCCGCCCGGCAGCAGCGGCGGCGGGGTGTCCAGCACTCGCTGCTGGTCGTGCGAGGCCGCCACCAGCGTCCAGTAGAGGGGGAAGATCGAGCCCAGGCCGACAACGACGAGCGCGGCGTAGGTCAACGGGCCGGCCTTGAGCTGCTGGCCCGCGCCGAGCCGCAGCCGGCTGCGGCCCCTGCCCTGCGGCGAGTCGGCAGGAAGGAGATCGGTTGCGGTGCTGAGGGGACTGGTCGTGGTCATCGAATTCCGCTCCCGTCAGGCCGCGCGTCCGCGCACGAACCGGCCGACGATCCAGTTGATCAGAGCAATGAGCAGCAGCAGGACGAGCATCGCCCAGGCCACGGCCGCGGCCGGACCCAAGTGCCCCAGCTTCCAGCCGTAATTGAACAAGTAGATGCTGAGGGTCTCGTACTGGTGCTCGTTGCCGCCGATGGACCCGAGCGTGCCGCCCTGCAGCAGCAACGGCTCACCGAACAACTGCATCGAACCGATCGTGGAGATCACGATCGTGAACAGGATCGTCGGGCGCAGCGAGGGAATGGTCACCTTGCGGAACTGCTGCCACCGCGAGGCACCGTCGATCGAGGCCGCCTCGAACAGATCGGCCGGCACCGCCTGCATCGCCGCGAGATAGATCAGCGTGTTGTAGCCGGTCCACCGCCAGATCACGATCACCGAAATGGCGATCTTCGAGGTCCACTCGCCGTTGCCCCAGTCGGTGTTGCCGAACCCGACGAAGTGCAGCACCCAGTTCAGCAGACCCCCGTCGGCCCGGAAGACCAGCGCGAACACCAGCGCCGCGGTCGCCACCGACGTGGCGTACGGGGTCAGGATCACCGTTCGCCACACCGTGCTGGCCCGCAGCTTGTAGTTGAGCAGGTGCGCCAGGCCCAGGGCGACCAGCAACTGCGGGACGGTGGAGATCACACCGATCACGAAGGTGTTGGCGACCGCCGTCCAGAACTCGGAGTCCTGGAGGATCTTGGTGAAGTTGTCGAAGCCCACCCACTGGGACTGGCTCAGACTCGTCATCTCCACCCGGTGCAGGGCGATCCACCCGGTGTACAGCAGGGGGTAGAGCCCGAAGGCACCGAAGATCAGGAAGAACGGCGCGATGTACGCGTACGGCGAGGCCGCGTCGTCGAAACGCCACAGCCGGCTGCGCCATGCCTGCCGGCTGCCCGACACGGCGCCGGAGCCGGGTCCGGGGTTGCCGGGCGGCGGGCTGTAGGCATCCGGGGTGGGGGTCGTTGTTGCCACGGAGGAGGTCCTTGTCTGGGGTTCGACCGGGTGGGTACGGGACCGGCGTCGCATCCTCGCGCCGGGCGCCGTCGCCGGCCCGGGCGACCCCGGGCCGGCGCGACGGACCCCGCCACAGCAGGCCCCCGCCGCCCCGGCCCCGAACGGGTGCCCGGACCGGTGCGGGCGGCCGTCACCGCCGCCCGCACCGAAGGTAGGTCAGCCGATCGCCTTGTCGATCGTGTCGGTCGCGGCCTTCCACGCGTCGTCGGGCTTGGTGCCCCGCTGCTCCATGTTGTTGATCTGCGTGGAGATCGTGTCCTTGATCACGCCGTCCTTCGGGCCGAGCACCGCCTCGGGGATCGACTTGGCCTCCTCGGCGTAGATCTGCCCGATCGGCGCGTCACTGAAGTACGGCAGCGTCGCGTTCTTCACGTCCGGGAGCTCGTAGGCCTTCTGGTTCGACGGGAAGATACCGGCCGCCTTGAACACCGCCGCCTGCTGCTCCGGCGCCGTCAGCCACTTGACGAGGTCGGTGGCCTCCTTGACGTGCTTGCCGCCCTTGGGAACCGCCAGGAACGACCCGCCCCAGTTCGCCGCGGTGCTGCCCGGCGCACGGGAGATGTCCCACTTGCCCTTGTAGGCGTCACCGGAGTTGTTCGAGATCTGGTTGGCCATCCACGCCGGGCACGCCACCGTCGCCACCGAACCCTTGCGCAGCGCCGCCGTCCAGGCATCGGTGAACTGAGGCAGGCCCTGGCTCAGCTTCTTCTGCGCGGCCTCGGCGGCCAGGTTCCAGCCCTGCTGCACGGCCGCGCTGTCCTTGTAGACCGCGTTGCCGTCCGCGTCGTAGTACTGCTTGGCGTCCGAGCTGACCACCGCGTTGTACATCGCGCTCGCGGAGTCCATGAAGAACGTCCCCGCCGGGGCCTTCGCCTTGTACTGCTCACCGAGCTTGAGGTAGTCCTCCCAGCCACCCGCGACCGCCTTCGCCACGGCCTCGCGGTCCGAGGGCAGACCCGCCTGGGCGAACAGGTCCTTGCGGTAGCACAGCGACATCGGACCGATGTCGGTACCCGCACCGATGACCGCGCCGTCCTTCGTCGTGGCCTGCTTCTCCTTCCACGACACCCAGTCGTTCACATCGATCGACTTGCTCAGATCGGCGAACTTGTCCGCCTGGGTGTCCACGACCTCCTTGATCCGGCCGACCTCGACACCCGTGACGTCCCCCAGACCGCTGCCCGTGTTCAGCTGCTGCAGAAGCTTCGGGTAGTAGTCCTGCTCGTTGGCCGTGACTTCTTCCTTCACCGTGATGTTCGGGTGAAGCTTGTGGTACTGGTCGAACAGGCCGGCCTCCTTGTAGCCGAACTGCCCGAAGTCAGCCACGGTGAGAGTGATCCCGCCGCCGGAGCCGGCAGCATCCGAGCCACCGTCGTCGCTACTGCTGCTGCATCCCGTCAGCACGAGCGCCGAGGCCGCCAGGACCGACCCGGTCACCACCGCCACACTGCGGCCGCGACCGCAGCCGGTGCCAGTTATGCGCATTTCCACTACTCCTTGTTCCAGTGGGGGAACGGACCTCAGGAAACGGACCGCCAGCGCTCGACAGCCCGCACCCCTCCCCCCACCGCCGCACAGCACCCGCACCCCACACGAAAATCCGTGCAAAAGCTCAGGTCACACCACGTGCGATCCGCAATCGGAGGAAAGGCCTTCGGTTCTACGGAGCCGCGCGGGGCGCCCCCGGCAAACCGTGGGACCGCTCCCATGCGGCATGCCGGAAGACTCGTTGCTCACCCGCCCCGATGTCAAGACTTGAAGACGACGTCGTTGCGTAAGCGTGTCCAACACGTCACGGCCACGTGTTGCGCCACCACCGCGTGATGCACAATCCTCGCAGGTCACGACGGACGCGCCACAGCGGCAGGCCGCCACCGGACCCCCGGGAACACCCCTACCCGATTCCCGGGCCACAATGAAGCAGCCCACGCGCACCGCCGGAAGGTGAAAGATGACCCCCGCCCCGCAGCCACCCGGGCCCACCACCCGCACCAGACGCCCGACCCTGGACGCGGTCGCCGCCCGGGCCGGCGTCGGACGCGGCACCGTCTCCCGCGTCATCAACGGCTCGTCCCACGTCAGTCCCCAGGCCCGCGCCGCCGTCGAACGCGCCATCGCCGAACTCGCCTACGTTCCCAACCGCGCCGCCCGCTCCCTGGTCACCCGCCGCACCGACTCCATCGCCCTGGTCATCCCCGAATCCGAAACCCGGCTGTTCTCCGAGCCCTATTTCTCCGCCATCATCCGCGGTGTCAGCGCCGGCCTCACCGACGCCGACATGCAACTCCTCCTCGTCCTCGCCCGCGACGAGCACGAACGCAACCGCCTCGCGAGCTACCTCACCGCACAACGCGTCGACGGGGCCCTCATGGTCGCCGTCCACCGCGACGACACCCTCCCCGACCTCCTCACCGAACGCGGCATCCCCACCGTCCTCGCCGGACGCCGCACCCCCGACGAACCCCTCCCCCACGTCCACGCCGACAACGAAGGCGGAGCCCACGCCGCCGTCCAACACCTCATCGACCAAGGCCGCCGCACCATCGCCACCATCACCGGCCCCCTCGACATGGAAGCCGCCCAAGCCCGCCTGACCGGCTACCGCACAGCCCTCCACCACGCCGGCATCACCGTCGACGAACACCTCATCGCCCACGGCGACTTCACCGAACAACGCGGCCAGACCGCCATGCACGAACTACTCAACCGCCGCCCTCACCTCGACGCCGTCTTCGCCGCCTCCGACGTCACCGCCACCGGCGCCATCCTCGCCCTCCGCACCACCGGCCATCACATCCCCCACGACATCGCCATCATCGGCTTCGACGACTCCACCATCGCCCGCCACACCGACCCGCCCCTCACCACCATTCGCCAACCCACCCAACACATGGGCCACACCATGGCCACCCTCCTCCTCCACCACATCAACCAAACCCACACCACCACCCCCAACCACACCACCCCCAACCACCACGTCACCCTCCCCACCCAACTCATCATCCGCCACACCACATAAACCCGCCCAAACCGCCCACCTCGGCAACCCACGCACCACCACCCCGCGCGACACAGGCCTCCGCCCGCCGATGCCGAGTCGCCCCGCCGGCGGGGAATGACGCCGGCATCACGCAGCCACACCCACGACGGAGACCATCACGCTCCGAACACCCGCGAACGACCATCGCGGACGGGACCGAGGACTGGGCAGCAGCAGTTCGACGATGGCGCACTGGATCAGGCGATCCCGTTCGAAGCAGGCGTGCACGTGACGGTCCGCACAACACCTCCCCGCTGGCGCAAAGGATCGACAGGCTTCCGTCGCCGCCACGGACCTCGCCTCCCGGCGACCGATCCCAGAGCCTGTCGCATCGCCCGGGATGCCGCAGCCCGAATCGCTCACGGACAGGGCGGGGCTTCGCCGAAGCAGCAGTATTCGCCGACAGGACTCCCGAGCCCCCCGCCTGGCCGGCCGTCATCCACGACCCCGGATTCACCGCTGTCCGGTGCGCCGCCACCCTCCCTGTCACCATTGCCGGAGGGCGCGGGTGAGTGCAGGAGTGCCCGGCGGGCAGACCCGGCCGCACACCTCCCGCGCCCCTCGCAAACGGAACTTGCAGAGCGACGGGGCCTACACACGAATCAGCGGGAACTCGGACGGCCGGGTCTGCCGGTCGTCCTCACCACCAGCCGCGACTGGGGTCCGAACGGGGCGCTGCTGCCCGAGTTGACCTCGCTGTTCCCCGAGACCGAGGTCATCCGCCGCGCTACCTCCTGGACGCTGACATGGCCTATGGGACCGGGAGGACGGCCGGGCCGGAATGGTTCGAGGAGGGTCTTCGCGGCCCGGGCGAGGCCGATGACATTGCTCTTGGCCGTCTCCAGGGCCATGTCGTCGATCAGTTGCATCAGCCCGATCTGGTGATCGATAAACAGCACGACCGCGTTCTCTGGCGTGAGGCTGTCACAGGGGCCGGCGTTCGGCGTGTACGGCACGGGACACTCTTCGTGGTCCGTGCGCGGAGACGAACAAGCGACGGCCGACACCTGCGTCACGACGCGTAAGACACCGGAGTCGCCGGAGTCGCACACCGCCTGTCCCGACTTCCTGGAGCGCCTGCGGCGCGCCGGCCTCGGCCTCCGCGACCCAGCGGCGCCGCGGTGTCGAGGTCAACGACACGGGCCTCTCCCTGACGTGCCGAGCATCCGGGCTGCCGCCGTAGCGGGTCGGCGCGGGGACGGATCCGCTGACGCGTCAAAGCCGCTCATCGATGGGCAGCACTACGCAGTTTTTCCAAGTATGCAGTCGGCGTGGTTCCATACATTTTCTTGAAGGTCCGAGTGAAATGACTTGCGTCAGAGAAATGCCATTTTGCTGCAAGTTCGCCGAAGCTGACCGTGGCGCTGGATTCGATTATTTCCCTCTGCGCTTCTTCGGTGCGCCGTCGCCGGACATAACTCATTACGGAGTCGTCACCCGCAGTGAAGCACCGATGCAGCGTCCTCGTCGAGACACCCAAAATCTGTGCGACCATCAGGGGACTCAGATCGCGCTCCTCCAGGTTCTCATCGATCACCTTCTTGGCCGCTATGACGAGAACGTCTCCCCGATCCGTTATCCCCTGTGCGGCATTGGCGGAAATCACTCCTCGCAGAAGCCCTATTGTCGCGTCTGCGACTGCCGCTTTCCCCGACATGGAAATAACTGAAGAGGCGTGATCATTTACCATTTCAAGGTATGCGATCAGAAGCTTGACTTCTGGATTTGACCTGGTCGCCACGAGCGGCCCTCCACTCAACTGCAGAGGACTTACGCGACTTCGCGGTACAGTTACCCAGCGATAAGCGGTTCCGGGGTCGTACCAGAAACGCCAGCGCTTGCGCGAGTCGCGAACACACATCTCCCCGGGATTTATGGTGATCTTGCTGTTCTCGCCCTCGAATTGAACCTGCCCCGACAGGACATAGTGGACGACCACCGGGTCACTCTCATCCCCGTTGCCGGATGTCCCACTCACGGCGCCGGAACGATGTTCCGCATGCACTACGTCGTTAAATCTTTGCCCATGCGCGTCAAATCGGAATCCGCGCCACAGCGACTGTGGTGACAGAGTAAGATCTGTTACGTGATTCAGGATATTGGAACTCCAGGCACGAGCCAGCCTCTGCATTTCCGGAGCGGGCCCAGGCGGAATTCGCGCAGATGCAAGCAGATGTGAGTGGTGCGACACGCCGTATTCACCGGCCCCCCCTTCACCCGTACCCACCTTCGGGAATTCGCTTGGCATGACTTACTCTTTCCGGTTGAACGCTGCACGTTGCACGTATCGTGTGCCCTTTTTGCCGAGTCACCGACAGGGCCCGACTGAATTCGCTTTTCGCCGTTCCGTCATTCTACAGAACCCCAGGAGCACGGGAAGGATTTTGCGGCCATATTGACACTCCTGTCCCATTTTCGTGGCACGGATGTTCCATTGCCTTGTCGCGCAATTCTCTCCGGGCGATATGTCCTATTGTAACGGTTGGTGCAATGGGGTGGATCGGCCCCGATGGCCTTGCTCTGGGCAAGCGTTGAGTGCTCGATACACCGAGGGAGCTCAGCGTGGATCGTTTCGGATGAGTTGTGGAACCGCTGCAGCCGCTGCCGCCGCAGCGCGAGGGGCCTTCCGGTACCCGGACAGCAAGCTGTCGGCCGACCGGGAGGCACTGGGCCGCATTGCGCACACCAGCACCTGAGGGACGCCGGCGTCTGGCATCGGCTGCAGGAGGTCCTGCTGGTCGGGCTGCACGAGGCTTCCCGGCTGGGCTGATCGCGGTGTGTGGCCGACTCCTCCCACGTCAGGGCACCAGAAGGGGATGCTCACAGGCCCCTCGCCAGTCAACCGGGCCGAGCTGGATCGGTGTACCACCTGACGCCGACGAACACCGCACCGCGCTCGTGGTCCTGCTGACCGGCGGCAACCGCAGCGACGTCACTCGACTGCTGCCCCTGCTCGACGCGGTCCCGCCGGTCCGTGGCCGGGCCAGCCCTGTCGCATGCCGGACTCGATGTGCACCGACCGGCGATACGACCACGACTTCTATCGCTACCAGGTCCGTCGCTCGCGGAATCATGCCCGCGATCGCCCGCCGCGGGGCCGCCACGGCACAGGATGGTCCCACCCGTAGGTGGTCGACTGGACCTTTGCTTGGCTCCACGGCTTCCGAGGCCTTCGCATCCGGTGGGAACACAGAGCTGACATCCACGAAGCGTTCCTCAAGCTCGCTAGTTGCCTCATCACCTCCCGACAGATGGGTCTTCTTCACCTGTCCGAAAGCCGGCCGCTCACCAACAGGCATCCGACAGAATAGGCCTGTGATCCGCAGCGGCCTTGAAGCCGCTCTCGCCCGGGACGACAGCCCCTCCGGACGAGCCGCCCGCCTCACGCTTCAGGCCGGCGCGGACTTCGAGCTGTCGTCCGAAGGGCATCAGTCCATCTCCACCCGGCGATTCCGGCACTCCTGGGCATTCAGGCACCAGATCTGCTCAAGACCGGTGTCACCCCGCGACCGGGACTGGCCGAAGCCGTTGACACCCTCCGAGCCGCCGGCGTTTACCTCTCACACTTCAGGGTCAGCGGGATTCGTGCCGGTTCAACACCCGGAGGCCATCCACACCGGAAACGATGAGAGCAATCCCCACCAGGCCGAGGAAGACACCGAAAACAGTTTGCCCGGCGGAAGAACGATCCACCAGCACGATCATCATCTGGACCACCAACAGGATTCCAGCGACGAGGCCCAGGACGCCCGTCCACCGATTTCTGGGAACAAACCGCCACCAGGGCCCGTCCACTGAGCGCCCCCAAGGACGCTTGCTCTCGGTCATACCAGCCTCCACAGTGCACGTTTACAAGCGTACGCATATCGTTTCCCGCCTTCGCCTCCTCATGCACCGTCCAACCGGACACAGCGATCACACGAAGACCGCCCAGAGCAGGGCGATGCGGGGGCAAACTTTGGGCGCGTCGGCCCGTTCGCAGCGCCTGGGACGGGACCAGCCGCTGCGTGACGTTGCCTCAGCGAAGTCATCCACGCAAAGGGGCGCCAACGGCTCGTGTTCAGACAGGATGCGATCTGCCGATGGCGTGCCGCTCGGCCTTGCGGGCGGCGCGGCGCCGTTCGGCTGCGGTGGCGGCAGGCTTCTGGGGCCCGCCCACTGCGCGGGTTGCGGCGGCGCGCGAGAAACCTCCTTTTCAGGGGCGGGTCTTAGCGCGACTGTGCCCAGTTGTAGAGGCGGTGCGCGCTGTCACCGAGGCGTGTGGCGTAGAGCGTGGGGGTCTGCCCGCCCGCGAGTTCCTGGTCGGAGGTGGTGATGCCGACGACGGTGCCGGTGCCGGTGCGGGTGTCGAAGTGGGCCAGGTGGGGCCCGCCGCTCGAGCCGGAGGACATGTCGCAGGTCTCACCCCACAGCAGGGGGACCACCGGGCCGGGGTGGCTCGGGCCTGCGCAGTGGATCATGCGGGACCCGACGTATGTGTCACTGGGGACGTTGAGTCCGTAGTTCGGGTACCCGAAGGTGTGGACGAACTCGTCCTGGACGGGCCGGCCGAACCCGATGTGCTGGCTTCCGGTGATGTCTGCGATCGGATTCCCTTCGGCAGTGGGGTTCGCCACGAGGAATCCCGTGTCGTAGCCGGCGGCTGCGACGTCCGACGATTCCGTGGTGTCCGGATCGGCGTTCCAGCGGGATGAGGTGGCCATGGTCCTGACGGTGAAGCCGCCGAGCGGTTTCGTTCCGTTGCGATAGCCGGGCACGAAGTAGAAGTTGTGGTTCCAGGTGTCGTCGGCGGAAGGAGACCCGACGCTTCTCAGGCAGTGCGCCGCCGTGATGACGGTACTGCGATTGGCGCCGGCGACGACCGTCGCGGTGCAGCTCCCGTCGTAGCCGTCGTCGAAGGTGAAGAACAGGCGGCCGACGTTCCTGTCCACCGCCCCGCCGTGTGTCCACACGCTCCCGGAGTCCGGCGTGTTCGCGGGAAGCGGCCGCGAGTCGTCCGGCGTGTTGTCGTCCTCGGGCACGGGGGTGATCTCGGGGACCATGGCCCCTGCCAGCTTCATGCGCTCGGGGGTCCAGTACACGCTGATCCGAGCGCGCTCTCGTGCGGTCGTGGCGCCCACGTGGGTGGTGGTGTCCTGTCGGGCAGCGCCGCCAACGGTGGAGGACAGGTTGCGCGGTGCGGCATCGGCAGCCGCGGTCGGCGTAACCAGTGCGACGACGGCTGCCGACACCGCGACGGTCGCGCCGACCGCGTAGCGGAGGTTTCTACGGGTGCTGTACGGGTGACCGCATAGGCGATGAGGAGGTGTACGCATGCGCGGGACGGTAGTCACGCGATGTCAGGTAGCGGTCAGGAAGATGTGCGCAGGCGATGTTTGTACGTCTGGTGAGCCCCGCCGGCCACAGGGTGACGGAGTGCGCGTCCTGCTCTCGGTACATCGCTTCATCCGCGGTGCGCGCTCCGCACGGGCGATCGTCAAGAGTTGTGGGTACGGCCCCCCGGTTCGGACGCGGTGACGCCGGCTAGTGCGACCAGGGCTTTTCACACAGCTGCGGGGCGGAGTGGTCGAGGTACGGCTCGATCGGCCGACCGGCTCGTGGGTCATGAGTGGCGCCACGGAGGCGGAACGTGTGGGCGAGGAGCTCGGGTCCATCGTCGGCATGCGCCCGTGCCCGGTGTGGTGCGGACCGGGCCGGGCCGGGCCGGGCCGGGCGGGATACTGCCGCGAAAGATGCTGGGCTCGGCGCGCTGTTGGGCATGAGGATCCCGGGCCGGACGACATCCACGAGCAACGGCCGGAGCATCAGCCATTGCGCTTGGGGCACCACTTCGGCGGCAGTCTCCGGGCGCGGCTGTTCGGCAAGCCACAGACTGGCCGTTCCCCACCGAGCATCGAATCATCGGGGCGGCGAACCGCGGTTTCCGTATACGGCTGGATCAGGTCCGCGTGAGGCAACCAGCCGGATGCTCCAGTCCCGGCCGCCCACCCTGTGGGCCGCCCACCCCGATCGAACGGCTCCGGCGCCCTTCAGGTCTCGCGGGCCTTCGAGCCGGCCCGGCCCCGAGGGAAGCCGCCCAGCAGCCTGTTCGGCCGTGCTGTTCCCCCTCCGTCTCAAAGCCGTACTCATCCGTCATGTTCCAGGCCCAGCAAGGACGCCCATTCCTGCATGAGCTTGTTGATCATCTGTGCTGTCTGATCGGGATCAATGATCATCTGCAGGTGATCGCCCTCGATCATGGCGACCGGCCGGTCCCAGAGCGCGGCCTGTCCACGTTCGGCCCTGGGGGCGGACTCTGGGAAACGAGTCGTCGGGGTGAGGGTGGTCAGGCTCGACACCGACAGGCCAACCCCGTCACCGCCGAGTCGCCCCTGGACCGGCTCGTCGACACCAGCCACGAGGTGATGGTGAACAGGCCCGGTTGCCGTCCCAACGAGCACCACAGGACTCGACCGACAAGGGCCACCGGAATCCGTCGTCCCGGCTTCCCCTTCCGGCTTTTGGGCGGCACGGGCCGGCTTGTCAGAGGCATCCACTAGCTTGCTGACCATGGGAAACTCAGGCGGATCATTGGCGACCCGGTCCCCAGGGGAACTGCAGCAGCTCATGCGGGAAGCCGGGTTCACGGGCATCGACGGCACGGAGGCGATGGCGGAGGGCTGGCAGGTGATGGACTTCGCCGGCGCCGGACGGCGCAGCCTGTCAACCCTCGTGCAGAGAACGGGGACGCCGGCGGTCATGGTGTCCTTCCTCGACAGCGATGTGGGGTTCATCGAGGCCCTCACACCGGACGGCAACAGCTGGAACGGCCTCCTGAACCGCGACATGGCGAAAGGCTACGAGATACCCCTGGAGCACTTCCCCATCGAACCTGCCGTGGCAGGCGCACTCTCGTGGTCGGCCGCTGCCGGGCTGACGCCCGATGAGGAAGCAGTCCGGCAGACGCTCACCGGATCGGCTCTGTTCGCGGAAGAGCTCTCCTCAGCACTCTGGGTTGCTCTCGGACTGCCCGGCGCTACCTAGCCTCTCAGGCCAGGACCTGGGGAATGGCGTGAACTTACCCTGGGGAATGACGCGATCGTCCGCGGTAGCCGACGCGGGCACCCGGCCCGAGCGCAGGAGAGGGCAATGTCGGCAGAAACGCGGTACAGCTAGGAACCTTCGCGGTAAATCCCAGCGCAGCCCGCCCGAGGAGCGTAAGCTGAGTGCACCGACGCGGGGTGGAGCAGCTCGGTAGCTCGCTGGGCTCATAACCCAGAGGTCGCGTGGTTCAAATCCCGCCCCCGCTACCAAGATCCGGCCCCGGCCCGACGGCACGTCGAGCAGGGGCCGGAGTCGTGTGCAGGCCGCTTGAGCCGACGCAGGCTCCGAGGACGGGGTTCCTCGCCTCGTCAGCGCCAGGATCACGGAGAGCCTGCCAGAGGCGGAGTAAAGGCGTCGACAAGGACCCGTACCTGCAGCAGGGTTCCGTCGGTGGTGGCACCTGGCACCTTCGCCATGGCCCGAACCACAAGTGCCTGAGCTCACGCAGGCCCCCCGCGGAGACTCTTCGCTCCACGGGTACGGGCCGGAACGTCGGTGAGGTCCCGTTCCCTCGGACGCCGGATCCTGGGCCTGGAATGGGTCCTCGAACAGGAACTGCGCGGACTCATGGCGTCGCCCGGAGGGTCAGACGCCAAAGGATCAACTGACGTCTCCGAGGCCGCCGAGACGCGACTCGAGATCCTCTCATCGAGGCCGATACTCAGCCGCCCACCGGTCCACCGGTGAAACCGCCGACGTCGGCCTCCACGAGGCGAAGGACGAGCAGCGCCGGGCGGTCACGGGCAGGTCGCCGCCGGCGGCGGCCACGTCGTGCCTGGCAGGTATGTCGTGGACCGCGGTCGGCGGGCGGATCGATCCTGTGTCCGGCTGTCACGCCACCGGGGCGTCGAATTCGATCGGGTACCGGAACTGCCAGGCGTTCTTCTCGGGCTTCATCAGCTTGAACATCGCCGGCAGCAGCGCGTCGCGGATGACCCGCGCGACCGGGCCCGCCGCCTTGCGGGCGTTGGTACGGGCGGTCTCCTTGATGATCCGCTCCACCCGGGGCCTGCGCAGCTCCTCGTAGCGGGTCAGCGCCTGAGGCAATGGCAGGTCGCGCAGGCAGCGGGCGAGTTCGACGGCGCTCTCCGCGGCGAGTGAGGCGCCCTGGCCGGAGCTGGAGGAGGGCGCATGGGCCGCGTCCCCCGTCAGGACCATCCGGCCGCGGCTCCAGCGCACCGAGCGCGGCATGCTCTCGGTGCTGCCGGCGAAGAGCATCGCCTTGGGGTCGGTGGCCGCCAGCATCGCCTCGGCGGGCGTGGCGTCGCCCTCGCAGACCTTCGCCAGGTGTGCCAGCCAGTACGCGCCGCCGCGCTCGCGCTGCTCGTTGACCGAGAGCGGCCGCGTCACCGGCAGGTTGATGAACCACAGGCCCGTGCCGTCGGCGAAAACCTGCCAGGCGAAGAAGCACCGCTTGCCGAAGGCCATGTGCATCATGCCGTCGGTGGGCGAGACGCCGGCGTCGGCGACCATCGCGCCGAACCCGGCCGTGCCCGCGAACTGCGGCACGCCCGCCGTCGGCTCGATCAGCCGGCGCACCGTGGAACGCAACCCGTCCGCGCCGATCAGCACGTCCGCGGTCGCCGTGCTGCCGTTCTCGAAGTGTGCGGTGACACCGTCGGCGTCCTCGCTCGCGTCGACGATGCGCCTGCCGTAGACGGTGGTCACGCCCCGCTCCCCGGCCGCCTCACGCAAGGTGCGAAACAGCTCCGCGCGGATCACGAAGCGTGTCGGATCGATACCGGGCAGCGTGCCGAACTCGGCCAGCCTCTTGCCGTTCCAGCTCTGCAGCACGATGCCGTTCATCTCGGTGCTGACCGCGCGGATCGCATCACCCACGCCGATCGCGTCGAACGCCTGGAATCCGTTCGGCGCCAGTCCCATGCCGCCGCCGACCTCCTCGGCCGGGCCGTCGTACGCCTCGAAGACCGTCGCCTCGATGCCCGCCCGCTGCAGCGCCATCGCGGTGACCGGACCGGCGATGCCGCCGCCGATGACCAGTGCGGAGCGAACCTTGCCGTTCGTCGTGCCAGTCGAGTTCGTCATGACGGAATAGTCTCACTGTAACTAGTTGCGCGTCAACTAGTTCGACGGTGGGTAGCATCGGGTCATGAGTACCGCGCCCCGCAGCTCCCCCTTGGCCCTGACCGTCCTGGCCCTGCTGCACTACAAGCCGCTGCACCCCTACGGCGTCCAGCGCCTGCTGAAGGAATGGGGCAAGGACCAGGTCGTCAACGTCGGCCAGCGGGCCGGGCTCTACCGGACCATGGACCGCCTGCTCACCGCCGGACTGATCGCCGTCCGCGAGACCGGCCGGGACGCCCAGTACCCCGAGCGCACCGTCTACGAGGTCACCGACGCGGGCAGCCGGACAGCACACCGCTGGCTCGACGAGATGCTCTCCACGCCGAAGCAGGAGTTCCCCGAGTTCCCCGCCGCCCTGTCGCTGCTCATGATGCTCACGCCGGAGGCGCTGCGGGACGCGCTCGGCCGCCGCGCCGAGGCGCTGGAGGCCGCCCTCGCCCAGCACGACGCGGACCTCGCCCGGGAGGCGGACAGCGGGCTGCCACGCATCGCGACGCTGGAGCTCGGATACGTGCGGGCGATGACGGCGGCCGAACTGGCCTGGGTCCGGGGCGTGCTGGCCGATTTCGCCGACGGGCGCCTGGCCTGGTCACCCGAGGAACTGCTCGCACACGCGGGCGAAGACGGATGACCGGCCTGCCGGCCGTCACCGGCGGACCGGCACACCCGTGCGCGGCGGCCGCAGCCGCGGCAGGCCGTCACCGCGCAGGAGGGTACCGGCTCCACCTGATCGGCGATTCCACACCACCAGGCGCGCGGGAAAGGCGGAAGGCCCCCGCTCCCCGTGGGAGTGAGGGCCTTCGGCGCGCCGCAGAGCGGTTGGCGTCAGGGGCGATAGCCCCGCCACCTGAAGCGGTCGGACTCATCGCCGACGCAGTACGGGCCGGCGTGGACGGCATGACCGTGGCGTTTCCGCAGGGGCCCGTCCGGGTGGTGCGCCGGCCGTGAGGGGGCGCCGGCACCGAACCGGCCCGGCACGCCCCTCACACCCTCGCGCCGCCGGGTCGTGACGTTTCGACCCGGGCGCCGTCGATCAGCTCCAGCCGTCGTGCGACCACTTCTGGCGGCCGTTGACGGTACCCGCGTGCAGCATCTTGCCGCGCGTCTCGGTGCCGTATCCGCCGTCCTGCGCGGCGCCGATGGTCTTCTGGACCGACAGCAGCGCGGTCCTGGTCGCCGGGCCGAAGTCCCCGTCGAGCGACAGGCTCTTTCCGTAGCAGCGATTCATCGAGTACTGCAGCGCGCGGACCGCTTCGCTGTTGTCGCCCTGCTCGAGAAAACACTTCGAGCTTCCGGACGACGTGCCGGGCACTTCGAGCCACAGCCCGCTCACGCCCGTGGCTTCCACATCACTGGTGCAGATCGGCACCGAGACCGCGGCAGCGGTCGTAGGGCCGACAGCGACGACACCGCCGGCGGCCAGCACCAACGCCGCCGCAGGTAAGGCGAATCGCATCGGCCCAGTCTGGTCGAGGTCATCAGACTCCACACAAGGGGTGCACGCTCAAGCGATCGACGCGGCACGCTATTACGCGAACCGAAGCCCAGGGCACCACCTCACCTGCATTTGGCGTGCCTTGATGCCCGAGCGGCAGGCTTCGAGGCCAACGGTCCCACAGCGTCACTGCGCGACCGGGCGGGACACCTCCGGCGGCGCCGGCCCGTCCCCCGGCCGCTCAGGACTGCTGGGCGACGTCCTTCACCGAGGACGGCCCCAACTGCTTGGCGCTGGCGTACTCCGGCATCGTCATCGGCTTGTCGAACAGGAAGAACGACTGGTTCGTGCCGACCGTGAACTCCATGTACGCGCCCGTCGTCGCGTCGAAGCCGTAGTAGGCATTGCACGTGGAACCCGACGTGTACGTGCCGTCCATTCCCGGCTGCGCGAGGACCGCGACGCCGTCGGAGCGGGACTCCACCCTCTCCGTCGGAGTGAGCATCTTGCACCGCGGCACCGGCAGGCCCTTCATGATGAAGTACCCGTACTCGCCCTTGGCGTTCTGAATGTAGACATAGGAAAGCTTCCCCCGCTTCCCCCACGTCTTGATCCACTGGTTGATCGCCTCACGGGTCGGCGAGTACTCCATCCGGCCCGCCGGTTGCTCGGCCACCAGGTGGTCATAGTTGTCCTGCTTGGCCTGGTTCTCCTTGTCCTGGCTGGACTCGGTGCAGGACGTCAGCGCCAGGCCCACGACGAGCGCGACGAGTGCGGCCAGAATGATGCGTGCGGACTTCTTCATGCGGTGCTGCCCTCTTCCCGGGACGAGACGCGGATCAGTTGGCGCACGTCGTGCGCTTTGCGGCGACATCCAGCCGGTACGGCAGATCCTTGTCGCGGAACGGTGCCCGGTGTTCCTGGGCGGCCTTGGAGTTGTAGGTGTTCACCGACTCGATCCGGGTGGCCCTCAGCGCGGTGATCGACTGGTCGATCTGCGTCGCGCGGGTCTCAGAAGCGGTCTTGCGTTCCTCCTGGAGCACCTGGATCGTCCCCTCGGCGTCCTGCACCGCCGCGCACAGATCGAAGAACTCCTCGTACGTCGTCTGACGGAACTCACCCGAACCGACGGTGTTGTCCCGCTGCTCCTCCGCCCCCCGGAACGGAGCGGTGACCCACGCCGCGCCACCGAACGCGAACACCCCTATGAGGTACAGCACCGCCAGGCCGATGACGCCGCCGACAGCCCATGTCCCCCACCGTGCCCCCTCGCGGATCTTCCCCATGGCCCTCCCCCTCCCAGCCGGCACCCCGGCGTGGAACCACTTGTGAAGGAGGACACAGCACCCGGCGAAACGGTTCCGCCCGCGCCAGCGTCAGGGGCATCGGCACAGTCCCGCCCCGTCCACCTCGATCCGGGGCCGGTCGTCACGCCTTGCGGGCCAGGACCAGACGACAATGAGGGGCGCCGTCCGGGCGGCGTCCGAACTCGGGCACCGCGGCGGTCCGCACGGCGAAACCGGCCGCGGACAGTTCGGCGCGCACCGCGCGAAGCGGGAATGTGCGGTAGTACATGACGAATCGCGGCCGCCAGACCGCGTTCCGGACCCGCATCGCCGCGTCGAACCCGGCGGGCACCCAGTAGCCGCGGGAGGCGATCCGGGGCGGTGCGAAGACCGGGAAGGCAAACAGCCCGCCGGGCCGAAGAGCCTGGTGCACCCCGGCGAACAGGGCCGGCCGCTCGGAGGCCAGGAAATGCCCGAAGGCACCGAAGCTGACGGCCAGGTCGAACTCCGCGCCGAAGACCGCGGTGCGCGCGTCGGCACGTATCCACTCCGCGTCCGGGTGAGCACGGCGCGCCTGCGCGAGCATGCCGGCGCTGAAGTCCACGCCCGCGACCCGGCCCCCGCACAGCGGCTGCAGAACGCGCAGACCCGCTCCCGTTCCGCAACACACGTCCAACCCGTCACCGAAAGGCCCGTACGGGCGGAGCGCCGCGGCCGTCGCGTCGAGGATGCGGTCCGAGGTACGGAACGGCGTGTGGTCGAACCTCGGGGCGAGCAGGTCGTAGCCACGCTCGACGGACGACAGTGCCTGCACGGCCAGGTCACGCAACGAAGGTCCCTCGGGTGAGAACACCCCGCCAGAATAGAGCCGTTGAGCCGGCGCGCCGACGTGGCCGCAGCCCCGCGGCGGCACGACTTCCTCGAATCGGCGTAGGGCCGCCTCGTACGACTGGGGCAGGGCGACGGCGGCTACGCGCCCTGCGCGGGGATCAGGTACGTCCAGGTCTCCGCGGGACGAAAGCCCAGCGATTCGTACAAGGGACGGGACATGGGCGAGGTCTGGGTGAAGGCGTGGCGGGCTCCCGATGCGACGGCGTGCCGCAGGCGTGCCGCGACGAGGGCACGGTAGTAGCCATTGCGCCGGTGCTCGGGCGAGACCGCTCCATTGAACAACCCCACGTGGTCACCTACGAGCACATTGAGTCCGGTGGCCACGGCCTCACCTTGCCGGTCGAGTACGAACCCGGTCGCATTGGGGGCGTCCAGCAGCGCCGGCAGGGAGAGCGCGCCGGCGATGTCCCGTGGCATCCCGAACGCGGCGACCAGCACACCCGCCATGAGCTCGCTCTCCTCCCCCGACACCGTGCGGACCGCGGTGCCCTCCGGGACGACGTCGGGAAGTGTGGCCACTTCGGCATCCCACAGAAGCAGGGGAAGCGCGGCGGTCGACACGTCACCGAAACCGCGGGCGAGTTCCATCAGTTCCTCGTCGACCTCCCCACGGAACCGGACGGACCACGGCAATCCCTCTGCCGACAGTTCCTTGGCGAAAGCCTCCGCAACACCCAAATCCCGCTCATAGTCGACATACACGGCATTGAGTGTGGCGACGGGAAGAGTCGTGAAAACCGATCGCGTACCGTCGGGCGCCTGCCTCGCATACGCTCCCGGTATGTGCGCCGCCAACTGGGACATGGTGCCGTGGAAAGCCGTTGTCGCGGCATCCGCCGCGAAATCACGATCCATTTGCGTCATTTTATGATGATAAGGGGCGGGCTCCGTAAAGTGCCGAGCTGTCCGATATCCGAGACCTGGGTGCTGTCCCGCATCGTCGACGTCGTGCACGCGCTCACGTGGTCACTTTCTCGGCCACGCCTACCCGCGATTCAGAAACCGCCGGCCCCATAGATCTTCCTGGCGTGCGACGCGAAGGCCCGCGGTCCCAGCAGGGGCATGATGATGCGCGGCACGAGGGGAGCGCCGGCCAGCATCAGCGTGACGACCGCAGGTTCGGCAAGAGAAGCCAGCATGCCGAACACGATGGGCAGCTTCTTCTTGGGAAGGCCGTTGATGGCGTGGTCTCCCAGCTCGTGCCACTCGGCCGCGGTGACGTACCGGTCGACCATGGGCAGCACCTCCGCCTCCTCGACGGCAAGGTGCGCTGTCAGTGCCTCACCGAGCGCCCGCAGCGCCGCGGCGAGCTGGTCGCGGTCGGATGCGGCGGCATTCCTTCTCCACCGCGCAAGGCCGGCGGAGCATGTGGCGATCAGTGCGTCGATCCGAGTGTGTTGCTCTTCCATGAGCGCCAGTTTCGGGGCCACGTCCTGCGTCGCCCGCGCCATGAGCTTCGGCCACAGCAGTTCGTCCTCGCCCTTGTGATGCAGATGCAAGAACTCCTTGATCAACTCGATGTGGTCTGCCACGTCGGCCGCCCTGGCAGTGTCGCCAGGGGACACGGCCAGGACGAGGCCGGGCATCTTGCCGTAGGCCCTGCGGAAGGCCTCATGGACGACGAGCATGTCGCGGATGTCGGCACGGCCGTGGGGGTTGGTCATTGTCTTCCTTCGGGTGTCGGCGTCGTCCGGTCGGCCTGCATGGCGCCGGGAGACACGCCCAGGTCGACCGCAACCGGATGCCGGACTTCAGGGGATGACAGCGCTCGGCGTCGAGGAGATCGGGACGGGGTGCGGACCTCCTCCGAGCCGCACGACAGGGCGCGATTGCGCGCGATGCCTGCACGCTTCTGGGATGTGGGGGCGGGCTCGGTGCGCACCATCGCCTCTCCGCCCCTCCACCGCTCAGGCACCTGCCGCCCGGCCGCGCGAGGGGCGCAAAATGTGCGGACGGAAAGTGGAGCAGGCCGCGGGCACGCCGGTCCTCCCCACCACGACGGCCGTGGCCTTCCTTCCATGGGGCCTCGGCGACTCCGATCACGGCCGCTTCCGCGACCGCGTAGTACATCTCCGCCGATGCAGCGGGCTGCATCCCGCGAGCTGTTCCGCGTGAGGGACAACGCGGCCCGCTGCGGTCAGTGCCCGCGCCTGGTCACGAAAAGTCTGTCGAGCGGCTCAGTGCGTCCCAGGTGACCATGTCGGACAGCAGGGCCTGGTGGTGCTCGCGCATGGCGTCCACCGCATCACCGCCGAGTACGAGACGGAGGGGCGGGTGCTCGGCGTCGAGCACCTCGAGAATGGCCGCCGCGGCCTTCGCGGGGTCACCCGGTTCATTGCCCTCCACTCCGGCGACCATCTGGCGGAGGCCACCCGAAGTCGCCGCGTATGCCGGGTTCTCGGGAGCCAGGACCATATTCTTGGTGATCTTGGTGCGGAACATGCCGGGTTCCACGATCAGTACCCGAATGCCCAGAGGCGCCAGCTCACTCGACAACGACTCGCTGAGGGCCTCAACCGCGTGCTTCGACGCGTCGTAGCCGCCCAGCCCCGGGTGGGTCATCCGGCCACCCTGGGAGCTCATCTGCACGATCGTCCCGCTGCCCTGCTCGCGCATCATGGGGACCACCGCCTTGGTGACCTCCGCCATACCGAAGAAGTTGACCTCCATCAGCGATCGCAACTGGTCCATCGAGGTTTCCTCGACGGCGCCGAGCATGGTGAACCCGGCGTTGTTCACCAGGACGTCGATGCGGCCGAAGACGGCCTGTGTCGCCTTCACCGCGGCCTGGACGGATGCCGGATCCGTCACGTCGAGCGCCACCGATCCGACCCGGTCGCCGCCGGCCTGCTCGAGGTCGGCGAGCGCTTCCGGACGGCGCGCGGTGGCCATGACCCGGTCGCCGGCGGCCAGCGCCGCCAGCGCGATCTCCCGGCCGAATCCGGTCGAGCAGCCCGTGATCAGCCAGACGCGGCCGTGCGTGTCGTTCGTCATTCCCATGCCTTTCGAAGGGGTGTTCACCGCGTCAATCGTTGTCGCGGCGCCCAGCGCCGTCCAACATCGACTACCTGTCGCAGGTGCAGGCTCTGCCTGTGACCCCCGACTCCGGCATTCGAGAGCCCCGTGCCATGACGCCGGCACCGCAGGTCACACCACCTGGCGGCGGCGCCGGGGTGAACGGCCGGGGCCGCCGGAGCGACGGCTGGGCGGTGTTGTCTCGCGGACGTCACGGTTGGGCAACCACCGGGTCGGCGGAGCCGGAAACGGGGCGTGCCGGGCCGCACCATGGGTGCCGGGCGGGATGGCAAGCGAGGGGACGGGCAATGGAATTCACAGTTGAGCGGACGCTGAGACGGCGCGGCCGACAGTTCTTCGTCGTGGGGACGATCCTGATGGCAGGCGCCTTGGTGTGGCTGGCCGCCATCGCGCCGAACGGCCGGGTGACATCGGGCAACGACGCCGGCGACAGTTGGATGGCCGCGTTGTTCGTCCTGTTCATGTCCGTGGTCGCGGCCCTGCGAGGGTTGCACGACCTGCGGAAGGCGAAGCGGCCCTTCCGGCTGCGGATCGACGGGTTCGGCATCACGCTGCACGACGCCGAGCTCGCCTGGGAGCAGATCGACGCCGTCTCCCTCTGGCACGTCTCCAACGCCGGCGAGAACGTCGACGAGCACATCGCGCCGCCGAAGGTTCGGCTGGCCCTGTGGACCGCGCCGGGGGTGACGCTCCCCCGCAAGGCCGACATCAGCTGGGGCGACGACCGGACCCGCTACACCCTCGTGCACTGCAGGGACCTGGACCAGAGCGTCGCCGAACTGACCACCGCACTCGCCGAGTACGCGGGCGCCCGCTTCGAGACGGCGCCGCGCTCGGTGCGCCCGCCGATCCCGGTGACCGTGTCGGGACCGGAGCGGAGCGTGCCGGGCGGCGAACAGGTCTTCGTCGACGCGCGTCAGGCCGGCACCTGGACGCTGGTGTGGGCCGCGGCGGCCGTGGTCCTCGCCTACTCCTTCTGGCAGTTGATCAGCAGCCTCACCTCGGGTCTCGGGTCCCTCGTCGCGATCTGTGCGCTGTTCGGCGCCGTTGCCTGCTTGCCCCTCGCGGGCCGGTCCCTCTTCCGATGGCTCCGGCCGTTGCGCCTGCGGATCGGTCCCTCCGGTATCGGCATGCGCCAAGTCACGGAGGACGAGCAGTACTTCCGCTGGGCACAGATCGCGGCCGTGTCGGTCGGCCCCCTGTACCCGGGCAGCAAGGACACGCGGCCCTGGCTCGTGGTGTGGCCGCTGCCCGGCACCGCTCTGGACCTCCCGCACAGCTACCTGCTCGACGGCCACCAGGCCTACGCCCTGGTCCGGCTGGACCGCCTGCCCGGAGGCCCGGATGCGGTGGTCCCGGTCATCCGGGCGTACGCGGGAGAGCGCTACGCCGAAACGGCCTGACGGCGGCAATCCCCGGAGGTCGGGATGCGGTGGGGCCCGTCACCTTCCCCGACCCCACCGACCCGGCGGTCGTCGACGCTCGCTGCTGGGCCGGAGGGCGGGAGAGTGGAGTGGCCGTCGACCGCCGCCGGCGCGCCCCCAGGCCCGCGGGCCGAGTGCGACTCCGCACGGAGACCGGCCTGTTCCGCAGGGCCCGGGGCACGGCGACGGCGTCGGCCCACGATCTCGGGCCGGGCGACCCGGCGTGACGGATCACGAAACGTGGGGGACGGCGTGCCGCTTACTCCACCGCCGTTCACGCTTCAGCAACCGGTGCCCTGGCCTCGCGCGGCGCGAGAGTGTCCAACTGACGGTCGTGCACCCTGCTGAGCAGCAGCAGCGACAGGACAGCGCCGACGAGGGCACAGAACATGTCCCACTGGGTGTCCCAGACGTCCCCCTGGGTGGCGAGGAACGAGTCCGCGGCGTCGCCGCCGATCAGCGAGGCCCACCATTCCAGTAGTTCGAAGAACGCGCTGAACGCCAGACAGGCGCACACGGTGAGCGGCGCGAGCCACCGGCTGCCGCGCAGCGGGGAGGTTCGGGCGAGGATCTCGCGGACCAGCACGGCCGGCACGAAACCCTGCATCAGGTGCCCGATCCGGTCGTACGGGTTGCGCGACAGGCCCAGACTGTCGCGCAGCCAGTCCCCCAACGGCACCTGGGCGTAGGTGTAGTGACCGCCCACGGACAGGACCAGGGCGTGCAGGGCCAGCAGGACGCACAGCAGTCCGGTCAGCGGGAACCGGCGCCGCGTGGCGACCGCCAGCGGCAGTCCGATCATGATCCAGAAGGTTTCCAGTACCCAGGTGCCGCGTTCACGAGGATGAATTCCGGAGACCACCAGTACGGCGAGCGCGAACGTGAAGGCGGCGACCGGCAGGACCGGTCGGGCGCGCCGGACGGGGGCGGTGACGTCTGTCATGCGCCCAGCGTCGCAGTACCGGTACGGGAGCGCATGAGTACGGCTACTCAACCGCATCAAGCCGACGCGCGCTCCGGACAGGGCGCGACTGCCCCGTCGCGCGCCGGGCGCCCCCCGGCGGGGACGCCCGGCGGCACGGCGCAGGCGGCGGGGCAGGGCCACGCAGTACGGGCTACGCGTTGCGGAACGCGTCGCGCAGCCGCAGCTCGTTGTGCAGGTTCTGGTCGTAGTCGTCGGAGTACGTCAGGGCGAGCCGGCCACTGGGCGCGACCGCCACGGCCGGGCCGCCCTGGCCTCCTCCGGTGACCACGTTCATACGGGTGGCGGCGAGCCGGCCGGTGGTCGTGCCGTCCGCGTTGAAGCCGCGCGCCCACACGTCGTCGAAGCCGTCGACGAACGTCTCCTTCCACGCCACCACGAAGGTGCCGTCGTCGGCCGCCGCCACATCGGCGTCGGCCTGCGCGCCGATGGGCCGGTCGGCGTCGACGTAGGGGCCACTGGCGGTGCCGTCGGGGGTGGTGCGCTGCTCGGCGGCGAGCGCCGTGCCCGTGGCGGACCAGATCCGGTGGTACACGCGCTGCGGACGGACCGGCGTGCCGGTCCCGGTGGTGTACTCGTCGGTCCACGCGGCGACCGGTCGTCCGTCGGCGGTCAGCGCCACGGCGGGCTTGGTCTGCTGGCCGTCGGTGAGGGTGTTGGCCACCCGGCGGGTCAGCTCGAACGTCCCGGTCGGGGTGAGTTCGGCGAGGCCGATGTTGAGCCCGCCGTTGCCGTCGGCGTCCTCCTCCCAGACGATCGCGGCGTTGCCCGACGCGTCGATCGCCACATCGGGCCGCCGGTTGGAACCTGCCGCTCCGGCGTTGATCGTGCTGACCTGCACGTCGCGGTAGCGCTGAGTGCCCGCGGCGTCCCAGCTGCCGGCGAATACCTGGTTGAGCGTCGCGCCGTCGGCGCTGCTCTCCCAGGCCACGGCATAACTGCCGTCGCCGGACACCGCGACCGTCGGACGGAGCTGGTCCCCGTCACCGGAGGCGTGCGGGCGGGGCAGGGTGGTCACCGTACCGGCCGGCGTCACCTTGCGGACGGCGATGTCGCCGTACTTGTTGCCGTCGTCGTCGACCGTCCACACCACGACCGCGTTGCCGTTGTCGTCCACGCCCACGTCGGGCTTCTGGTGCGACCACGTGGCGTTGCCCGCCGTCCCGCTGTTGCTGAGCTTCTTCTCGTCCCACAGCGGCACGCCGTCCTTGTACATACGGATGTACACGTCGGTGCCCAGTTCGGGGTCCGAGGCGTCGTGCCGGTCGCCGCTCTCGTACACCACGGCGGTGTAGGTGGCACCGGAGGTGCCACCCGAGGCGACGGCGCTGTAGTGCTGGTCGCCGTCGGCGGTCACGTTGACCCGCGAGTAGTGCTGGGCGGTACGGCCGTACTTGGCGGTGTCGATGTCGACGAGACCGGCCCGCACACTGGTGAAGTTGGCGACGTACGCCTGGTAGATCGCCGGGTCGTCGATGCGCAGCAGCGTCTCGTCGTTGCGGGCCAGGGAGCCCTGGGTCCAGTTGTGCGAGCCGGTGTACACGTGCTGGACCTGCGTGCCGTCTGCCGTCTTCCACTCGGTCAGCAGGTACTTGGAGTGGACGGTTCCGCGGTTGCACGACGCCCCGGCGGCGGGCTTGTACCGGCAGCCGCCGGGCCGCGCCCCGTACGCGGGGATGTCGAGCCCGGTGAGCTCGTTGATGCCGCGGTTGTCCCCGCCGTCGCTGAAGTCACGGCTGTTCGTGTCGATCGCGCAGCCGTCGGCCTTCTTGCGTTCCAGGGACGCGTAGATCGCCGGGCGGGTGGCGCGCTGGTCGAGCTCGGCGGAGGAGATCCGGATGCGTCCCTCGCGGCTGCAGTCCACCTGGTCGATGAAGGAGGCCAGGATGTCGGAGTTCCCGTAGTGCGCGGCGTCGGACGCGGTGTCGCGGGGAAAGAAGAACGCCTCCACGGACGCGGCGGGATTCCCGGTCGCGTAGGTGTACTTGGTGTGGAGCGAGTCGCCGGCGTGCTTGATCTGGTCGGCCTGGTGCGCGCGGTAGCGGTCGGCCAAGGTGGCGTCGTCGGACACCACGATCGCGTTGTTGACCTCGCCGTCCTGTCCGCCGGCCATGTTCTGCGAGGTCTGCCAGACGACGTTCTTGCGGCCGTCGGACAGCGAGTCCAGCACCATGTACTTGTCGTGATCGATCGCCGACTCGTTCCCTGGGCCGTTGCCGAGGCAGCTGTGGTCGCACACCGTCAGTGTGCTGTTCCCGGTGAGCCGGGAGGCGAAGTTGCTCAGGGCCCCGGAGACACTGCCCTCCACGACGACCTTCACGGTGATGCCACGCGCCTGTGCGGCGATCAGCTTGTCCTGGATGGTCGCGGAGTTGAGCCAGAACATCCCCATCCGGATGGTGCCCGAGTCGGCGAGGTCGATGAGGCCGGCGGCGCCGTCGGAGATGGTGGTGTCGTACGCCCCGTTGGGCGTGGGGTAGTTGAAGTACGCGGTGAGGTTCCCCGCCGTGACGACCTCGGCGGATGCCGGAGCCGGAGTGAACAGGGAAAGCCCCAGCACGGCGGGAAGCAGCGCGGTCGCGGCGCCGCGTATGCGTCTGAGCATGTGACATCCAGGTGTTGCCGAAGTGACGGAACGGCGAACTCTAACGCGCCACTTGCCCGGTCACAGCGGTTCCCGGCCACTCATGATCTCCGCCGCCGGGGGCGCTACGACGCGGCCCGCCCGCGCCTCGGCCGCGCCCTGCGGTCCGTCGCCGGACTTGCGCATGCACCGGACCCGCGGGCCGGTCCCCCGTCCCTTGACGTCGCGGGCGGCTGCCCGGCTGATGGTGGGTGTCGACGGAGCCCGGTAGGGCCTCGCCCGAGCGGGCCGGCCAAAGGTCCGATCTCCTCACGGAAAAGACGGACGAGATCTAGGAAGCAGGGGGGTTGTCCCGTACATTCATGGGACGTCTGGCCCACCTCTGTCGCCCGCCGTCTGGAGAACTGTCATGCGCAGGGCTGTTGTTGCATGTCTTGTGGCCGTCGCCGCCGCCTTCGGTGTGTCCAGCGCCGGTCCGGTCGAGGCCGCTTCGCACACCGATGTGCTGCACGTCGCGCCCGACGGGCACGGGACCGCCTGCACGGCGCTCAGTCCGTGCACGCTGGACACCGCGCGGGACCGGGCCAGGCCGCTGGTTCCCGGTGCCACGGGGGACGTCGTCGTCGAACTGCGGGGCGGCACCTACCGGCTCACCGGCCCTTTCCGACTCGGGCCCCAGGACTCCGGACGGCCCGGCCACCCGGTGGTGTACCGGGCGGCCGCCGGACAGACCCCGGTGCTCACCGGCGCCGTCAAGGTCACCGGGTTCAGCAAGGTCGACGCGGGCAGGAACATCTACCGCGCCAAGGTGCCCGCGGGCACGGCCGCCCGCGAACTGTTCGTCAACGGGGTGCGGGCCGAACGCGACCGGGGCCCACGCGACCCGTCCGGGTTCACCCCCACCTCCACCGGCTTCACCACCGCCGACGCGTCGTACACCACCTGGACCGACCCCGCCCGGGTCGAGGTCGTGCGCAACAGCGGCTGGAAGCAGATGCGCTGTCCGCTCGCCTCCATCAGGGCGTCGGCGTCGGGCGGTTCGGACCTGACCGTGGATCCCGCGTGCTGGAGCAACAACCACACCTCGGTGCCCGACCCGGGCTTCCCCTTCAACGGTGCCGGGCTGCCCACGCTCGACGGCATCACCTGGCTGGAGAACGCCTACCAACTCCTGGGCACCCCCGGCCAGTTCTACATCGACCAGAACGCCGGCAACCTCTACTACGTGCCACGGCCGGGCGAGAATCCGGCCACGGCCGACGTCGAACTGCCCGTGGCATCACAACTGGTGGACCTGTCGGGCACTCCCGGCCACCTCGCGCCGCTGAACGACACCGACTGGCGCGCGGTCTACACCGGCTCATGGGCCTACTCCAACGGCCGGCCCCTCGGTGACATGAACGCGGACGTGCACTACACCTCCAACGACGGCGACGCCGTCAGCTACACCTTCAACGGCACCGGGATCCAGATGCTCTCGGAGACCAACGACGACGAAGGCAGCGCGGACGTCTACATCGACGGCAAGAAGACGTCCACGGTCTCCGGAAACGGGCCGGTGCGGCTCGCCCAGCAGGCCATGGTCTCGGTCACCGGGCTGCCCAAGGGCACCCACACCCTGCGCGTGGTCAAGACCGGCGGGTCCTACCTGCTGGTGGACGGCTTCACGGTGATCCCGGACGCGATCGCACCGGTGCACGATGTCACCTTCTCGGGCATCACCTTCTCCGGCACCGCCTGGACCGCCCCCACCGCCGAGGGCTACGTGGACAACCAGGCCGGTGTCGTCTGGGACCCGACCACACGCACCCCGGCCCGTATCCCGGCCGCCGTTCAGGTGCACCGCGGACAGCGGATCACCTTCGAGGGCGACACCGTCACGCACACCGGCACCAGCGGCATCGACCTGGCCGACCAGACCCAGGACTCCGCGGTGACCGCGAGCACCCTCACCGACACGGCCGGAATCGGCGTCGCCATCGGCGAGGTCGACGACTACTACCAGACCGATCCGGCGCTGATGACCAGCGGCAACACCGTCTCCCGGAGCGTCGTGCAGTTCCCCGGCCAGGAGTACGCCGACGCGGTCGGCATCTGGGTCGGGTACAGCCGCGGCACCACCTTGTCGCACAACGACGTCGGCTACACGCCCTACTCCGGCATCTCCATCGGCTGGGGCTGGGGCTGGGCCTCGGACTGCGCCCTCCAGGCCAAGCAGGGCCTGCCCACCCCGTGCGCCCACGGCACCACCTACGCCGGCGGCCAGCACATCGTCGGCAACCATGTGCACAGCGTGATGGGCGCACTGTTCGACGGCGGTCCGATCTACACCCTCGGTGGCCTTTCATCGCCTTCGGAGTTCGACGGGAACGTGCTGTCGGAGTGCATCGACGGATGCAACATGATCTACCACGACGAGGGCAGCTCGCAGTGGAACACCCACGACAACGTGGTGCGCTTCAGCAACGGGTCGCTCTGGACGAACCTGTGGACGCCGAGCATCCATGACAACGCGATCCACGACAACTACAGCGACACCGCCTCCTACAACAACAGCGGCACGGACATCACGTTCCAGCAGGCCACCGTCGTGACCGACGGCACCTGGCCGGCGGCGGCGCAGGCGATCGTCAAGGCGGCGGGGCCCGGCACCCTGCCCGGGGCGACGGTCGACGACGACGACCTGCGGGTGTCGTACACCGGCACATGGTCCTCCAGCGGGTCCCGCGGCGACGGGGACCTCGACGACGGCGTGCACTACGCCCAGCAGGACGGTGCCACCACGACGATCTCCTTCACCGGCACCGGCATCACCTTCCTCACCGAGACCAACTCCGACGAGGGCGACATCGGCATCACCCTCGACGGGACCCCGAAGGGGACGGTCAGCGCGAACAGCCCGCAGCGGCACGCCCGGCAGAGCGTGTACACGGTGTCGGGCCTGACCGGCGGCCCGCACACGCTCACACTCACCAAGGTCAGCGGCGCCTACCTCCTGGTCGACGGCTTCACCCTGAGCTGACCGGTCGTCGTCGTTCGAAGAAGGGCAGACAATGTTCCTCCTCAAGGCAAGAACCATGCCGGTGCCGGCGACGGTGGCCGCAGCCATGATCGTCCTGATGGTCGCCGCGCCGGCCGCACCTGCCGCGGGCAGTCGAGCGCCCTCCGGCCGGCAGGTGTCGGCCTGGTCGCCCAGCATGACCGTCGGCGGCCCGAACTTCGCCAACCGCACCATCAGGATGGTCGTCCACTCCAGCGTCAACGGGCACGGACTGCGTATCCACCTGTCCAACCTGCGCGGCACCACTCCGCTCACCGTCCGGGCCACGAACGTGGCCGCGCAGGCGGACCGTGCCACCGCCGTCCCCGGCACCCAGCACTCGGTCACCTTCGCCCACCGCACCTCGCTGACCATCGCCGCCGGATCCGAGGCCGTCAGCGACCCGGTGCCCATGGCCGTGTCCGCCGACCACAGCATCCTGGTCAGCATCTATCTCCCGAACGCCACGAGTTCCGCCACCTGGCACTCCGACGCGTTCGACACCACCTACCTGTCCACGGCGGGCGACCACACCGCGGACACGGCGGACGGCAACTACATCGCGGCCACCACTTCCTGGTACTACCTCTCCGGGCTGGACGTCATCTCCCCCGACGCCCGCGGCACCGTCGTCGCCTTCGGCGACTCCATCACCGACGGCTACAACACCCCGCCGGGGGTGTACCACCGCTGGCCCGACGACCTGGCCAGGCGGCTGGCCGGCACCCGGCCGATGGGCGTGGTGAACGCCGGCCTCGGCGGCAACCGCGTCCTGACCGACGTCCCCAACATCTGGCAGGGCATCAGCGCCACCCAACGCTTCGCCCACGACGCGCTCGGCCAGCCCGGAGTACGAGACGTGATCCTGATGGAGGGCATCAACGACATCGGCAACAACGCCGTGCCCGGCGGCAGCCCGCTCACCGCTCAGGACCTCATCAACGGCTACCGCGACCTGATCGGCCAGGCCCACGCCGCGGGCGTCCGGATCATCGGCGGCACCATGCCCCCCGACAGGGGCAACACCTACTACAGCGACTCCGCCGAGTCGATCCGGCAGGCGGCCAACCAGTGGATCCGCACCGGCGGTGCCTTCGACGGCGTCATCGACTTCGACAAGGCCCTCGCCGACCCCTCCGACCCCTCCACGCTCGACCCCGCCTATGACTCCGGCGACCACCTCCACCCCAACGAGGCCGGCATGCAGGCGATGGCCGATGCCGTCGACCTCGACCTCCTGCACTAGCCGCGCGCACTTCACCGCGACACGACGTCACCGTCCTGCAGGGGCAGTCGCAAGGAGTGAGGAGTAAGGAGTAAGGACAGGAGCCGACTGCCCGGGCCGGCGATCGGGGGCCGGACCCCAGGCCCGGGTGCGTCCGCGGTGACGCGGTGCGCCGAGCCGGGACGGTCGAGCTCCAGGGCACGATGGGCCACCGGGCGTGCACGCCGCTGGGAGCCGGCACACGAGCGTCGCCGGGAGTGCTCCCGCCCCCGTCGTCGCACGGTACGCCGTGATGCCCGGCCGGTGTGTCACGCGTCGCTGTCGCCGCCCCGGCCGGACGGCAACCCGGCGATGCTATCGCGCACCGCGCGGCCGGGAGCCCGGGGGCCCGGCCACGACGCCTCGGTGCCCTGCGAACTGCGGGAAGACCCGGGCCCGTCGGCCCTCACACCGGCATCCGTGCGGCCGGCCCCGCGCCGGCCTGCGCGGACGGGTTCGTCACCACACGCCGGAGAATAACCGCCGAACACCTCTTGACGCCTCGCGACAGCCGGTGCCAACATCCCCTCATCCAAATGTTTGCGTAAACGTGCGACCGAGCGGCCGATGATGTTTGCGCAACCATCCGGGGCTCCGTCCATACGCGGGGCCCCGCACGACGACGTGAGGGATGGGAACATGGCAGCCATATCGCCGCCGTCCGGTACCGGCAGGGCGGCCCCCCGGGGACCCAGGGGCCGACGCTGGCTGGGATGGGGCTTCGTGGCGCCATTCATGATCTTCTTTGCGCTGGTCTTCCTCGCGCCGATCGGCTACTCGATCTATCTGAGCCTCTTCCGTGACCGGCTCATCGGCGGCACCTCGTTCGTCGGCCTCGACAACTACACGCAGGCCTTCCAGGACAGCCAGTTCTGGTCCGGGCTGGGGCGCGTCGCCCTGTTCCTCGCCGTCCAGGTGCCGATCATGCTGGGCATCGCCCTGTTCGTCGCCCTGGCGCTGGACAGCGGCCGGCTCCACGGGCGGAACTTCTTCCGCATCACGATCTTCCTGCCCTACGCGGTCCCGGCCGTCGTGGCCACCTTGATGTGGGGCTTCATGTACGGCGACCGCTTCGGCCTGGTCGCCAACATCAACGACACGTTCGGGACCTCCCTGCCGAACCCGCTCTCGCCCAGCCTCGTGCTGGCGAGCATCGGCAACATCGTGACCTGGGAGTTCGTCGGCTACAACATGCTGATCTTCTACTCGGCCCTGCGGGTGATCCCGCACTCCCTCTACGAGGCCGCCGAGATCGACGGCGCGACCCAGCTGCGGATCGTCACGGCCATCAAGATCCCCGCGATCCGCGGCGCGCTGGTCATCGCGACGATCTTCTCGGTCATCGGCAGCTTCCAGCTGTTCAACGAGCCGAGCATCCTCAAGTCCCTGGCGCCCAACGCCATCACGACGTACTTCACGCCGAACCTCTACACCTACTCGCTGTCCTTCTCCGGCCAGCAGCACAACTACGCCGCGACGGTCGCGATCGTCATGGGAGTGGTCACGATGATCGTCGCCTACGTCGTGCAGCTGCGCGGCATGCGGAAGGAGGCGTGACGATGGCCCAGTCCAGCACCAGCACCCTCGCGCCCGTACGGCAGCACTCCGGTTCCGCGACATCCGCGCGCGGCGCGAGCCGGCGGCGCTCCTCCGACCGGCCCCGGCGCAACGTCCTGCTCACCGTGCTGACCGCGCTCGTCGCGGTGTACGCCCTGATCCCGCTGGCCTGGCTGCTGATCAGCGCCACGAAGACGCAGAAGAACCTGCTCGACTCCTTCGGGCTGTGGTTCAGCGGCGACTTCGCGCTGTGGGACAACATCCAGCAGACCCTCACCTACAACGACCACATCTTCGTGCGGTGGTTGCTGAACACCCTGCTGTACGTGGCGGTGGGCGCGGGCGGGGCGACCTTCCTCGCCGTGCTGGGCGGCTACGGCCTGGCGAAGTTCGACTTCCCGGGCAAGCGGGCGGTGTTCGCGGTGGTGATCGGCGCGGTCGCCGTGCCGGGTGCCGCGCTGGCCGTGCCGACGTTCCTGATGTTCAGCAAGATGGGTCTGACCAACACACCGTGGGCGGTCATCGTCCCCTCGCTGATCTCGCCCTTCGGCCTCTACCTGATGTGGGTCTTCGCCTCCGAGGCGATCCCGGGCGAGCTGCTGGAGGCGGCCCGGGTGGACGGCTCGGGCGAGATCCGCACCTTCTTCAGGATCAGCCTGCCCCTGCTCGCCCCGGGCATCGTCACCGTCCTGCTCTTCACCGTGGTCGCGACGTGGAACAACTACTTCCTGCCGCTGATCATGATCAAGGACCCCGATTGGTACCCCCTCACCCTGGGGCTCAACGCCTGGAACGCCCAGGCCGCCACCGCGGGTGGGCAGCCGGTCTTCAATCTCGTGATCACCGGGTCGCTGCTGACCATCGTCCCGCTGATCGCGGCCTTCCTCTTCCTCCAGCGCTACTGGCAGTCCGGACTCGCCGCCGGCAGCGTCAAGGAATGATCACCCGGCGCCGCGCAGGCGCCGTGTCCACCCTGCGGGCCTCTCCCCGGCACACCCCTGCGGTGGGCCGGCGGACGACGCCGCAGTTCATCACCACAACGAAGTGAGATGCGATGACGAACAAGCCACTTCGGCGCACGGCGCAGGCGGTCGCGGTGCTCTGCGCGGCGGCCCTGTCCCTGACCGCCTGCGGTTCCTCCGACGACTCCGGATCCGGGGCCAAGGCCGCCGACGCCGGCAGCGTCGAGGCGGCGCTCAACAAGGGCGGCACCCTGACGGTGTGGGCATGGGAGCCGACGCTGAAGCAGGTGGTCAGCGACTTCCAGGCCAAGTACCCGAAGGTCAAGGTGAAGCTGGTCAACGCCGGTACCGGCAACGACCAGTACACCGCGCTGCAGAACGCGGTCCAGGCCGGCTCGGGCGCCCCCGACGTGGCGCAGATCGAGTACTACGCGCTGAGCCAGTTCGCGCTCGGCAAGTCCGTCACCGACCTCAGCCCGTACGGCGCCAAGGACCTGTCCAAGGCGTACTCCCCCGGCCCGTGGAACGCCGTCTCCATCAACGACGGTGTGTACGCGCTGCCCATGGACTCCGGGCCGATGGCGATGTTCTACAACAAGAAGGTCCTCGACAAGTACAAGATCAAGGTGCCCACCACCTGGGACGAGTACCTCACCGCGGCCCGCGCGCTGCACAAGGCCGACCCCAAGGCGTACATCACCAACGACACCGGCGACGCGGGCTTCGTCACCAGCCTGATCTGGCAGGCCGGCGGTCACCCGTACACCGTGGACGGCACCAACGTGAAGGTGAACTTCACCGACGCCGGCACGAAGGAGTTCACCGCCGTCTGGCAGAAGCTCATCTCGGAGAAGCTGCTCGCCCCGATCAGCTCCTGGAGCGACCAGTGGTACAAGGGGCTGGCGGACGGCACCATCGCGACCCTCAACACCGGTGCGTGGATGCCCGCCAACTTCTCCTCCGGCGTTCCCTCCGCCTCGGGTGACTGGCGTGCCGCCCCGCTGCCGCAGTGGCAGGCCGGGCAGACCGCCAGCGCGGAGAACGGCGGCAGCTCGCTGGCGGTGATGGAGGCGAGCAAGGACAAGGCCCTCGCCTACGCCTTCGTGAAGTACGCGGACAAGGACGCGGGTGTCCAGGCCCGCATCAAGGGCGGAGCCTTCCCGGCCACGACCGCGGACCTGAACTCCGACACCTTCCTGAACACCGAGTTCCCCTACTTCGGCGGTCAGAAGGCGAACCAGGTCTTCTCCGAGTCGGCCAAGAACGTGGTGCCCGGCTGGTCCTACCTGCCCTACCAGGTCTACGCGAACTCGATCTTCAACGACACCGTCGGCAAGGCCTACGTGTCCTCCACGCCGCTGCCCGACGCCCTCGCCTCCTGGCAGGACGCCTCGGTGAAGTACGGCAAGGACCAGGGCTTCACCGTCGGCAACTGACGGACCGGCACATCCCCTGGCCGGCCCGGCCGTTCCGCGACGCGGGACGCCGGCGCCGGCCCCCCCTGGGGGCCCGCGGACCGGCGATCCCGGCGTTCCGCCCCCATAGACTGCAGACCAACCAGCGGCTGTGACGTGTGACGAGGTGTACGACGGACGTGGACGGGACCGGACAGAACTCGGTGGCCGGCGCGCAGCGGCGACGGCGCGGCGCGTCGATGGCCGACGTCGCCAAGCTGGCGGGCGTCTCCGCGCAGACCGTCTCCCGGGTCTCCAACGGTTTTCCCGGCGTCCTCGAGGAGACCCGGCAGCAGGTGCTCTCCGCGATGAAGCAGCTCGGCTACCGCCCCAACAGCGCGGCGCGGGCTCTGAAGAGCGGTGAGTTCCGCACCATAGGCGTCATTCTCTTCAGCCTGTCCAGCACGGGCAACATGCGCACCCTGGAGGCCGTCGCGTCCTCCGCCGCGCGCGAGGGGTACGCGACCACCCTGCTGCCGGTCACCGCGCCCACGCAGGACGGCGTGCGCGGTGCCTTCACGCGGCTCGGCGAACTCGCGGTGGACGGCATCGTCATGATCATGGAGGTTCACCTCCTGGACGCGATGACCGTGGCGCTGCCGCCGACGGCCCCTGTGGTCGTCGTCGACTCCGACGCCGGCGACCAGTACTGCGTCGTCGACACCGACCAGGCCAGTGGCGCGCGGGCGGCCGTCGAGCATCTGCTGGACCTCGGCCACGGCACGGTGTGGCACGTCGCGGGCCCCAAGGAGTCATTCGCGTCCGAACGCCGGGTCGGCGCCTGGCGGGAGGCCCTGGAATCCGCCGGCCGTGACGTGCCGCGACTGCTGCGCGGTGACTGGTCGGCGGAGTCCGGCTACGAGGCCGGGCTGCGGATCGCGGCGGATCCCGACTGCACCGCGGTCTTCGTCGCCAACGACCAGATGGCCCTCGGTGTGCTGCGCGCCCTCAACGAGCGCGGCAGGCGAGTGCCGGAGGACGTGAGCGTGGTCGGGTTCGACGACATCCCGGAGGCCGCCTCCTTCATGCCGCCCCTGACGACGATCCACCAGGACTTCGCCGAGGTCGGCAGGCGCTGCGTCGAGGGCGTGCTGCGCCAGATCCGGGACGACGTCGCGGAGCAGGGCACCACGTTGGTGCCCACCAGGCTCGTGGTCCGCGGCAGTACCGCCCCGCCCCCCGCCGACGGCTGACCGCGACCGTGTGATCTCCAACCTGTGAACTCGTGAACCTGTGAACCGACAGAACCTCGCCATCGCTCCCGCGCTGCGCGATGGCAACGCAAACATCCCACCCCGGCCTCCCTCGCGGACCCGCCCGCGAACACCCCGTGACCGCACCGCACGCACATGATCCCGACTCCACTGGAGGAGCCCCCGCCATGCCCCTACTGCGGACCGAAGGGAACGAATTCCGCCTCGACGGCGAGCCGTTCCGCATCATCTCCGGTGGCCTGCACTACTTCCGTGTCCACCCCGAACAGTGGCGGGACCGGCTGCGCAAGGCGCGCCTGCTCGGGCTGAACACCATCGACACCTACGTGCCGTGGAACCTCCACCAGCCCCGGCCGGACGAGTTCCACGCCGACGGCGGCCTGGACCTGCCCGCCTTCCTGGCGCTCGCCCAGGCCGAGGGGCTGCACGTCCTGCTGCGCCCCGGACCGTACATCTGCGCCGAGTGGGAGGGCGGCGGCCTGCCCTCCTGGCTGCTCGCCACGCCCGACATCCGTCTGCGCACCGCCGACCCGCGCTACCTGGAGGCCGTGGACGCCTTCCTCGACCGGCTGCTGCCGCTCGTCACGCCCCACCTCGCCACCAACGGCGGCCCCGTCCTGGCCGTGCAGGTCGAGAACGAGTACGGCGCCTACGGCGAGGACCCCGTCTACCTGACGCATCTCGAGGCGAAGCTGCGCCAAAGGGGTGTCGACGTCCCGCTGTTCACCTGCGACCAGCCGGCCGATCTCGCCCGCGGCAGCGTCCCGGGCGTCCTGAGCACGGTCAACTTCGGCAGCCGGCCCGCGCAGAACCTGGCGGCGCTGCGCGAGCACCAGCCCGAAGGCCCCCTGATGTGCACCGAGTTCTGGAACGGCTGGTTCGACCGCTGGGGTGGCGTGCACGTCGTCCGCGACGCCGCCGGCGCCGCCGCCGACCTCGACGACCTGCTCACCGCCGGCGCCAGCGTGAACCTGTACATGTTCCACGGCGGCACGAACTTCGGCTTCACCAACGGCGCCAACGACAAGCACACCTACCGGCCGACGATCACCTCCTACGACTACGACGCGCCCCTGGACGAGGCCGGCGACATCACCCCCAAGTACCTCGCCTTCCGCGACGTCCTCGCCCGGCACACCGCCGTCCCCGACGGCCCCCTGCCCGAGCCGTCGAAGAAGCTCAACCTCCTCGGCGTCCGGCTCACCGGGACCGCGCCCCTGCTCGGCTCCGCCGACCGGCTGGGCGAGGCGGTGGCCGGCCCCCGCCCGCTGACCATGGAGGAGCTGGGCCAGGACTTCGGCTTCGTCCTGTACGAGACCGAGCTCGCCGAACCCGGCCCCACCCTGCTGCACTTCGACGGGATCAAGGACCGCGCCCAGGTCTTCCTCGACGGCACCCCCGCCGGGACCCTGGAGAGGGAGCAGCACGAGAGCGCCCTGGCCCTCACCGTCCCGGCCGGAGGCGCGACCCTGACGGTGCTGGTCGAGAACCAGGGCCGGGTCAACTACGGCCAGGGCATCCACGACCGCAAGGGCCTGACCGGCGCCGTCACGGCGAACGGCAGCGTGCTGACCGGGTGGCGCAGCAGGCCCCTGCCGCTGGACGACCTGTCCGGGCTCGCCTTCGCCACCGGCGCCCCGCAGCCCGTGGGGCCCGCGTTCCACCGCGGCACCTTCGAGCTGGAGGCCGCCGCGGACACCTTCCTCGACCTGACCGGCTGGACCAAGGGCAACGCCTGGGTCAACGGCTTCGCGCTGGGCCGCTACTGGTCCCGCGGCCCGCAGCGCCGCCTCTACGTCCCGGCACCCGTGCTGCGTCCCGGCACCAACGAGCTGGTGGTCCTGGAACTGCACGCCACCGCCCGGACCGCCGTCGACCTGTGCGACACCCCGGACCTCGGCCCGCTGGAGGAGTAGCGGGGGCACCGGAGAGTCCGGTTGCTCCCGGGGACGGGCATCCGTCCCCTGTGGACGCGGGCAGCACATGACCGAGGGGCACGACCGGGATGTCCCGGTCGTGCCCCTCAGCTGTGGGACGTCCCCGCCGCCGCCGGTCGCGACCACGATCGATCACGACGGCGTCGCGGGCAGACCCTTCGTCATGCCGATGTGACTACTTCTTGAAGCCGTAGTTCATCAGCTTCGTCGCGTCCGACGCACGGCTGGTCGCCGAGGGGGCCGCGAGAACGGTGCCGATGACCGTCTTGCCGTTGCGGGTGGCCGCAAAGACCAGGCAGTACTTGGCGACCGAACCGGAACCGGTCTTGATCCCGATGGTTCCGGAGTAGCTGCCCAGCAGCGTGTTGGTGTTCGCCCACGACATGTAGCGGTAGCCGCCGGTCTTCGTGGTGACCTTCTGCTTCGTCGACTTGGTCTTCACGACGGTGCGGAAGGTCGCGTACTTCATCGCGTTGCTGGCGAGCTTGGTCAGGTCGCGGGGGGTGGAGTAGTTCGCCCCGTTCCCGATGCCGTCGAACGAGTCGAAGTGGGTGTTCTTCAGACCCAGGCTCTTGGCCGTCGAGTTCATCTTGCCGATGAACGACTTGACCCGTGCGGCCCGCGAGGTGCCCGTGCCGTACTTGTCGGCGAGGGCGTACGCCGCGTCGCAGCCGGACGGGAGCATCAACGCGTACAGCAGCTGACGGACGGTCACCTTGTCACCGACGATCAGGTGGGCCGACGAAGCGCCCTTGGAGACGATGTAGTCGCTGTACGCCTTCTGGATCGTCACCTTGGTGTCAAGGTTCAGATGCGGCTGGGCGAGCACGACACGAGCCGTCATGATCTTGGTGGTGGAACCGGTGGAACGACGGGTGTCGGCGGCCTTCGAGTAGAGGGTCTTGCCGGTCCCGTTGTTCATCACGAAGCCGCCCTTGGCGGTGATCGTGGGCGTCGCGATCGTCGCGGCGTGAGCCGGGGCGACGAGCGCTCCGGCCGACATCACTGCTCCCGCAGTGATCGTCACCGCGGAGACGCGGGACATGTTCTTTATGCCGTTTTTCAAAGCGTATACCTCAAATGCTCCTATGGGTTGATGGCATGACGAGGCCATCCCCCTAGAGACTCCTGAGGCGGGTAAAAGGATGCCCATATCATCGTGAGAAATTTCTCAGTTCTTTCATGATGTACGCAGGTGGAAATACCGAATCATCCTGTTAGAGGGGATTTGCGGCCGATGGACTCCCCGGCCCACTGCCGAACCCCCCGTCGCCACCCGACACCTCACATCCGGTGGGCAGTTGCCTCCCGGCAGACGACGGAGCGTCCACCTCGCACGGCGCCTTCGGGGCGTGTCACACATGCGGCAGCCATAAAGCCTTTCCGCCGGGAGGACGGAAGCAGTTTCATGCGCCAGCGGTCCGATCGGACCACGCCGCTGACGAGCTGAACCGCTGACGCTCCGCCACTCACCCGGGACGTTCCCGCCGACGGTGCCGCCCGGCGGTGGGGACACACCTCCTTCGCGCCGCCGGAGCAGCCGGCTACCGGCCGACGGGCTCGGGAGGCGTCGTCGGGGCGGCGGCATCGGCGGCCACGGTTGCCTGGGCTCCGAGGCCGTGGGGCAGGCTGCGTACCGCGGCGGAGGCCAGGGGAGCCAGGACCGCCGCGGCGTAGACCACGCCCGCGACCGCGGCCACCTGGAACCCTCCGAAGCGGTCGGCGAGCGGCGCCACGCTCAACTGCCCGAGCGGGATGGCGATGTAGGACAGCAGGTCGTCGAAGGACGACACGCGCGACAACGCGTGCGGCGGGACGTGCTCCTGCAGCGAGGTGTCCCATCCGACGGACGCGACGGAGGAGCCCAGGCCGGCGGTGAAGGCGGCGGCGATCAACCAGGGCGCGTGCAGATGCGCACCCAGTGCCAGGAGGGGCAGTGCACCCAGTACGCTCACGAGCTGGCCCAGCCGGAGCAGGTGCCGGACGGTCAGCCGGTACATCAGTGCGCTCATCACGAGCAGGCCCGCGCCGCGGGCGCTGAGCACGAAGCCCCAGGCCGCTTCGCCGTCGGCCTGCCGGGTGAGCTCGGGACCCAGGATCTGCCAGGTGCCGACCTGCACCAGGTTGACCACGCAGAAGGCGAGCGACACCGTCCAGACCCAGCGGATCCGGCGGTAGGCGTCCCAGCCCTCGCGGATGTCGGTGATCAGACTCGCGGAACGGCGGCTGCCGGACGGACCGTCGAGGGGAGCCAGGTGGGTGAGGCAGGCGGCGGCGAGCAGGTAGGTCAGCGCGTCGAAGGCGATGGCCGGGCCTCCGCCCGTGGCCGCCACCAGCACGCCCGACAGGCTCGGCCCGAGGATCTTGGTGGCGTTGCGTACTGATCCCAGCAGCGCGTTCGCCTGACGGAGCCCGTCGCCCGGGACGAGTTGGGGCAGGATGCCGCGCAGGGCCGGCGTGGTGAAGGCGGCGAGGACGCCGTTCGCGAATCCCAGCGCGGCCACCGGGACCAGGGCGTAGCGGCCGGTCAGCAGCAGGGCGGCCACACCGCCCTGGGTGAGGGCCGAGCCCAGGTTCGCGGCCACCAGCAGGGTACGGCGCGGAAGGCGGTCGGCCGTGGCTCCGCCCACCACCAGGAACACGAGCAGCGGCACCATGTAGACGGTGAGGACCACGCCCAGGTCGCCGGGGCTTCCCGAGGCGTCCAGGACGGCGAAGGCCAGCGCGACCGGGGCCATCGCGCTTCCGAGCAGGGACACCGACTGCGCGGTGAAGAACCAGCGGAAGCCCTTGTTCAGCAGGAGGGGTGAGAGCACGCACCGCAGTCTGCGGAAGGAGCCGGCCCGGGCACTATCGTTTCGGCAGGAGGCGAAAGATGACCCTGCTGCGGATGAGTTCCCTGGCCCTGTCGCGGTCCCGGTTCGCGCTGTCGCCGCTCGCCGAGACGCTCGCGTCCATGATGGTGCTGGCCGCCCCGTACGCCGACCCCTGGCTGGCCCCCTGGCACGCCCGTCATCGCGGCGCGTTCCTTGCCGCTCTCGACGCCGACCCCTTCGCCAAGGGGCTGGTCAGGCTGCTGGGCTCGACCAAGTGGATGCCCGCCCACGTCGTGCTCCCGCCCGCCGGCGGCATGCGCACCGTCCTGGACGACGAGCTCGCCCATGTGGCGACCATGCCCGACGCCCAAGTGCGGGCCGAGCTGGAGGAGTCGGTGGCGCACAGCTGGGAGCAGCACGCGTTGGACCAGTGGCTGAGCGGACGCAACTGGGCCGCCAGGACCGCGGACCTGTTCCGCTCCACCTGGACCGCTCATGTCGCGCCCGACTGGCCCCGCCGCCGGGCACTGCTGGAACGGGACGTCACCTACCGGGCCGGGCTGCTCGCCGCCTACGGCTGGCCCCGCGCCCTGGAGCAGATGAGCCGCCGCAGTGCCTGGGTCGGCACCGACGCCGTCCGCTTCAGCGACCGGCCCTCCCCGGACCGCTTCGTCGGCGAGGACGGCATGCAGTTCATACCGATCGCCGCCATCTCCGCGGGCACGTGGCTGTGCGAGGCGCCACCGGCCTCCTACGCCCTGGTCTACCCGGCCCGCGGCAGCGCCGCCACCGACCCGCGCCCCGAACCCGGCCAGGCGCTGGCGCGCCTGATCGGTACCGGACGCGCCGCCATCCTCCACGAACTGAGACGCCCCGCCACCACCAGCGAACTCGCCGCCCAACTCGGCCTGTCGCTCGGCACCGTGGGAGGCCACCTGACCGTGCTGCGCGACGCGGACCTCGTCACCGGGACGAGGATCGGCAGACGCGTCGTCTACCACCGCACCACGACCGGCGACCTGCTCGCCGGCCGGCACCAGGACCCATGACGTCGGTCCGTGACTCAGCCGCTCTTCGCCGCCTCGACGGCGCGCCGCAGGCTCTCCTTGAACGACTCCCCATCGGGGTCGCCGCCGAGGGCGAGGTGCAGCGACCCGGCCTCGGACTGGTGCGACCAGCGGGCGAACACCGACACTCCGGTGTCGTGCGCCCAGCGCGGATCGACGTCGGTGACCGTGATCCCGTCCAGGCGTGCGGAGTGTGCCGTGACACTGCCGGTGTTCCCGACGGCAACCGCGACCAGCAGATGCCGGGGCAGCACCACGGCCGCCGTCAGTGTCTCGGGCAGGGGCCTTCCCCCGAGCAGTCGCCCGACGCCGGTTCGGCGCCGGGGCACGCTGCGGGTCTCCACGCAGCAGACGGCGGTTGCCGTGACGTCACCGAGCAGTTCGCCCTCGGCCTCGGCAAGGATCGCGGTCCGCAGCCCGGAATCCAGATGCCCGACCGCGCACCCGCGGCTCGAGCGGTCGTACAGCTGCTCAGCCATCCGCGCATCGTAGCTCCGCCACAACTCCCGTGCGGCCGGAATGCCCTGGCCTTCCGCGCTCGGTGGCAGGCCACCCGGACGACCCGTCCGCGCCGGCTGTGCCGACTCGGTTCCCTTGGTCCCCGGTCATCCCGGCAGCGATGGGGAACACCCGTGCGATCGCCGCGGCGGTTCGGCATGCGCGCCTGAGAGGGCCGGCACCATCAGCGGGGCGTGGCCGGCGTCCGGGCGTCTCCACCGGTCAGCCCGCCTGAGCGGGCTGACCGTCGACGGGGATGTCCAGGCGGCCGGCCACCGTGGTGAGCGCTGTGCCCAGCGGGAGCGCGACGCGGGTGCGGGCGTACCGGTCGCCGCGGGTCGCGTCCCGGTTGACGATCAGCACCGGCTTTCCGGCCTCGGCCGCCTGCCGGACGAACCGGAGCCCGGACATCACCGTCAGCGAGGAGCCCAGGACCAGGAGCGAGGCCGCCTCGGTCACCAGCGCACGGCAGTGCTCGACCCGCCCCGGCGGAACGGCCTCGCCGAAGAACACCACGTCGGGTTTGAGCACGCCGCCGCAGACCGTGCACGGCACCACGTGAAAGTCCCGTACCTGGTGGTCGGTGAGGTCGGCGTCGCCGTCCGGGTTGATGCCCGCGGCCACCGGTTCGAAGCCCGGATTGGCCTCCTCCAGCCGCCGCGCGAGCTCGCGGCGCGGGCTGAGGGCGCCGCAGGAGAGACAGACGACCCTGGCCAGGCTCCCGTGGAGTTCCACGACCGCTTCGCTGCCGGCGGCCTGGTGGAGGCCGTCGACATTCTGCGTGATCGCGCCGGCGAGCAGGCCGTGCCGTCCGAACGCGGCCACGGCGCGGTGCCCGGCGTTGGGCAGGGCCCGGCCGAAGGTCCGCCAGCCCAGGTGACTGCGCGCCCAGTACCGGCGCCGGGCCTGGGCGTCGGCGGTGAAGTCCTGGTAGGTCATCGGGGTGTGCCGGCTCAGGCTGCCGCCCTCGCCCCGGTAGTCGGGGATGCCCGACTCCGTGGAAATACCCGCCCCGCTGAGGACCAGCACGCCCCCGGTGCTCAGCGCCTCGGCGACCGGTTCCAGGTCCGTGGTGCCGGGCGGTAGGTCCTCGGTCGGGGTCCAGCTCAAAGTAGGGCGCATGCGCATGCCGCCAGGGTACGGAACGCACCGCCGGTGCACGTTTCCCCCTGCCGGGCGCGGGCCCCCCTGTGGCTGCCCCGGGGGGTAACCACGACCGTACGGGTCAGCCCCGCGGCCGGGGAGGGGCCACGTGGCCGGCCCGGTTCCCGGAGGCCGTGTCCTCGGCCGGCTCGTCGGCCGTCCGGTCCAGGAGGAGTCGCAGCGATTCCGCGGAGGCGCTGCCGGGCTCGGCGGTGTGGACCACGAGGGCCTGTGCGGGGTCGTCGGCCACCCGCAGCGTCTCGTAGGAGAGGGTGAGGTCCCCCACGACCGGGTGATGGAAGCCCTTGGTGCCCGAGGTCTTGTCCCCCACCGGGCTGCCGCCCTGTCCATGCGCTGGAGGAGTCGACGCTGGTCATGAACCAGGAAACCAAGATCCCCCCAACCTCTTTCAGAGACCCGAGTCGATCGTGTGAGACTTGTTGTACAGGTCGCACGCCCGACCCGATCGGCCCTCCGGGCATGCCCCGCAAGCTCCTCCGTTCCATCACCCCCTATGCGACGAGGAAGTACCGGCCATGGGCCAGGAAACCGCACGTCCCACCGATGCCCCGGGAGGGTCCCGCCCCGCCGGCGGCCCGCCCGTGGACGGACTCAAGGCCGCTCTCGGGCCCTTCGGGATCTTCAGCCACGAACTGCGCTCCGAGGACCCGGCGCAGCAGGACCGGATCCGCCGGGCGGCCGCCGACGTCGAGAACCTGGGATTCGGCGCCATCTGGCTCGGCGGCAGCAGCAGCGTGCGCCACGCCGCCCACCTGGCCGCATCGACGGACCACGTCGTGCTGGCCACCGGAATCCTCAACATCTGGTTCGAGGACGCCCACAGCGTCGCGGCGCAACGCGCCGACCTCGAACGGAGCGACCCCGGCCGGTTCCTCCTCGGCCTGGGCGCGAGCCACGCCGCACTGGCCCGCGACTACCGGCGCCCCTACTCCACGATGGTGGAGTACCTCGACGCCCTCGACGCGGCCGCCCCGCCCGTCCCGGCCGACCGCCGCGTCCTGGCGGCGCTCGGCCCGAAGATGCTGGGACTCTCCCGCGACCGGGCCGCCGGCGCCCACCCCTACCTCGTCACGCCCGAGTACCTCGAACAGGCCCGCGGCATCCTGGGACCCGAGCCCCTCCTGGCGCCCGAGGTCACCGTCGTCCTGGACGACGATCCGGCAACGGCCCGCGCGACCGCTCGCGGCTTCCTCGGCTACTACCTCGGACTCCCCAACTACGCCGCCAACCTCAAGCGACTGGGCTACACCGACGACGACCTCGCCGACGCCGGAAGCGACCGCCTCGTCGACGCCCTCGTCGTCCGGGGCACCGACGACACCATCCACCACCGCCTGCGTCAGTTCCTCGCCGCAGGCGCCGACCACCTGGCCCTCCAGGTCATCACCGCAAGCGGCGACTCCGAGCCGCCGCTCCCCCAGTGGCGCCGCCTCGCCGCCCTCACCTCCGGGCTCACCCGCTGACCTGAGCACGGGGACGGCGTGCCCCGAGCGCGCGGGGCGACAATGAGGTCATGAGCGATGAGCCTTGGCACCAGGGTGGCGAGCCGGCCTGCATGCTGCATCTGGTGTGTCCCGCGTGCGGCCGCGTCCGGGAGCGGCCGGGCAGCGCTGTCTGCGAGCACTGCGGGGTGCGACTCGCCGAGGAGACAGTGGCACTCGGCGACGAAACAGGCGGACGCGCGCGGGACCGTGACAGCGCCGGCCGGGCGCGCAACGCCCGGCCGAGGGACGGCCTGGGCAGGCCCCTGCCCTACGGCGCCGAAGGGGTCACCAGGCAGCCCGAGGGAGTCGTCCGCTCCCCGGAGGAAACCCTGCGGGAAGCGCAACGGCTGCTCGACGCCGGAATGCCGTTCCATGCCCACGAGGTACTGGAGGACAGGTGGAAGGCCTCGCCGGACGACGAGCGGGCCTTGTGGCGCGCACTCGCCCAGCTCGCGGTCGGCCTGACGCACGCCGCGCGGGGCAACGCCAAGGGCGCCTCGGCTCTGCTGTCCCGAGCGGCCGACGGCCTCGCCCCGTACGCCGGCGCCTCCCCGTACGGTGTCGACGCCGCCGCGCTGGTGACCTGGGCGCGAGCACGGACCGGCGGGCGGGACGGCATACTGCCGCCACCTCCGTTGCACCGGCGATGAGACGAGCGCCGGGCTCGGAAAGCGATCCGGATCCACTTCTCACCCGTCGTCCGTGGGTCGATACTCTGCCCAGCGCCGGATGAGGGTCCACGCGCTGAGGCCGTCGGAGAGGCCAGTGGAGGCCGAGATGCTGTTCAAAGGGCTGCCGCAGGGGTCCCTGCCCAGGCTGGAGCGCCCGGGACCGTTGCGCGAGCGGGTGTACGAGACGTTGCTGCACCTGATCGGCTCACGGTCACTGCCGCCCGGCACGCACCTGGTGGAGAGTGAGCTCGCGACCCGTCTCGGGGTCTCCCGGCAGCCCGTGCACGAGGCGTTGCAACGGCTCGACGCCGAGGGATGGGTGGACCTCCGTCCCGCGCAGGGTGCCTTCGTCCACGAGCCGACCGGGGAGGAGACCGACCAGCTCTTCGTCGTCCGCACGCTGTTGGAGACCGAAGGAGCGCGGCTGGCCGCGGTCGGCCCGTCGGCCGAGGGACTGCAGCGGCTCGACGAGCTGTGCGCGACGGGCGAGGCCGCGGTCGCCGCCGACGACGTGGACGCGGTGGTGGCGGCGAACGCCACGTTCCACGCCTGCGTCATGGAACTGGCGGGGAACGCCGTGCTCGCGGAGTTGGCGTCCCGCGTCGAGCACAGGGTCCGCCGCTCCTACACGCCCATCGTCCGCCAGGCGTGGGTGGAGCACCGCGAACTGGTCGCGGCTATCGCCGCACGCGATGACACACGTGCCGAGCAGGTCATGCGCGCCCACACCCAGGACGCCAGAACGCGCTTCCCCCCGAGGTCGTAGGACTGTCGCCCCGGCGGTGGGAGGTCACGCCGGGGGCTGTGCCGGGTGGCGGAGCAGCCTCCCGGCCTTCTCCTCGAGCAGGGCCACCGCGAGCAGTTCACCGTCGGCGGGACCGTAGTGTTCGAGTGCCTCCTCATGGAGGCGGCGAACGGTGTCGGCTATGGCGTACGGCGTACCGAAGTGCGCCGCCAGGGCCGTCACCGCGGCGAGTTGGTCACGGATGTGGTCCAGGCCGAAACTGGCGAGGTAGTCGCCGCCGAGAAGGGCGGGCAGATCCCGCCGGATGAACGCGGTCGAGGCCGGGCTCTCGGCCAGGACCGCGGTGAGCACGCCCAGATCGATACCCGCGCGATCACCCAGCAGCAGCGCCTCGGCTGTGGCTGCCGCCTGGCCGAACCACAGGAGGTTCACCAGCAGTTTGGCGGTGTAGCCGGTGCCGAATCCCCCGAGGTGGGTGATGCGGTCGGCGACCGCGGACAGGAGCGGGCGATGACGCTCCAGGAGAACGGCGTCACCTCCGGCGAACAACCGCAGCCGTCCCGCGGCGGCATCCGCGGGAGAGCCACCGATGGGGGCCTCGAGGACGCCGACTCCGCAGGCGGTCGCCCGGTCCCGGCAAGGAGCCGCCGCTGTCGGCGTGTTGCTGCTCATGTCGATCCAGACGGCCCCTGGCGCCAGCGCCTCCAGCACACTGTCCTCGATCGCCTCGGCCACCTCGGCCGGCCCTGGCAGCACGGTGAGCAGCACCTCCGCCCCGGTCGCCGCGGCCAGGGCTGAACCGGGCCACCGGGCCCCGCGGGACACGACCGCCTCCCGGCGTTCGGGCCGGACGTCGAAGGCCCGGACCTCGTGTCCCGCGCGGACGAGATTGCCGCACATGGGTTCACCCATGCGCCCCACACCGAGAAGGCAGACCGTCGACACAGGCGGATGCTATATCGGTCGAACGCCACCACTCCCACGAGGTCGGTCCCGCCTCCAACGCCGTCCCGACCACCCGGCGCCGGGCCCAGGCACGACGGCCTCGTCCGGGCCTGCGAACGGTGGCGTCACAGGTGGTACGGGTACAGGCTGACGCTGTGCCGCGCGACGCGGACCCCCACCCACGTGGCATCGGCGCCCTGGGGCGGTGGCGGGTCGGCGAGGTCGAACAGGATCGATGCGGCACCCGCGTCCAGAAAGGCCGCTCCGTCCACGGTGAGGTGCAGTCGGCCGCGGAGAACGATCCGGTCCGCCTCATCTGACGCCCTCACGGGCCGGCCCACCGATCTGCACGGGCAGATCCACGACCAGGCCGGCTTGCAGGCCGCACTCCTTGCGTCGGCCGCCATGCCGCTCCTCGCAGGCGAACCCATCGAGATCAACGGCCGATCCTTCGTCGACGCCGGTGTGAGCGAGGCGGTGCCCGTACGGACCGCCGTGGCGCAGCGGGCCACCCACAGCGTGGCACTCCGTACGCGGCGTGCGGACGAGACCGCGTCCGCTCCGTCCGCCGTCCAACGCCTCGTGATGTCGCGCTGGTTCGCCCGGCGCGCACCAGGAGCCCTCACGCCGTGGCTGCAGCGTGAGGCGGTCAGAGGGGAGGAGGAACGGATCCTGGCCTCGCATCCCACGACCCTGCAGATCCGCCCGCCCCTCGGCAGCACGGCGATCGGCCAGACGGAGCGCCGCCCGGATCCGCTGCGCATGGCGGTCGACACCGGCCGGCAGGCGGCGCTGGACGCACTGGCGGGCTGCTGCGACAAGCCGCCGGCAGTGGGCTGAGTCGACGCTTCGCGAGGGTGGCGGGCCGGTCACCGGCCCGCACCTGGAGCCACCCCGCCTGCCACCCGGTGGTCACCCGGCGCCGGGTGTCAGCTGAGCCTGCACCAGGGGCCCGTACCGCGCGACGAGGTCGTCGGTGCCGGACTCCCGCATGACCGGACCCCGCGCGATGCCGTACATGACGCCGAACCCGAGCAGCGCGCCCAGGGCGAGCTCCGCGCGCAGCCCGGCATCGGGGCCGGGCAGCCGGCGGGTGAGCCGCTCGGTCACCTGGGCGTGGAAGTTGGCGCGCAGGACGTCCCCGGAGTCGCTCTGCAGGGACGCGAAGACGATCCGCAGGACGGGGTCGGTGCCGTGGTGGCGCTGGGTCTCCAGCACATGGCGGACCATGTGGTGGCCCAGCCGGTCGAGCGGCGCGTCCAGCAGTGCTTCCGCGTCGCTCTCGAAGGACAGCACCCGGGCGAACAGCGCCTCCTTGCTGCCGAAGTACTTCAGGACCAGCGGGGGGCTGACGCCCGCCCGTTCGGCCACCGCCTTCAAGGTGATGTCGGCGTGCGCCTGCCGGGCGAGGAAGTGGCGCACGGCCCGCAGGATCGCGGCCTTGGTCGCCTCCGCGTCCCGGCGCCCGCCAGGGCCGGCGCCGTGGGAGGCAGCGCCGTCGGAAGCGCCGGCGCTCACGCGTCCTCCATGGTCTGGGTCCGGGTCGGCGCCACCTGCCCGGCGCCCCGCCCGGCTCGGCGCTCCGCACGGTCGCCGGGGATGGACAGCGCGGCGCCGATGGCGGCGACCGCGACGACGCCTGCCAGGGTGAAAGCAAGCTGGTAGCCGGGGAGGGTCGGCACGGGTATGCCCGCGACCGGGCTGGTGTGGTGGACGAGTACGGCGGCCACCGCCGCGCTCGACGCGGCCTGACCGATGGTGCGCATCAGCACGTTGACGCCGTTGGCGGAGGCGCTCTGCTCGGCCGGCACGGCTCGCAGGATCAGGGTGGGCAGCGCCGAGTAGGCCAGCGTGGTGCCGCTGGAGATCACCGTCGCCCCGACCAGGATCACCCACAGGTCGCGGCTGTCCACGACGCGGATCACGTAGCCGAAGGCGATGACGGCAGCGCCGAGGGCCAGCGTGATCCGCGGACCGCGGGCGGCGGAGATCCGGGCCGAGACCGGTGACAGCAGCAGCATGGTCAGGCCCGCGGGCAGCAGGCACAGGCCGGTCTCGAAGACGGTCAGGCCGAGGCCGTACCCGGTCGCCTTGGGCGCCTGGACCAGTTGCGCGGTGACGAGGGAGTTGGCGTAGAAGGCGAAGCCGGTGAGCATCGCCGCCACGTGCGAGAGCCCGACCCGGGGGCGGGACGCCAGGCGCAGGTCGACCAGCGGATGCGCGCTGCGCAGCTGCTGGAGCCACCACAGCGCGAGGACGATCACCGCAGCGACGAACAGTCCGACGATGCGGCCGCTGACCCACCCCCACTGCCCGCCCTGGGACACGCCGAGCAGCAGGCAGATCAGCCCCGCCGCCAGCCCCAGTGCCCCGACGACGTCGAACCGGCCGCTCCCTCGGTCCGGCGAATCGGCGATCGCCCACCAGACGCCGGCCACACCCAGCGCGCCGAGGGCGCTGGTCAGCCAGAACATGGTGTGCCAGTCCGCGTACTGCACGACCAGCGCGGCGAGCGGCAGGCCGAGGGCGGCGCCGATGCCGACCGTGGAGCTCATCATCGCGACCGCCGAACCCCGCCGCTCGGGTGGCAGTTCGTCACGCAGCACGCTGATCGACAGCGGCACCACGGCGGCCGCGGCACCCTGCAGTGCCCGGGCCGCGATCAGGATCCCGATCTGCGACGACAGGGCGCACATCACCGAGCCGAGGGTCATCAGGGCCAGGGCCCCCGCCAGAACCCGGCGCTTGCCGTACAGGTCACCGGCGCGGCCGAGCACCGGGGTGAGCACGGCGCCGGACAGGAGGGTGGCCGTCACCATCCAGGAGACGGCACCCGCCGAGGAGCCGGTGAGCCGGGGCAGGTCCGGCAGCAGGGGGACGACCACGGTCTGCATGACGGCCATGAGGATGCCGCCGAAGGCCAGCACCGGCACGGTCATACGCTTGCGCAGACCGTCCGGGACGCGCCCGGTACTGGTCGTGTCGGGTATCGGGGCGGGCTGGGCCATCACGTCTCCAGACGAGCCGTACAGTCGGTGAATCAGAATTCACCGTAGCGGGTGAATTCTGATTCACCAACACGGCCGTGCCCTGCTACGTGACCGGCGCGGGCACCGCGGCTGCTGCCGGCGCCGTCGAATCCGGCGCCCCGGCGCCCTCGACGAAGGCACGGGCGGCCGCGAGTTCGTCGCGCGCCGACTCCTCGATCGCACCCGCGATCGCGTAGGCGTCCGCCCCGATCGGCACCCGCACCGGTGCCGCGTCCGCCGCGATTAGGCGCAGGACATGGGCGGCGAACAGCTCGGGGCGGCTGAGGGCGGGGTTGTCCTCCATGCCCCGCAGACCCGCGCGCACCTCCCCCGTGCCCTGCGCGTAGGCGGGGATACGGGTGGCGGTCTCGGCCAGGGCGGTTCCGTAGCCCGTCGCGAACTGGCCCGGCTGCACCACGCTCACCCGGATCCCGAACGGGGCGACCTCCGCCGCGAGCGCCTGACTCATCCCCTCCAGCGCGTACTTGCCCGCCACGTACGCGGACAGGCCGGGAAAGCCCATGCGGCCGGCCAGCGACGACACGTTGACGATGTGACCGGAGCCCTGGCCCCGCATCAGCGGGAGCGCCAACCGGACCAGGCGCCACGGCGCCACGGCCAGGACCTCCAACTGCGCGCGCAGTTCGTCGTCGGCCACCTCCTCCACGGCACCGAACAGGCCCGCCCCGGCGTTGTTCACCAACACGTCGAGTCCGCCGAAGCGTGCGACGGCATGGGCCACCGCCGCCTGGCACTGCCCGGGATCGCACACGTCCAGGGCCGCCGTCGTCACCCGGTCCGGGAACCGGGCCGCCAGGTCCTGCACGGACGAGGGATCGCGGGCCGTCACCACCACCAGGTCACCGGCCGCGGCGACAGCACCCGCCAGCGCCCGCCCCAATCCCGAGGAACACCCCGTCACCAGCCATCGTCGCGTCATGCGTCCCCCGTCGCCCACGGTCACCAATACGGCCGGGAGCCCGGCCGCCCGCGTCGATCGTGGCAGGCGGTCCGCTCCGGCCACAGGAGCGCACAGAGGCAGCAGCGGGGGCGCGCCGGGGGCGCGGGCGCGCGTCGCCCATGCCGCCGGGCCCGGACGTTCAAGGCCGCCAGGTGTCGGACGGCGGTTCGGGGCGGGACCGGGTGAGTTCCGGCTCCAGCCCCTGCGCGGGCGTGGTGAAGGGGCGTCCGACATCGGCGCGCCAGGCCTGGAAGGTGAGTGTGGTCGCGGTGACGACGACCAGGCCCAGCAGCCAGCCGCCCACCACGTCGCTGACCCAGTGCACGCCCAGGGCGACCCGGGTCCAGCCGACGCCGACGACCGTGATTCCGGCCAGGGTCCACGGCAGCGGGCGCCAGGCCCTTGGCACCACGGGAAGCAGAGCCAGCAGCAGCACGGCGCAGGAGGTGGTGGCCGTCATGGCGTGGCCCGAGGGGAAGGAGAAGCCGGGAGCGTGGGCGACCGGGTCCGGCAGGTGGGGGCGGGTGCGTTCCACGGTGTTCTTGGCGAGCAGCCCGGTCAGTCCGCCGGCGACGGCGGTGACCGCGGCCCAGACCGCGAGCCGCCAGGCCCGGCGGGTCAGCAGCCACACCGCCAGCGCGGCGACGAGCGTGCGCAGGGTCACCGGGTTCCAGACGACGTCGGTGAGGAACCGCAGGGCCTGTACCAGGCCGGGATGGTCCAAGGCCGTACGGTGCAGGTGGCCGGCGGTGCCCTGGTCCAGGCGGCGCAGTGGCGGCCATCGGGATTCCACGAGCAGCACGGCGAGAGCGAAGGGCACCGCCGTGATGGCGGTGACGGCCGTGGCGGCCGCCAGCCGGGCGCCGAATCGGGCGTCGGGTCCGAAGTGGCGGGTGAAGTGCGGTGTCGTCATGGGCGCGGACTCCTTCGCTGTCTCGGGCGGGCCGTCACACACCGGGGTCGTCGCCGGCTGGTGGCGCCACGCCGGCTCGCATCGCCTCCAGTTGCGCGGCGAACGCCAGCCCGAGGAAGAGCGCGACCGACGTGAGATAGGACCACAACAACAGGGCCACGAAGGCACTCAGCGGCCCGTACATGCTGGTGAAGGATCCGCTCGCTCCGACGTACAGGCTCAGGGCCCAGGTCGACGCGCTCCACAGCAGCAGGTAGACCGTCGCCCCGAACGCGAGCCAGGTGTAGCCGGGTTGGGCACGGCGCGGTGAGCGGCGGAAGATCGCGCTGGTGGCGAGCATCGCGAGGACGATGCCCAGCGGCCAGCGCAGCACGTCCCAGGCGTGGGTGGTGGCGGTGCCCAGGTGGTAGACCTCGGCGAGAGCACGGGTCAGGTCGGCGCCCAGCACGGTGAGGACGAAGCTGAGGCCCAGCGGCGCCCCGGCCAGCACGGCCATCACCAGCCCGCGGCTGTACTTGCGGAGGAAGGGGCGGTCGCGTTCCACGCCGTAGATGCGGTTGGCCCCGCGTTCGACCTGGCACAGCCCGGTGGTGACGTTGACGACGGAGAACAACAGCCCGAGCCACAGAGCCGCCTGGCCGCCGCTGTCGGTGTGCTGGTGGCTTTGCCGCAGGGCGTCGTCGATCACGTCCTGGCTGGGGCCGCCGGCGATCCGGCGGATGGTGATTTCGGCGACTCGGCCGATGTCGTCGGTGTGCAGGACACCGGACAGGCCGATCATGGCGATGGCCAGGGGGACGATCGACAGGACCGTCTGCAGGGCCAGCGCCCGGGAGTGGCTGAATCCGTCGGCGTAGCGGAACCGCACGAAGGAGTCGCGCATCAAGGGCCAGCCGCCGTAACGGCGCAGTGCGGCCCATGCCTCGTCGCCGGACAGTTCGTCGCCCCGCACGTCGGCTCGTTGCGGGACGCGGGTGGCTGTACCCATCGTTCTCCTTGGTGGCGGTGGCGGTGGCGGTGGGAGCAGTTCAACTGCCGGAGGTGAGGGCGCGATCGCCGGGTGTGCGGGCGTCGGCAGGCACGGGGGCGGCGGGACGGGTGGCGGGGAGATGGACGCGCAGTGCCGCCGGTTGCACCTGGATGGTCAGCCGGGTGCCGTCGGCGACGACGTCGCCGTCGAGTTCGCGTGCCTGGGGAGTGGCGAAGGCGATGTCGATCCGCCGGGCCCGGTAGTACTCCAGTGCCCCGTGGGCCACCAGCGGTCGGGTCGTGGCGCCGGTACCGCGGCGCTCGGCACGGCGGTGGGGCAGCATGCGCGCTCCGAGATATCCCGCGGCAGCCACCCATCCGACCGGGCCACGGGGGTTGAGCAGCACCAGGTCCAGGAATCCGCTGTCGGGGCGCGCCCGGGGCAGCAGCGGCAGCCCGCCCTGGAGGGTGCCCACATTGCCGATGAGGACCATCCGCGCCCGGCGACGCAGCACCGGGCCGCCGTCCAGACGGAGCGTCAGGCGCATCCGCGGGTCGGCCAGATGACCCATCCCCGAGAGGACATAGGCGCTCCAGCCCAGGCGCGCCTTGAGGCGGTCGGACGCGTCGCGCACCATGGCGGCGTCGAGGCCGGCACCCGCCATGACGGTGAAGCAGGTGGCGGGCAGACCGTCGCCGTCCACCCGACCGACGTCGATGCCGGCGGGCTCCCCGGCCAGCGCCTGCTCGAGCGCGGCGGCCGCATCGGTGGGCAGGCGGAGGTTGCGGGCCAGCAGGTTACCGGTGCCGCAGGGCACGACCGCCATCGCGGTGCCGGTGCCGACCAAAGGGCCCGCGCAGGCACGTACGGTGCCGTCGCCTCCGCAGACCACGACCAGCGCGGTCCCGGGCACCGCGGCCAGAGCCTCCAGCCCACCGTCGGGGCGCTCCGCGGTGGTTGACGTCCAGTGCTGGTCGGTGTAGCCGTGGCGGCTCAGGACGGAGCGGACCTTCGCGGCCAGCTCGTCAGGGCAGGCGTACGGATGCCGTACGACGACGACCCGGCGGCCGCCCGGGCCCGCGTCGGCGGCCGCGGCGGCGCGGAGACGGGAGTCGGGCGGCCGGAGGGTGAACCCGCGGGCAGGCGGCACGGCCCGGGTCATGACGAACAGGGTGCAGGCTCCGTTGAGGAGACCGCCGATGACGTCACTGGGGTGGTGCATCCCCGCGTACAGCCGGGAGACCGCGGCAGTGGCCGGGACGATCAGCAGCGCCGCGGCCGACGGCAGCCTCCACGGGCCACGCAGAACGGTCGCCGCGAGCAATGCGAGCCCCCCGTAGAGAGCGAGCGCGGCGCCCACGTGCCCGGAGGGAAAACTCGAGGTCGGCGGGGCGTGCTCCAGATGCACAACATCCGGACGGGACCGGTTCACACACACGGTGACCAGGACGAAGACCGCCGACTGCGCGGCCACCGCTCCCCCGAGGAAGAGCGCCTCGCTCCACCACGGGCGCCGCGGGAGCACGAGCAGCGCCACCACACAGACGCAGGCCACCGCGATCACGCCCTGCGTACCGGCGATCGTCGACACTGCCTGCGAGGCGGCGTCGCCCACCTCGGTGCGGTGTGCGGCCAGAGCCCGGTTCACCCCGTCCTCCACCGACAGCGGCCGACCGGCCGCCCACGGTCCGGTGACCAGCGCGCCCAGGCCCACGAGCAGCGCCCACTGCAGGGGCAGCAGCAGGAACCACCGCGGCCGGATCATGGCCGTACCGCTATCAGTCCTCATGGAGGGCGTCTTACCCGCACTCGTCAGGTAATGGCGGTCCCTGCCCCCGGGCTGCGAGGCCACTGCCGCCGGCGCCCGAGTTGCGCAGGGCGGCGCCGGCGATGCCGCAGGCGAAGGTGGTGAGGCAGCGCGCCGTCAGCCCGGCTCGGTGTGCGGAGGCAGGGCTCCCCCGTCGACGGCACGCCGGAACCGTGCTCGGTGCGGGCGCAGCCGTGCATCGTCAGCGCGACCTGAACGCCCGGACCCGCGGGCGCTCCAGGTCGGAACGACTTCTCCTCGGTGCCGAAGGTTGCGTCCAGGTGCCCTTGTCGAGCGGTGTGGGCTCGTAGGCGCACGGCGCGGCGCACAAACCGTGAACAAGCGCAGGTGCCCCGGTCACCGCCCGTCCACTCGCCCGCGGCAGTCCGGCCGGCTGCCCCGGACGGCCATCACCCCCCGGTCCCGGGCCCGTTCGGAGCCGAGTGTCCCCAGCCCTCGCGCTGGAGCCGCGCCAGGGCGTGGACCGTGTCGTGTGTCGCCGGATACAGGTCCCGGTACAGGCGGTGCAGCCTGTCGTACGCCGCTCCCGCGGCCGCGTCCGGTACACATCGCTCACGTACGGGGTTCCACGTCGCGGTTGCCGCGTCATCGGTCAGCCGGGCGGCGAGCCGGGCAGCCCCGTAGCTCGCGCCGACCGTGACGGTGGGGATGTCCTGGGGCAGTCCGGTGACGTCGGAGACGATCTGCGTCCACAACCCGCCCCGCGTGCCCCCGCCGACGGCGACGACCCTCTCGACGCCTGCACCCGCCTGCCGCATGGCCTCGATGTTGTGGCGCACACCGTGCGCTGTGGCCTCCAGCGCGGCCCGGTAGAGGTCGCCGCGGGTGTGCTCGACGGTGAGACCCGCGATCACCCCGCGGGCGTCCGGGTCGGCGATCGGGGTGCGCTCGCCGGCGAAGTACGGGAGCATCGCGAGGCCGCGGGCACCGACGCCGCTCTCTGCGGCCTCCGCCAGCAGCACGTCGCGGCCGGGCGAGCCGAACAGGCCCCGCATCCACTCGGTCACCGCTCCGGAGGTGGCCATGCCGCCGGCCAGTGAGCGGGTGCCGGGGAAGGCGCCGGCCGTGCTCCACAACTCGGGTACGCGCAGGTGTCCGGCGACGGTGGCGATCAGGAACATCGTCGTGCCGTACATGAGCATCAGGTCGCCCGGCCGGGTCGCGTCGACGCTGACGGCCTCGGTCCAGGCATCGACGGTCCCGGCGAGCACCGGCGTGCCCTGCGCGAGCCCGGTCGCCGCGGCCGCCTCGGCCGTCACCGTTCCGGCCTGGTCACCGGGCCAGCACAGCTCGGGCAGTTCCGCGTGCGGCCACACCGCGCGCACCCACGGGCGGTACCAGTCCTGCGCCCGGGCGTCGTAGAACGGGACGGACTGGCTGGCCGAGTGGTGGTCGAGCACATAGGCACCGGTGAGCCGGTGGGCGAGAAGGGAGGCCGGCATGAACAACCGCCGGGCGGCGGTGAAGACCTCCGGCTCGTGTTCGGCCACCCAGGCCACCTTCGGCCCCACCGCCTGGGTGGACAGCACGCTTCCGCACCGGTCGAGGACGGCCGCGCGGCCGAGCTCTTCGTCGAGCCGGGCGATCTGGGCCACGGCCCGCGTGTCCACACCGTAGAGGATGGCCGGCCGCAGCGGCCGGTTCGAGGAATCGGCCAGGCAGACGCACGGGCCCATGCCGCTGACTCCGACCGCCTCCACCCGCCCACCGGCGGGCAGGAGTTCACGCGTGATGCCGCGGAATTCCCGCCACCACACCTCGGGATCCATCTCGACGTGTCCCGGTCGCGGGCGGGAGACGGTGTGCGTGCGCACCGCGGTCGCGATCACCTCGCCGGAGGCGTCGACCAGGACGCCCTTGCTGCTGGATGTGCCGATGTCGACACCGAGAAAGGTCACACCCCACGGTAGGGCGACCGGGCCCGGGTGCCGACTCCCCGTGTCTGCCGGGACTGGCCTCGGTGCCGGCGAGCGCCGCCACCGCGCCGCCACCGCATCACCGTGCGGACGGTGGGGCGAATTCCCTAAGGCAGGTTGATAAAGTAGCCTTAGCATATGAACGATGATCTGGACCCCGCCACGGTCGCCTCGGCCCTGCTGGCGAGCCTCAGCGTGCTCTTGCGACGGGTGCGTCAAGTGCCCGTCGAAGGCGGGCTCACGATGCCGGAGCGGACCGCGCTGTCGCATCTCGAACGCTCGGGCCCCACCACCTCCTCCGCACTGGCCCGGGAAGTCCAGATCACCGCACAGGCCATGGGAGCGACGCTCAGCGCCCTGCGGGTCCGCGGCCTGGTCGAGCGCCGCCCGGACCCAGAAGACGGCAGGCGCGTGGTGCTGACGGTGACCGGCGCCGGCCTTCAGGCGCTGAAGGACAAGCGCAACGCGCGGACCGAACTCCTCGCCCGCGCCCTGACCGGCGGCGCGTTCACCGCGGCGGAACTGGAGCAGCTCGCCGCGGCGGCCCCGCTGCTGGAGCGGCTGGCCCGGAACATCTGATGCCGGACGGAGAACCGAACCCGGAGGAAAGCCCGTTGATACCCGACCCTCCCGAAGCGCACACCGCCCGCCGGGCGGCCGGCGACCGGTACAAGTGGACGGCGCTGACGAACACGACGGCAGCCGTCTTCATGTCCGCGCTGGACGGCTCGATCGTGCTGATCGCGCTGCCGGCCGTCTTCCGCGGCGTGCACCTGGACCCGCTGGCTCCGGGCAACATCGCCTACCTGTTGTGGATGATCATGGGCTACCGGCTGGTCCAGGCCGTGCTGGTGGTCACGGTGGGCCGTCTGGGAGACATGTACGGCCGGGTCCGGATCTACAACTGCGGATTCGCGGTCTTCTCCTTCGCCTCGATCCTGCTGTCCTTCGACCCCTTCGACGGGGGCCACGGAGCGATGTGGCTGATCGCCTGGCGCGTGGTGCAGGCCGTCGGCGGCTCGATGCTGACGGCGAACTCCGCCGCGATCCTGACCGACGCCTTCCCCAAGGAGCAGCGCGGCTTCGCCCTGGGGATCAACCAGGTCGCGGGCCTGGCCGGGATGTTCATCGGCCTGGTCGCCGGAGGACTGCTGTCGGCCTGGGACTGGCGGGCGGTGTTCTGGGTGAACGTGCCCGTCGGCGTGTTCTTCACGGTGTGGGCCTACCGCACCCTGCGCGAGACCGGCACACGAGGCGGCGGCAGGATCGACTGGTGGGGCAACATCACCTTCGGGGTGGGCCTCAGCGCGACCTTGATCGCGGTCACCTTCGGCCTGCAGCCGTACGAAGGCCACACCATGGGGTGGACCAACCCGCTGGTCGACGGGCTGATCGTCGGCGGACTGGCCCTCCTGGCGGCATTCGTCGCCGTCGAGAGACGCGTTCCCGCGCCGATGATCCGGCTGGGCCTCTTTCGCCAACGGGCCTTCACCTTCGGCAATCTGGCAGGCCTGGCCATCTCGATCGGCCGCGGCGGGATGCAGTTCGTGCTGATCATCTGGCTGCAGGGCATCTGGCTTCCGTTGCACGGCTACGACTACGGCGACACTCCGCTGTGGGCCGGCATCTTCATGCTGCCGCTGACCGCCGGATTCCTCGCCGCGGGCCCCGTCTCCGGGTACCTGTCGGACCGGCTCGGCTCCCGGGGCCTGGCCACCGGCGGCGCGCTGCTGTTCGGCGCCAGCTTCCTGGGCCTGATGGTGCTGCCCATCGACTTCAGCTACTGGATCTTCGCCCTGCTGATCGCGCTCAACGGGATCGCCAACGGCATGTTCGCCTCCCCCAACTCCTCCTCGATCATGGGCAGCGTTCCCGCAGACCTGCGCGGCGTCGCCTCCGGTATGCGCGCCACATTCCAGAACTCCGGCACCGCCGTGTCGATCGGCGTGTTCTTCTCCCTCATGATCGCCGGACTGGCCGGCAGCCTCCCGCACACCCTCACCGCCGGCCTGCGGGAGCAGGGCGTACCGGCCCACGTCGCCACCCAGGTCGGCAGCCTGCCACCCGTCTCGTCCCTGTTCGCCGCCCAGCTGGGCGTCAACCCGATCCAGCACCTGCTCGAGCCCAGCGGCACCCTGGCCCACCTGACCGCGGCGCAGCGACAGAGCCTGACCGGACGCGAGTTCTTCCCGGGCCTGATCGCCGGCCCCTTCCACTCCGGCCTGGTGATCGTGTTCGCCTTCGGCGCCACCCTCGCCCTGCTCGCCGCCATCGCCTCCCTCCTCCGCGGTGCCGGGCCCGCCACCCCGTCCTCACGACCGCGACCGGCCTCCACCGGTGACGCCGTCGCCCTGCGGCCGAAGGCCTGACAGGGACGCCGGACGGCTGAGACCGCCACGCCTCCGACCTCGCAACCAGCCGACCTCCACAGGAGCAACCACCTCCATGACCCTCACAGCGATCGACCCCCGGTCCGCGCTCGTCGTGATCGACCTGCAGAAGGGCATCGTCTCCGCCCTCGACGATCCCGCGGTCACCGACGCGGTCGAGCACGCCGCCCATTTGGCCGCCCAATTCCGCCGGCACACCCTGCCCGTGGTCCTGGTCAACGTCACCGGACGCGCCCCCGGACGGACCGAGGACGGACGGCCGGGGAGCAGAACGGCCGCACTGCCGACCGGCTGGGCCGACCTCGTCGACGAACTCGACGTCCAGCCGAGCGACCACCTGCTCACCAAGCGGCGCCGCAGCGCGTTCCACGACACCGGACTCGACACCCTCCTGCGCGACCTGGGCATCACCCAGATCGTGCTCGCGGGGATCTCCACCAGTTCAGGCGTCGAGTCGACCGCACGCTCGGCGTCCGACCACGGCTACCACGTCGTCCTGGCCACCGACGCGATGACCGACCCCGACGCAGAAGCCCACCGCCACAGCGTCGAGCGCGTCTTCCCCAGGATCGGCGAGACCGCCACCACCGCCGAGGTGGTCGACATGGTCGAGGCCACACGATGACCCTGCTCGGCCGGCTCCTGAACAACCGCAGAGCGGGCGAGACCCACACGGCCTGGAACCTGCCCAACCTGCAGGGCCCCGAGCTGCTGACGCTCACCAGCCGGCACTTCGCCGACGGCGGCTCCCTACCGCTGGAACACTGCGCGAAGCACATAGGCGGCGCCGACCGGTCCCCTCACCTGGCCTGGGCTCCGCTCCCACCCGGCACCGCACAGCTCCTGCTGGTCGTCGAGGACATCGACGTCCCCCTGGCCAAGCCCGCGGTCCACTGCACGGCCCTGATCGACCCGGCAGCCGGACACCTGGAGCCCGGTGCCCTGGCCTCGCGGCAGCCCGGCCCCGGGGTGCGGGTGCTGCGTTCCACCATCGGCCGGGGCTACCACGGTCCCGCGCCCATCAAGGGCCACGGGCCGCACCGCTACGTCTTCGAACTGTTCGCCCTGTCCGCCGCCGTGGACGGCACACCTGACACCACGCCGGTGGACCGGGCACGGCCCCGCGCCCTTCTGGGCGCCGTCACCGCCCCCGTACTCGGCCGCGGCCGACTCACCGGCGTCTTCGAACGCTGACACCGGGGCCGGGCCGCCCTCCGGGCAGCGTGCTGTGCGTTCTCCGGCGCAGCCTGAGAACGCACAGCACGGGACCGGGTCACAGGCCGAAGGCTCCGCCTTCCACAAGGATGAGCAGGCCGATGGCGACGAGAACCAGCGGCAGCAGGACGTGACCCCCGCGGGCGAGGCCCCTGGAGACAACCGGACGGGTCGCGAACCAGCGGCCCGCGAAACACCACACCGCCACCAGCGCCAGGAACACCACGGCGTACACGCTCATCCCGCCGACGCCCGCGGTGGTGAGGACGGGAACGTAGACGCCGATGTTGTCGCCGCCGTTGGCGAAGGTGACCGCGGCGACCTCCAGCGGGCCCGGACCGCTCCCCCCGGCCCGTGTCCTCTCCTTCGTTCCGCCTCGCGGCGGCCCTTCCACGCCTGCCACGCGGATGTGAGGCCCAGCGCGACCGGCAGCAGACCGAGGTAGGGGACGGCGGACCCGGGCAGGAGCGTGGCGCCGAACGCGGCCGCCACGGCGACAGCGAGGATCGCGGTGAGCCCAGGTACTGACCGAGCACGATGCGGCCCGTGGAGCCGCGGTGTCCGGCGCCCTGGGCGAAGAACAGCGCCAGTACCAGGATGTCGTCGATGTTGGTCACGGCGAACAGCCCGGCCGCCTGCCCGATGACGCCTGGACTCTCAGGTGGGTCGTCTTCCTCTCGGAGCCGGGGACCAGGCGACGGATACCCGGTGCGGGTGACGGTGCCGTCCTCCGGATCACGCCGCTGGCCCGACGAGGGGACGGCCCCCGCGTGCGCGGCGACGGGGACCGTCGGCACGCGTCTCGTTCCGCACAGCCGGCGGCCGCCAAACGGCCGTCAGCGCCCCGTCAAAAAGGCGTACATGGGACGGTCGCGGTCTCCCCGGGCGCCTACCGTCGCCGTGTTCGGGCAATGTGGGAGGTGGAGTGGTGCGCGGCTTCGCTGGAGCATCCCTGGTCGCGATCCTGGCCGTCTTCGCGCTGGTCGGGCTCGGCTGCTGCCTGGTGGTGATTCCCGCACGGACGAACCGCTTCCTCAACGAAGCGTTCGTCGTCGTCCCCGTGGTCGGCGGCAGACGCCACGGGCTGAAGCGGGCGATCGCCACGGCGGTCGGCGCGACCCTGATCGTCCACGGCGTGTACTTCGGCGACCATGTCCTCATGGGCGGCCGGGTTCTCTGGGGTCGCGTCAGCACCAGCACCTGAACCGCGCGGCACCAACTTCCCCCGGTGCCCACCTCGTTCTCCGCCGCACCGGAGGACCTGGGCGCCGGCCCGCGCGGCCATCGCCGGCAACGCCGGGTCCGGCTGCCGGCACCGCTTCGCGGTCAACGCCAACGGCGCACAACAGACCGCGGCGGACGTCGACTTCGGCTCCTCGCCGACGGACGGCAGCACCCCGCTCCCAATCACGGGGAGGAGCCGGGTGCTGTCGTCCCGCGCTGCCGGGGCGAACCGAGGATCCGGTCGAATCCGTACACCCACTTCCAAGGACGCAACCGTCGGACCCCGACGCACCAAGCATCCGTGACACATGGGGGCCAGCGGAATGACCGGTTCGCTCACGTCGGTGCGACCGCGGCGGTCACACCGACGGCGTCGGCGGCCCGGAGCTCGCCCCTGCCGGGTATCCGGCGGCCATCTCGACCCGGACCTCGGCGGATTCGAGGCGTCCGGCTGCCTGGGACGTGATGGCAAGATGGGCCGGAGGCGATCACACCGGTGGTCGTGCGCGACGGTCACGCAGGGACGGGGACAGCCATGAGCTCGGAAAGTCAGCCCACTCCGCGGGCCGTCCTCGGGACGTGGCCGACTCCGCTGGAGCCGATGCCGCGGCTTGCCCTCGCACTCGGCCTGGGCGCCGATGACCTGTGGGTGAAACGGGACGATCTCACCGGACTGGGCGGCGGTGGGAACAAGGTGCGCAAACTCGAGTGGACCTGCGGTGAGGCACTCGCCGACGGCGCGACCGTTCTGGTCACCACCGGAGCACCACAGAGCAACCACGCACGCCTGACCGCCGCCGCGGGGGCGCGGCTGGGACGTGACGTCGTCCTCGTGCTGTCCGGAGAAGCCGGATCCTCGACGTCCGGCAACCTCGCGCTCGACAGCCTGTTCGGGGCCACGGTCGTCTGGGCGGGTGACGTCGACGATCAGGAACTCGCCTCCGTCGCCGACGACGTGGTCGAGCAACTGCGGCGGCAGGGCGCCGTGCCGTCGCTGATCCCCTTCGGGGGTTCGAGTGTCTCCGGCGCCCGCGGCTACGAGGAGTGCGGGCGAGAACTGCTCGTGCAGGCACCCGACCTCGCGACGGTCGTCGTCGCGGTCGGTTCCGGGGGCACGATGGCGGGCCTGCTCGGTCCGCTGGGCGCGACACGCGTGCTCGGGGTCCACTGCGGAGCCGTCACCGATCCCGGACGTGCGGTGGCCGACCTGGCCTCCGGCCTGTCCGGCGCGGACTGTCCGCCCGAAACGCTGCGGCTCAGGCTCGACCAGGTCGGCGACGGCTACGCGGCCCTGACCGGGGCCACCTTGGCGGCCCTCACCGTGACCGCGCGCACCGAGGGCATCGTGCTGGACCCCGTCTACACCGGGCGCGCGATGGCCGGCCTCATCGCGGCGATCGCGGAAGGCGAGGTACGCCCGGGGCAGCGCACGGTCTTCCTGCACTCGGGCGGAATGGCCGGCTTCTTCGGCCATGGGGCGACGATCGCGAAGCTGGACGAGAGGCTGGCGGTCTCGACGTCGCGGACCGTACGGCCCTCGACGTCGTAGGCCGCGACGCACCCGTCCGCACCGCCGACCCACCGGGCCGGGCGGGCATGACAAGGCACTGCCCGTGTGTTGAGGTCCATGAAGCGTCCATGAAGGGGTCCCACCACATCCCGTGGAGAAGCCGCCCACCGGACCGAACCGAACCAACGGGAGACACCATGCCTGTCTGCGGGGAATGCAAGCACCCCGTGTACGCCCATGCCGGAACGGCACAGGGCGGGACCGCCTCCTCGCGGCCGGGCTGCCACGACAGCTGCGGCACCTGCCGGGGTCAGGAACTCTCGCGGTCGGCAGAGGTGTTCGAAACGGCCCAGACGCCTCCGACACACGCGCGGATGGTCCTGCTCACGCCGCACGGCGTCTCCACGGTGGAGTTCGCCGTGGAACCCGCGGTGAGTCTGCGGTGCACCGCGGACGAGGGGACCGCGGCCCTGGCCCTGGGTGCGTGGCTGTTCACGACGGATCACGCCAGGTACAGCGACCTGGAGATCCCGCTGCTGCAGTTCGCCTGCAACCCGGGTCACGAGTCCTTCACCGCCGACGAGATCCTGGCCCTGCGCGACTTCCTGGCCGAGCAGCAGGGCACGGCGCGCTGGAACGACGCCCTGACCGCCCTGCTGGCGAGACTCAGGACCACCGAGGCAGCGCTGCGCCACACGGCCGACGGCACACCTGACTGACGCACTCGCGCGTCGCCTTCCTGCTCGGGGACCTGCTGCTCGGACCTGTTGCTCGGACCCGCTCGGCCGGCGCACCGGAGCCGCCCGCCACGGGTGAAGCGTCCGTCGCAGGTCCTGACCCATCGGACGGGACCGACCACCCCGGAGGCGTCCGTGCAGGTGATGCACGGTTGGTCTGCTCGGCGGCCAGCGGATGCGGAGTGACGGGGCCGGTGTCAGAGTCGGACGACAGTGATCACCAGTGGCGAGGGACGCTCCCTGGCGGATGTGCCCTCGTTCCAGGTGGGGTTGCGTCCGCCAGGGGCTTCGGAGGTGAAGGGCGGTTGTCCAGAGTGGAGCCGCAGTCGCTCCCGCCGAGTGAGGCCGCCGCCTGGGTCGTCGACCGGCAGGCGGACGCGCCGAGCCCGGAGGCAGGACCGCACACCGACGTGGTGGTTCGGGTCGAGGCCGAGCTGGTCGCCTGCATGGCGGAGCGGCGTCTGGTCGACCTCGATGTCGCGCCGGGCGGTGTCGCTCCGGCCGACGCACTGACGGCGTTCGTGCTGCGGGGAGGATCCCGGCTCCGTGCGCGATGCGTGTGGTGGGGCTGGCTCGCCGGTGGCGGTCCGGACGCGGGGGAAGCGTCCCGGTCGCCGGTCGGACTGGCGGTGGCGCTGGAGCTGTTGCAGGCGTCCGCGCTGGTGCACGACGACGTGATGGACGGCTCGCGGACACGGCGTGGCGGTCCGGCGCTGCACGTCCTCTTCAGTACGGCGCACCGCCGTGCGGGGTGGTGCGGGGACGCGGCGGCCTACGGTACGGCGCAAGCGGTGCTCGCCGGGGACCTGGCCCTGATGTGGGCGGAGGACGTGTTCAGGTCGGTTCCGCTGGACGTCCCTGTGCGACGTCGCGCCGACCGTACGTGGCGGTCCATGCTCGCCGAGATGGTGGCGGGTCAGCACCTCGACCTGCGGCTGCAGGCGGAAGGCTCGGAGTGCCCGGAGGCGGCCCTGCGGACCGCGGAACTGAAGACCGCCCTGTACAGCGTCGCCCGCCCGCTGGAACTCGGCGCCGTCGCGGCGGGCGCCGCGGATGACGTGACGCGCATCCTCCACGAATACGGCCGTCGGATCGGGCTCGCCTTCCAGCTCCGGGACGACCTGCTGGGTGTCTACGGGGACCCCACGAAGACGGGCAAGCCGTCGGGCGACGACATCCGCTCGGGCAAACGCACCTACCTGACGGCCGTGGCGTTGCGTCTGGCCCGGAAGGCCGCGTCGCCGGAGGCGGAGAACCGGATCCGGGCCACGCTGGGTGATCCTCTGGCGAGCGGCACGGCACTCCGGGCCTTCCGTGAACTGCTGGTGCAGCTGGGTGCGGTACAGGCCGTGGAGGCCCGCATCTCGGCTCTGGCCGACGAGGCCGTCGCCCTCCTCGGGGACGAGGCTCTCGCCCCGGAAAGCGCCCTCCCCTTGGAGCGGCTCGCCCGCCGCGTGGCCAAGGGCACCGTCACGTGAACCCGCGATGGAGCCCGCCGCGCCCGCCGCGCCCGCCGTGCCCGCCGTGCCCGCCGTGCCCGCGAAGGAGGACGCACCGCCGATGAAGACCGTCCAGGGACCCACCGACCAGGTCGTCGTCGTGGGAGCGGGGCTGTCGGGCCTCTCGGCCGCCTTGCACCTGCTCGGCGCAGGACGCCGTGTGACCGTACTCGAACGTGCCGGCGTTCCCGGCGGCAGGGCCGGCCTGCTCGAACTCGACGGTTACCGCATCGACACCGGCCCGACCGTGCTGACCATGCCCGACATTCTGGAGGAGGCCTTCGCGGCCACCGGCGGATCCCTCGCCGACCGCCTGGATCTGCGACCGCTGCACCCCGCGTACCGAGCGCAGTTCGTCGACGGTTCCGCCCTCGACGTGCACACCGATCCCGCCGTGATGGAGTCCGAGATCAGCCGGTTCGCCGGCGGGCGGGAGGCCCTGGGGTACCGGCGCCTGCGTGCGTGGCTGAGCGAGTTGTACCGGGTGCAGATGCGCAGCTTCATCGACTCCAACTTCGACTCGCCGCTGTCGCTGCTCACCCCCGACCTGGCCCGCCTCGCCGTGCTCGGCGGCTTCGGCCGGCTCCAGCCGCGCATCGCCCGGTTCATCCAGGACGAACGCCTCCAGCGTGTCTTCTCGTTCCAGTCCCTGTACGCCGGAGTGCCGCCGGCCCGCGCGCTTGCCGCCTACGCCGTCATCGCCTACATGGACACCGTCGCCGGCGTGTACTTCCCCCGCGGCGGCATGCACGCCGTCGCCGAGGCCCTCGCCGCGGAAGCCGCCCACGCCGGGGGCGACATCCGCTACGGCACCGAGGTCGCCGCCCTGGAACGCACCGACGGCGGCCGCGTCACGGCCGTACGCACGGCACACGGCGAGCGGATCGGCTGCGACGCCGTCGTCCTCACCCTCGACCTGCCGGGGGTGTACGCGCTGCTGGGCCGCGCTCCCCGGCGGCCGGTCCCGCTGCGCTGGTCCCCCTCGGCGTTCGTGCTGCACGCCGGCACCCGCCGGACCTGGCCTCACCTGGCCCACCACACCCTCTCCTTCGGCGGCGCCTGGGGCCGTACCTTCGCCGAACTGACGCGGTTCGGACGCCTCATGAGCGATCCTTCGGTGCTCGTCACCCGCCCCACGGCCACCGACCCCTCACTCGCTCCCGAGGGCCGCCACCTGCACTACGTACTCGCGCCCTGCCCCAATCTCGAGACCGGGCCCATCGACTGGGACCGGACCGCCCCCGGCTACCAGGAGCGGCTGATGGAGGAACTGGAGAAGCGCGGCATGGAGGGCTTCCGGGCGTCCGTCGAGACCCAGCGGGTGGTCACACCCGCCGACTGGGCCGCCGAGGGGCACGCCGCGGGTACCCCCTTCTCCGCCGCGCACACCTTCGCCCAGACCGGTCCCTTCCGCTCGCGCAACCTCGTCCACGGTGCCGAGAACGTGGTCCTGGCGGGCTGCGGCACAGTGCCGGGCGTCGGGGTGCCCACCGTGCTGATCTCAGGGAAGCTCGCCGCCGCGCGCATCGCCGGGGATCGAGCGGTCTCCCGGCACCGCCCGCGAAGGAGCCTGCTGTGACCGCCCGGGAGCTCGACGCCGCGGGCATCACCGATCCCCGGGCGCGTGCCGCGTACACCCGCTGCCGCGTGCTCAACGCACGGCACGGCAAGACCTACTTCCTGGCCACCCGCCTGCTCACGCCGGACCGGCGCCCCTTCGTGCACGCCCTGTACGGCTTCGCCCGCTGGGCCGACGACATCGTCGACGACGACCCCGCCGGCGTCACCGCCGCCGTTCGGCAACGGGTACTCGCGGAACTGGAAACGGTGCTCCTGGCCGGTCTGCGCAACGGTCACGCCGACCATCCCGTCGTCACCGCACTCGCCGACACCGTCCGCAGGCACCGGCTCGACCACACGCTGTTCACCGACTTCATGGCGTCCATGCGGATGGACCTGACCGTCACCGCCTACCCCACCTACGGCGACCTCGCGCGGTACATGCACGGCTCGGCCGCGGTGATCGGTCTCCAGGTCCTGCCCGTCCTCGGCACCGTGGTGCCCCGGGAGGACGCCGAACCCGCGGCCGCCGCGCTCGGCCTCGCCTTCCAGCTCACCAATTTCCTGCGCGACGTCGGCGAGGACCTGGACCGGGGCCGCGTGTACATCCCCGGCGACATCCTGACCGCCCACGACGCCGACCACGCGCTGCTGACCTGGTGTCGCGAACGCCGCACCACCGACCCGAGGGTCCGCGCCGCGCTGCGCGAGACCACGGCCCTCACCCGCACCCTGTACCGGCGGGCCGCGACCGGGATCCCGCTGCTCGCGCCCGTGTCGCGCCCCTGCGTCCGCACGGCTCTCGTGCTCTACCAGGGCATCCTCGATGAGATCGAGGCGGCCGACTACCCGGTGCTCCACCGGCGGGTGGCCGTGCCGCGCCGTCGCCGTGCCCGCGCTGCCGCGCGAGGACTGCTCGCCGTCGCTTCGAGCCGCGCCGTCCAGCGGGTTCGTCCGCACGCAGTGGTGTCCCGGACCGCTTCCGACACACGGCAGGAGTCGCCGGTATGAGGCGTTCGCGTCGTCCGCTCACACCGCTCGCCCGGCTCGGCGGCGGCCGATGGGAGGATCAGCGGCCCACTTGGCGCGAGGCCAGGCCCGCCCTCATCGCGTCGGCTCTGAAGAGGGCCCAGAGCCGTCCGTCCGGCAATTGGTACGTGGCGGCGGCAGGCTCCGAGGTCGGCAGCGGCCGGATCACCGGTCGGACCGTGGCGGGCATCGAACTCGTGCTGTGGCGGGACTCCGCGGGCGCGGTGCACGCCGCGCCCGGCGCCTGCCCCCATCTGGGCGCGCCGCTGTGCGAGAGCGGTTTGCGGGAGGGCACCATCGTCTGCCACTGGCACGGCCTCGCACTCGAACCCGGTGGAGTTCCCGGTTGGGATCCCTATCCCGCCCACGACGACGGGCTGCTGGTGTGGGTCCGTCTGGACGCCCCGGGCGGTGAGACCCCGACACCGGCTCCGTTCGTCCCCGAGCGGCCCGCTTCCGAGGCGTCGCTCGCGGCTGTCATGACGGTCGTCGGTCGCTGCGAGCCCGAGGACGTCGTCGCGAACCGGCTGGATCCCTGGCACGGCGCCTGGTTCCATCCGCACGCGTTCGCCGACCTGACGGTGCGCCAGGCACCCGCCACCGCTGAGGACGCGCAGAACGCCGCCGCGGACCGTTTTCTCGTCGACGTCGCCTTTCGGGTCCGCGGACGGCTGGGGGTGCCCGTTCGAGCGGAGTTCACCGCACCCGGGCCCCGCACCGTGGTGATGCGCATCGTCTCCGGCGAGGGGACCGGCAGCGTGGTCGAGACCCATGCCACCCCCCTGGGCACAGGCGCCGACGGACGGCCGCGCACCGCGGTGATCGAGGCCGTCGTCGCCCACTCGCGGCGTCCGGGCTTCGCGGCGGCACGCCACGCGGCGCCGTTGCTGCGCCCGCTGGTCCGTCGCACCGCCGCCCGTCTGTGGCGCGACGATCTCGCCTATGCCGAGCGCCGCTACGACCTGCGCAGCCAGGGCCGTTTCCCGGGTTGAGGACGTCCCGGGACGCGCGCCCGGGCGGCGGACCGGTGACGCCGCCGGCGCCCGGCCGCTTCAGCCCCACCGAGCCAGGGCCCGCAGGAACGCGTTCCGGCCCCCCAGGGGAACCGACCACAAGGGGTGGCCCCGGACTCCCCAGGTGGACAGGAGTGCGTTGGCCGCCTGGATGCCCGTGGTCGCGGCGCGTTCCATCAAGGCCACCGGCAACGCGGTGCGCACCAGGTCGCCGGCGAGGGCCAGACGAGGATGGGCGGTGCGCACGGCGGGCCGGTCCTGGTAGCCGCCGACGGCGAACAGGGGACAGTCCTGGCGCCATTCGTGGCGTACGTCGACCACCCTCGCGCCGGTGCACTCGGGGTAGATCCGCGACAGTTCACGGAGCGCCGCGGCCTCGACGCCGGTCCGATCGGCGGCGGGGTCGACGGCATACGCATGCAGTTCGACCACGGAGCCGCCGGTCGCCTGCGCCCACCGTGCCGCCTCTCCCTCCCAGTGGCTCAGGACGCTGACGTTGTCGACCGGCCCGTAGCCGCTGGTCCCGAGAAAGCCCGGGCGTTCGCGGCGCACGGGGCGGTCCAGCCAGTAGCGCGAGACCAGGAAGGGGGGCGCCTGCCGGAGTTGTTCGATTCCCGTCCGCCAGGTCGCGTCGCCCAGTCCCGGGGATGCCCCGACCACGGATCGCAGACCGGCGCTGTCCAGGGCCAGGACCACGGCGTCGTACCGGTCCTCCTGGACTCCCCCGGACGAACCCGGGACGGTGCGCGCCAAGCGGAAGCCCTCCGCGCAGGGCGTCACGGCGAGGACCGTGGTGCCGGTACGCACCGTGGCGCCCAGCCCGGACAGGTGGTCGGCGAGTGGGTCCCACAGGGCCTGCGGATAGGGCTCTCCCGGTACGTCGAAGAGCAGCCCCTCGGCGGATCCCAGGAAGTAGATGTGGAACATCAGCACCAGTTCCGCGGCCGACAGTTCGCCCGGATCGGCGAAGAAGCTGCGGGAGAACACCTCGAACGCCAGATCTCGGGCCTGCTCGGGAAAGCGGATGTCGTCCAGGAACTTCTGCGCGCTGATCGTGTCGAGCCGCTCGTACACGTCGGGGACCCGTACGTCCAGCAGCGGGAGGGCGGCCCGCGGGTTCATCCGCGTCAGGCCCGACCAACTGAAGCTGGGGCTGAGCGCTACGAAGCCCAGGACGCTCCACGGGGGCGTCCGCGGAACGTTCCGGAAGCTGTCGCCGGCGCCATCGGCTCGCCGCAGCGGGTAGTCGGTCAGCGGCCGCAGTGAGCCGAGGGCCGGGTCGACCCGGCGCAGCAGTCCGCGCAGGTTGTAGTACTGACGGAAGAAGGCGTGAAAGCCGCGGCTCATCGTCGCCGTCGAGCCGTCGGCCAGAGTGGTCGGCCATCCCGCGGCCCGGCCGCCCAGCGTTTCCGCCCGCTCCAGCAGATCGACCCGGACGCCGCGCTCGGCGAGGCCGGTGGCCGCCGCGAGTCCGGCGATGCCCCCGCCGACCACGGCCGCGCTCGGCCCGGCAGCCGCGGCGCGTTCAAAGCCGCTCGTCGCCCGCCACAGGACGGCTTTGGCGTCGCGGCCCGGACGGGACGGCCGGTGCGAGGAATTCAGGACCATGCTCTGCCCTTTCGCCGTGGGGCCACAGGGAGTTCCGCCAGCGCGCGGAGCATGGTCGGCACCGGGGTGCTCAGGCCGATCGCCCATTCGTCGCGCAGGGTCGAGGTGCCGTCGAGGAAGCGAAGCACCCGGTCAGGGGGATTGCGGCCGAACAAGCCCTCGAAGAACGCCGCCCCGCCCGCCCCGCCGGTTGCCAGGGCACGCAGCATGACGGCGTCCATGAGCCGGTGGCGCGCCGCGTGCGGCTGCGGAGGCTGCGGGGTCCGGCCGGCATGCCACGCGTCGGCGATCGCGGCCGTCTGCCGCTGGATCGCGGCGAAGGCGTACCCCGTCGAGGGGCGGGTGGCGCCGCCGGCCACGCCGATCCGGAAGACACGTTCTCCGGCGCGGCGTGCGAAGACCCCGTCCGTCATGGGAATCACCCCCTGTTCGACGCCGGTGACGAGCAGGGCGCCCAGCGGGCGCGCCGTGCGGACGTATGTGTCCAACGCCGCGTCGTAGGCGGCCTCCGGCAGCGGCTCGGCGGAGAACACCGTGTACTCGACCAGCGCCTCGCGCGGGGTGAAGGGCAGGACGTAGGCAAAGGACAGTCCGCGGTCGGGCTGCCGGGTGCGGAAGTCCATCAGATCCGCGACGCCGGGCTCGAAGCGGTCGTCGCGTGTGGTGACGAACCATCCGCGGAAGTGCTGCAGGAGTGTGGTGCGCGCGCGCGGAAGGTCGCGTGGGGGGCGGGAGTCGTAGACCCAGCGGCCTTTCAGCCGTACCGGGCGTCCTCCGGAGTCCCGCCCGGTCACCTCGGCGCCGCCGGGTACGTCACGGACACAGGTCACCGTCGCCTCCACGGTCCGTACACCGGATCGGTGCGCGAGCTCGGCACCGACCTCGCGCAGGAAGTCGGTCGAGCGGATCATCTTGTAGGTGCGCGGGAAGGCAGCCGATGCCGTACGGCCGTCGCGCGCTGTGATCCGCATTCTGCGCCAGCGGGCGGCGACCAGGGCGTCGTACTCGCCCGGGTCGTTCTCCCAGAAGCACCAGGTCCGGTCCGGGGAGCGCAGGGAGGAACCGGCCGGCGGCTCGATCACGACGACCGATGCGGGCCCTCCCTCCGGGGCCGGCGGCGCCGTCAGCCGACGCGCGAGCGACAACCCCGCGGCGCCGGCGCCGACGATGACGACGTCGGCACCACCTTCGATGGGGGCCTGGGGCACGAATCCTCCGGGAGCCGGCGGTGTGAGCGGACCGTTGTGGCGATCATCGCTGCTCCCGCGGCCAAGCGCGGGGAAGGCGCCCCGGACACGCTGCTCGTGGCGGGACTTCCGGTCGCGGGCGTCCGGCCGCGGCGGTGCAATGGGCGGGTGACCGCAGCGTTCCCGTCTCGCGGAGGTGTGTCGATGTCACTCATGCACGACGCCGAGCTCGCATCGGCTTTCGACCACGCCTCCGACCTGTACGACCGCATGGTCGCCGCCAATCCGGGCTACCACGCCCATCTGCGGCGTTCCGCCCGGCGCCTGCGACTGCCCGCCGGAGCCGCGCGGATGCGGCTGCTCGATCTGGGCTGCGGCACGGGCGCGTCCACTGCCGCCCTGCTCCGCGCCGCCCCACGTGCGCGGGTCGTCGCGGTCGACGCCTCGGCCGGCATGCTCGAAGCGGCGGCCGCCAAACGATGGCCCTCCGGGGTCAGGTTCGTCCACTCGACGGCGGAGCGGCTTGCCGAGGTGGCAGCGGACGGTCGGTTCGACGCCGTGTTCGCCGCCTACCTCTTCCGCAACGTGCTCGACCCCGACAGCGTTCTTGCGCACGTCCGTGACGCGATGGTCCCTGGCGGGCGCATCGCCGTCCACGAGTACGCGCTCAGCGGGCGACCCGCGCATCGCGCGGTGTGGACGGCGGTGTGTCGCGCGCTGCTGATGCCGGTCGCGCGCCGGACCGGGGACGGCCCCCTCTACGAACATCTGTGGCGCAGCGTTCTCGACTTCGACACCGCCGACGGCTTCGCGGAGCGAATGGAACGCGCGGGATTCACCCAGGTGCGCGTCCTGCCGCTTCCCGGCTGGCAGACCGGCATCGCGCACACCTTCGTTGCACGGGCGCCGGTCGACAGGACGCATTCCCCCGTATGACCACGCCGGACAGACCGGCGGAGGACCGAGGGCGGACCGCGGGTGCCGGCCTCCGTTCCCGGTCGCGGACGAAGGGACGGCCGACGGCCGGGGAACATGGGTCCGGGCTCGGAGCAGCGGCGTCTCAGGGCTGGTGGATGGCCCGTTCGGCGGCCTTGCGGGCGGCCTGCCGCTCGCTGTCGCCGGGGCTCACGCTCAGCATGCCGCCGGGGTTCTCCAAGTGCGCGCGCACGAACCACTGGAACAACTCCAGCTGGCGAAGATGCCCGATGAGCATGTCCTGAGTGACCGGGTCCAGCTCGTCGGTGGCCCGCACCGCCTTGCGGTGGTCGGCGATCACACCGCTGTAGACCATGTCGAGCGCCCCCAGGTGCGCCATGCTCTCGGCGCGACCGACGGCGTAGTCGTGCCAGCTGCGCTCCCTGACCAACGCGCCGGGGGTGCCGACCGGCGATCCGCCCAGGATCGAGATGCGCTCGGCGGTCTGATCGACCATCTCACGGACCGCGTCCACCTGCGGGTCGAGCATCTCGTGCACCGCGATGAAGTGCGGCCCCACGACGTTCCAGTGGACGTGCTTCAGGGTCAGGGCCAGATCGTTGAGAGCGTGCAGGCGCATGCGCAGCACCTCAATGGTCTGTGCTCCCTCGTCCGCGCTCATGGAGGGGATGGTGTACTCGGGTGTGTTCATCTCGGCTCCTGCCGTTGGGGATCGGTTCGCGCCTGCCCGGGACATCGGCCCATTGGCGGTCCCTGCCGGCGCGTCCCGCGATCGCCGGCTCCGCGGGCGGCGTGCCGATCACCGCCTTGGCGGGCCGGTACCCGGGGTGTCGAGCGGTCGCTACCGTTCGGCTAACCGCAACGAAGGGATCAAAACCCCTGAAATCGCCCGATCTGGTCCCGCAGGTCGCATCGACGGCCCGCCTACGTACGGTGGCGCCGTTCGCCACTGCCCTCAAGGCCGGGATCGGTCAGCACGACGCGCGCACCTGGCTGCCGTGCCCGGTGGCTCTGCCGTACCCCCGGCACGCGTTGCGCGCGCCGTCGTACCGGGGATCAGCGTTCACCGTTTCCCCTCGTCGTCCTCGTCGTCCTCGTCGTCCTCGTCGGCCTCTTCATCCTCGCCCCCCTCCTCGTCGTCTTCGGCGTACTCCTCCTCTCCGTCCTCGTCCTCGTCGTACTCCTCCTCTCCGTCCTCGTCCTCGTCCTCGTCGTATTCGTCTTCCTCGTCCTCGTCGTATTCGTCTTCCTCGTCCTCTGGGGATTCCTCCTCTTCGCCTTCCTCATCCGCGTATTCGTCGTCGGCGGTGTCCTCTTCACCCTCTTCCTCAGCGGCCTGTTCCTCTTCCTCCAAGGCCTCCTCATGGGTGCGGACCACTTCACCCTCGCGGATCTCGCCGCGCCAGCCCTCCGGTTCCTCGTCGGTCAGCGTGACGTAGCGCTGGAAGTGCTTGAAGTCCAACCGGAGCCGCCGACCCTGAGCGCGCCAGATGTTCCCGGTCTTCTCGAAGAACCCGGAGGGGTAGTACTCGACGACCAGGACGACGCGCGTCAGCGTGGGCGTCAGTTCATGGAAGCTGACGCAGCCCCGCGTGGTGCCCTTGGCTCCCTCGGAGGTCCACACGATGCGTTCGTCCGGGATCTGCTCCTGAACCGTGGCCTTCCAGCCGCGCGTGGAGGGGCCGACCTTCACCTTCCAATCGCTGTCGGCCTCCTTGCCCTTGGAGACACTCCGGACGCCCTTGGTGAAGCCGCTGAACTTCTCGAACTGGGTCCAGTAGTCGTAGGCATCGCGTATCGGAACGCCCACGTCCAGTACTTCGATGATGTTCATCACCTTGGTGGTACCGGACCCGCGACCCTTGCCGCCTCCGCCGAAGGCCTCCTTGACCTTGCCGACCACGTTGTCCTTGACGCTCTTCGCCTTCTCGCCGATCAAAGCCTTGATCGGCGAATCCCCTTGCAGCATCCGCAGACCAGCTTTGGGCAGTACGCCGCCGTTCTCCGCGACACCTGTCAACCCGCTGGTGATGTCGCTCAGCTTGTCACCGGCCTTGTCGGCCAGGTTGCCCACCTGGGCTCCGACAAAGTCCTTGAACGCGCCCCGCAGTTGGTCGAGTCCCGAGCCCTGCTCGCCTTTGGTGTCACGTGCCGTGTCGGCCATGGGTCTACCTCCGCCGCCCTGTTGACGTCTTCTTCGCCGCTGTCTTCTTGGCCGCCGTTTTCTTGGCTGCGGCCTTCTTCGGGGGTGCCGAGGATTTCCTCGCCGAAGGTGTCTTCTTCGCGGGCGCCCCCTTCCTGGCGGGCGCGGCCTTCTTGGCGGGCGCGGCCTTCTTCGCCACCGTCTTCTTGGCGGGCGTGGCCTTCTTGGCGGGCGCGGCCTTCTTGGCGGGCGCAGCCTTCTTCGCCGACGGGGCCTTCTTGGCGGGCGCAGCCTTCTTCGCCGACGCGGCCTTCTTCGCCACCGCCTTCTTCGCAGGTGGCGTCTTCTTGGCCGGTGCCTTGCGAGCAGCGGACGACTTCTCACGACGCGCGCTGTCGCGTCCGTGCGGGGAACCCTCTTCGCGGTCCTCGTCCGACTTCCTGCCGGCGGCCGCGCGACGCCGAGGAGCAGGCTTCGCCGGCTCCTCTTCCGCTTCCGGTTCCTGTTCTTCCTCGGGCTCTTCTTCTTCGGGCTCTTCCTCTTCGCCCTCTTCCTCTTCGTCCTCCGGCTCGTACTCGTCCTCCCCCTCTTCACCCTCCGGTTCTTCCTCCTCCTCTTCGGGCTCCTCCTCTTCGTCCTCCGGCTCGTACTCGTCCTCCCCCTCTTCACCCTCCTCTTCGTCCTCTTCCTCTTCGTCCTCGGGCTCTTCCTCTTCGCCCTCTTCCTCTTCGTCCTCCGGCTCGTACTCGTCCTCCCCCTCTTCACCCTCCGGTTCTTCTTCCTCCGGCCCCTCGTCTGCCACGCCCTCGCCCTCCGGCTCTTCCTCCTCGGCCTTGCTGCCTATGCGCTCGGTGCGCTTGTGCAAGGACTCGGCCAGATCAGCGAGTTTGCGATCGGCCAGCGTGCCCGCCGCCTTGCGCCCGGCGGCGAACAGCTCACCTCGCAGCTGCTCGTTGAGGTCGGCGAACTGGGGAAGTTCACGCAGCTTCTTGACCCCCTCCATCACCAATTGCTGGGGTTCCAGGCCCACCCGACGGCCGGCCAGGTAGGTCGCCAACGCAAAGGCGACACGTCCCTTCTTCGTCCGGCCCAGAACGTACCCCCCGGCAACTGCAGCGGCGAGGGCGATCTTGGGTACATCAGCCATCAGATTTCCCTTCGAAGGGCTGCCGAGCCGGCACTGCGGCTCGTGAGTGACGCCCGGCAGTGTCAGGGCTCGCTCGCAGGAGGGAGGCGACCATACGGAGTAGCCGGCACCGGCCGCGCTGGTCCCTCCTCTCCTTTCAGTCTGGGTGTCGACGTCAGCTGGCGCATGCGGAGAGCAGAGAGTGGCACGGGGCTGCCGCGGCGTCCGGTGGCAGCATGGACAAACTTCGCACCATGGACATATGTGCGCAGATGACGCCCAGCGGCATCAGCCGCACCGGGACTTCACGGCACGCGCCTGGCCTGCCGGCAAAGCTTCTGGCCGCATCACTGAGGGAAGGCCCCGAGATTTCGACCAGGCCGAGGCGGCCCCCTACGGAATTGCAGGAGCGGCCAGCCAGGTTGGCGACGTGGTGGAAGCGGTCGCCGAGACGATGGAGCCGCTCAAACCCAAGCTCCGCGGCTGGTTGCACGCGGGGATGTTTCCCGTGGCGCTGATCGCCGGCGTTGCACTGATCTGCCTGGCTCGCACATCCGCGGCGGCACTGGCCTGTGGAGTCTTCTCCGCTTCCGCGTGGCTGCTGTTCGGTGTCAGCGCTGTCTACCATCGCGGCACGTGGGGTCGGCGCGGCGAGGCGGTCCTGAGGAGGTTGGACCATGCCAACATTTTTATGATCATCGCCGGGACGTACACGCCCCTGGCCATGATTCTTCTCCCCCAGCACAAGCGAACCGTCATGCTGGGGCTCGTATGGACCGGCGCCCTGGCCGGAGTTGCGTTCCGGGTGCTGTGGGTTGAGGCTCCCCGATGGCTGTACACCCCCTGCTATCTGGCGCTGGGCTGGTCCGCCGCCTTCCTCCTCCCCGACTTCCTGCACGTCGGAGGAGTAGCGGTGGCAAGCCTGCTCGTGGCCGGCGGCCTTCTCTACACCGCGGGCGCCGTGGTGTACGGAATGAAACGACCCGACCCCTCTCCGCGCTGGTTCGGATTCCATGAGGTCTTCCACGCCTTCACCCTGGCGGCCTTCACGACCCACTATGCGGCGATCGCCCTGACCGTCATGTGCTCATGACCGCATGTCCCAGCGCTCGAAGGTGCGCCGTCGGGCGGACGGAGCGTAGCGTGGAAGGTGTCCGGCCAGCCCGGGCCTGCCGGAGAGGCTCCCTGCAGCACCCGAGATACGACGTGCTGCCGGAGGGGAATCGGAGGCGTCCCCGCTGCCCGGCGCCGGCATTTCGCATCCGTATCCCTTGGCGCGGGCTCTCCTTGAAACCGTGGACTCTTCCGGACGATGCCTCTTCGCGCCTGGAATGTTGGTGTCCCTGCTGACTAACGTGGCCCTGCGGCGAATGTTCCGGTGGCATTCCGTGACCATTCTCAACTCTCTGATCTCGGAGGCGGCATTGGGGACTCGGAGAGGCCGGCAGACGGGCATCGCGTTCCCTGGCGGGTTGCGCCCCGACGGTCTGCCGGCTGCCCTGTCGGACCGTCGGCGGCTGACGGCGGTGGACGCGACCGGGCTGCTCGACACCGGCCCTGAGGACGCCTTCGAGGACCTGGCCCAATTGGCGGCGTCGGTGACCGGCTGCGGGCGGGCTTTCATCACGCTGGTCGACGAGCACCGGTCGTTCTGGAAGTCCTGCGTGGGTGTGGACGTCCAGGAGGCGGTCGAACGGCAGAGCCCGATCGGGGAATCCTTCTGCTCCTTCCTGGTCGGCCTGGCCGGGGACGCTTTCGTGGTCGAGGACGCTGCCGCCGATCCCCGCACCAGCGGCCATCCGTCGATCGCCCGGATGAAGATCGGGGCCTGGGCGGGGCATCCGATCCTCGCCCCCGGCGGGGAGGTGCTCGGCAGCACGTGCGTGATCGACGAGAATCCCCACGTATGGCAGCCCGAGGAACTGGCAGCACTTGCCACGATCGCCCGTGCGGTCAGCAACGAGATCAACCTCCGCACCTCTCTGACAGCCGTCGAGGACGCCCTGGAGACCTCCAGCACCCTGGCCCGCAGCCTCCAGGACAGCCTGCTGCCCCCCGTCCTGCAGAAGGTGCCGGGGCTGGAGGCCGCCGCCTCCTACCTACCGGCGGCCGGTGGCAGCACCGTGGTCGGTGACTTCTACGACCTGTTCCACGCCAAAGGCCCGTGGTGGTGCACCGTGATGGGCGACGTGTGCGGCAAGGGCACCGAGGCGGCCAAGGTCACCGCCCTGGCCCGCTACACCTTGCGCGCCGAGGCGACCCAGCACCTGTCTCCCGCCGCCGTCCTCGGCAACCTGAACCGCGCCCTCATCGAGCAGCGCAAGGGGGAGCGGTTCCTGACCGCCGTCTACGCCACCTTCCGCAGCACGTCCTCCGGCATCGCGGGCCGCCTGTGCAGAGCGGGACACCCCCCGGCCCTGATCCGCCGCGCCGACGGCCGCGTCCGGGACATCGGCCGATCCGGAAGCCTGCTCGGCGTCCTCGCGGACGTCAGGCTCGCCGACGTCACCTTCAGGCTCGCGCCCGGCGACGCGCTGCTGCTCTACACGGACGGCGCCACCGAGGCCCGCGCCCGCCGCACTGCTTCCTCCGGCGCCCGCGCACAGTTCGGCGAGGACGCGTTGTCCGCCGCCCTCGCCGGCTGCGGCGACCTGGACGCCCAGGGCATCGTCACCCACCTCGGGCAGCTCATCGCGGAGCACAGCGGCGACTGGGCCAGCGACGACACCGCCCTCCTCGCCCTGCGCGTCCCCCCTCGCCCCTGACCGGTATACGGCTTGCGGCGACGGCAGGGCCTACGGATTCCTCTCTCTGGTCCCACGTGAGGAAGGGCCGCCGGACGGCTCCTGCGGGTCCACCGCGGTGGACTCGGACACGTCCTTACCGCCACTGGGGCGTCCGGAACGGCCACGCGGCCCCATGTCCTGGATCCCCTTCTTCCCGGACTTCCCGGACCGCTCCTCACCGCTGCGGGAAACGCCTTCCACCGGCGTGCCCTCCAGCGAGTCCTCTATGTCCTGCTGACTCGGTTCGCGGTTCTTGCCACCCGGCGCGTAGGTGTCGGGATGGAACGAACGATGTGCACTCGGGTTCTCCTCTTGATGTGTCGCGTCCACATCCGGAGACCATCCGTGCTGGTCATCGCCTTCGAACCGGCTCGTGGCCTTGCCAGGCGGAACCGAGCTGCGCTTTTTCGTCATGACAGTGCCCTTTCCATCCCCCTTGGCGTCATTTGCCCTCTTTACACGCATGCCCACTATTCGGCACTCAACCGGACGGGGCTCGATCGGCGCGAGGGACGCCGCACCGCCCAACCTCGTCGCACCGTGCCCAGGGACCCGGATCACTGCCACGGCACAGCCCGGCAACGCGGGACAGGGGACCGCAGGCACGACGGCCCGGGCGCCGCCGCCGGGGCCACCCCGGGGCGGCGCGTCGCACCCGCAGCGGCAGCGTGCGGCCCGCGCAACCGGGCCGGCGTATCGCTACCCCGCTTCACCGGTCCGCCCACTCCCGCATGGCAACGTCCCGGCAGCGCCAACCGGTTGAGGACTCGGGGACGACCACCACCGGTGTCCCCGCCAACGCTCCGAGAGGCACTGCCGATGAGGCCCCGAGGCGGGTCACAGCGGTCCCCCGCCCGGCCTCCCTACGGGTCGACGAACCCGACGCGGTGGGCGAGGGCGGCGGCCTCGGTGCGGCTGGTGACGCCGAGCTTGGCGAGGATGTTCGACACGTGCGTGCTCACCGTCTTCGCCGAGATGAACAAGGTCTCCGCGATGCGGCCGTTGCTGTAGCCGCGGGCGACCAGTCGCAGCACCTCCTGCTCCCGTGCCGTGAGTCCTTCCAGACCCGTGGCCGGTACGGCACCGGTGCCGGGTGCGGCGGCGGGACCGGCGGCCTCCGCCGGCCCGTCGCCGCGCCGCAGCGTGATTCCGGCGCGTCCGGCCAGGGCCTCGATGTCGCTCCGCAGATGCCGGGCGCCCAGGGACCGGGCGCTCTCCCACGCCTGGTCCAATACCGGGACGACGTTCGAACGGGGGGTGCGGACGGCCAGCGCGCGGGCGGCCCACCGGCTGCGGGCCACGGCCAGTTCGTACGGACGCTCCAGACCGGTCAGCGCGTCCACGGCCCGTGCCCAGGCCTCCGGGCCCGCATGTCCCGCGGCCCGGGCGAGTTCCGCCTCGATCATGAGCCGATGAGCCCGCCACACCGGCACCCGCGGGGGAAGCGCGTCCGTCTCCGCGCGGACGGCCGCCAGGACCCGGTCGCGTTCGGCATCCACGCCCGGCGTCCAGGCGTCCGCCTCGGCCGCTGCCGCGACGTACAGCAGCCGCAGGGAGTACCGCTCGGTGGCGGGCGGCAGACCGGCGGACAGTACGGTGAACAGCTCCCGCCGGACGTCGGCCAGGCGGCCCTCCCGGGCGGCGATACGGACGGCCACGGTGGCCAGTCCGATCACCAGCTGAGGCTGCCGGTCCTGCGTGCCGAACAGCTCCCGCGCAGCCCCCAGTTGCCGCGTCGCCTCCCCCAAGTCGCCCGCCACGGACCCCCACTCGGCCCGCAGCGCCGCGACCAGTCCGCGGGCCTTGCGGGACCGGGCCAGCCGCGCCGCCTCGTCCGTCGCGGCCGCCATCTCCGGCCAGCGTCCCAGTGCGAACAGCGACAGCGCACGGTTGGCATGCACCCATGCCTCGACGTTGGCCAGGCACAGGCTGCGGCAGAGCCGAGCGCTCTCGTCCCCCGCGGCCAGCGCCTCGACGGACCGCCCCAGCCCCTCCAGCACGGACGGCAGCATGATGCAGGCGCGGCCGATCACCGCGGCATCGCCGAGTTCCTGCGCCCGGCGCAGCACGTGCCGCAGTTCGGTGACGCTCTCCTCGAACCGCTCGGTGCCGGTGAGCAGCCAGGCGCGCGTGACCCGGGCGTCCAGTTCGCCGTACGCGTCGCCGACCTCCCGGGCGTAGCCGACCGCGCGTTCCGCGGCCTGCATGCTGTCCGGGCCCGGCTGGTGCCGCGCACCCCACGCGGCGATCCTGCCCAGGATGTCGGCGTGCACGGCGGACGGCGGCAGATCCCGCACCAGGTCCTGGGCACGGTCGAGTTCGCTCTTGCCGTCGCCGAGCCCGAGGTCCTGCACGAGCTGCGCCCGTTCGGCCCAGAACCAGGCACGGCGCAGCGGATCGACCTGGGTGCCGGTGAGGACGCCCGCCTCCTTGCAGATGGCCATCGCCCGCTCCCGGTCGCCACCGAGCCGCGCGGCCACCGCCGCCTCGGCCAGCAGATCGGCGTAGACGAAGCCGGCCGCCCCGGCCGCGACCGCGGGATTCTGCGCGAACGGGGTTCCGGGGATCCGCAGGGTGTCCCGGGCCTCCGGCGGAACCTTCTGCCACAGCTCCATCGCCCGGGTGAGCAGACGCAGTTGCTCCGCGAAGGCGTAGCGCCCCCTGGCCTCACCGGCCGCCGCCACGTAATGCGTGAACGCCCTCGCCGGCTCGTGCGCGCCGGCCCAGCTGCCCGCGAGGCGGGCGTTGTACTCCTCCGGCGGCACCAGTGAGGGGTCGGCCTCCAGCGTCTCGGCGCAGCGGCGACTCCAGCGGACGCGTTCGCCCGGCAGCACTTCGTCGGTCACCGCTTCGCCGACCAGGGCATGGCGGAACCGGTAGCCGTACGCCGTGGGCCGGAAGAGCTGGGCGTCGACAGCCACCCGCACCACCTCGATCAGCTCCTCCTCCCGCAGTCCGGCGACGGCAGCCAGCAGCGCGTGCGGCACGGCACCGCCGCCGACCGCGGCGATCCGCACGACCTCCTGCGCCGCGTCCGGCAGCGCGTGGACCCGGTCGAGCAGCAGATCCCGCAGTGACTCGCTCAGCCGGGAGCCCGGACCCGTCTGCGCGGCATGCACCAGCTCCTCCACGAAGAAGGCGTTGCCGTCCGACCGCTCGAAGATCCGGTCCACCACGGGCGGATCCGCCGGCGCGCCCTGAAGCGCCGCCACCAGTGCGCTCACCTCGCTCCGCGTGAAAGCCGGCAGGTCGACGCGGATCAGATGGCGCAGCCGAGCGGCCTCGGCGAGGAACGGACGCAGCGGATGGCGGCGGTGCACGTCGTCGGAGCGGTAGGTTCCGACGATCAGCACCCGGCCGGACCGCAACGACCGGAACAGGTACAGCAGCAGTTGCCGGGTCGAGGCGTCCGCCCACTGCAGGTCCTCCAGGACCAGGACCAGGACCCGTTCCGCCGACAACCGCTCCAGCAGGCCGAGCGCGAGCTCGAACAGCCGGACCGCGCCGTTCGGCGCCCGCGGCGGAGCGCCGCCCTCGTGCCCACGCGCCACCCCTGCCCCCAGTTCGGGCATGATCCCGGACAGTTCGGCGGGCACGCCGGCCAGCGGGAACGCACCGCCTTCGTCGACGGGTCCCCCGGACGCCTGACGCAGCGCGGACCGCAACGCGGCCAGAGGCGCGGCGAACGGCACCTCCTCCGCGTCCATCTCCATGCAGCCGCCCACCGCGACGAGGGCTCCCCGGCCCCGGGCCGTCTCCCCCAGCTCGTCCACCAGGCGTGACTTCCCCACCCCGGCCTCACCACCGACGAGCACCATGCGCGGCTCGCCCGCGGCCGCGTCGGCGAGAGCCCGCGTGAGCGTGGCCATCTCCTCGTCACGACCGATGAAAACGGGGCTGACCATGACATCCTTCACACAAGCGATCATCGCACGGGACGCGGGCGGCCCCGGTGACCCACGGTGACAGTGGACGGTTCCCTTCCGCCCCGCGCAGTCCGCTCCCAGCCGGTTCGCCGCCGGTCGTCAGGGGGTACCTCCCGCGGTCTCCATCCGCACCCGGATCTTGCCCGCCGCCGACCACGCGTGGTGCAGGGCCAGTTCCGCCGTCTCCCCCTCGGCCAGGACGATGGAGACCAGACCGCGCTGATCGCCGGTCGTCGCGATCCGCGCCCCACGGTCCTGGACGGCGTACAGCTGGGGACTCCCGGGGTGACTCGCCAGGGCCGCGGCCCCCTCGACGGACGCGACGACACCGGGCTCGGGAGCGTACAGGGCCACGCCCGCCGCGCCGGTGGGCGGCGGCGGGACCAGGTCCATCAGGGCGGGGCGCTCCCCGAGCGCCATCTCCACCAGCGCCTGGTGGACGTCCAACCCGGCGGCACGGCGCATGAGTTCCCCGATCACGACGCCGCCGAGACGGGGGTTCACCTCCACGATCTCCACTCCGTCGGCGGTCCTGATGAACTCCGTGTGGGTGAATCCGTGCCGGTAGCCGACCGACGCCAGGGTCCGCGACACGTGCTCCCGGATCTCCGCCTCCAGGTGGTCCGGCAGCGCGACGGGGAAGGAGGCCGACTCCTCGCGGAAGTGGGGCTCGGGCGACAGCGTGCGACTGCAGACACCGAGCACGCGCGTCTGCCCGTCCCAGGTCAGCGTCTCCGCGCTGTACATCGGGCCGATCAGGTAGGTCTCGGCGATCAGGTCCCGACCGCCCAGGGACGTGGACATCCGGGCCGCCTCCAGTACGCCGGTGAGCTCGTCCTTGTCCCGGACCAGCCACACATTGCGGCTGCCTGCCCCCGCCACGTCCTTCACGACGCACGGGAAGTCCAGGAACGGGACCAGGTCGTCCGTCGTCGCCGTGGCGGGGTCGAAGACGTGGCTGCGCGCCCGGGACAGGCCGTGGCGGCGCAGATGGTCGCGGAATCCGCCCTTGTCGCGCAGCAGCGCCACGGCGGCGGGGTCCGCGTGCGGCAGCCCGAGTTCACGTGCGACGTGTACGGCCTGGTCACTGACGGAGTCCACCATCCGCAGCACCCCTGCCACGGCGGGCATGGCGCGCAGCACCGCCAGCACGCGGCCGGCGTCATCGGTGTCGACGTCGACCACCGTGACGGTGCCCGGCTCGGCCTGCGCCAGCTCGTGCAGATAGTGGGACCGGTCGGCGGTCAGGAGCACCAGCTCGTGACCGCGGCGCCGGGCCGCGGCGGCCAGGTGGTCGAGACCGAAGTTGAGCGCTTCTACGGCGGCGATGACCGACATGGGGAACCTCCAGCGGGTGGGAACGAAGACAGTGAGGACACACGGACGCGGACGCGCGTGCCCGGCTCAGGTGCGGGCGGTGCCGCGCCGGCCCGCCGCCCGTGGACGCTCGGCGTCCGCTTCCGGACGTGCCTGACCGTTCCCGGGGGTCCCGGGACCGCTCCCGAGCCTGAGCACGAGGAAGGCGCAGGCCGCCAGGAGACCGACGGCCGCACAGCCCGCCCAGAGCACCGAGCCGCCGGCGCGGTCGAGGACGATGCCGCCGGCGATCGGCGCGACACAGGACGCGGCCGCCGTACCGAAGCCGAAGACGCCCTGGTAGCGACCTCTCAGATGCGACGGCGACAGGTCGGCGACCGCGGCCGCCGACGTGGGCGCGAAGACCATCTCGCCGACCGTCCAGATCACCACGCCGAGCCCGTAGACCGTTGCGGCGCTCCCGGCGAGGGCCGTCACGCCGAACCCGGCCCCGAACAGGACGGCGGCCCCGGCGAGCAGCGGGCCGGGCCGCCGGCCGCGCAGCCCCCGCGACAGCGGGATCTGCAGCAGCACGACCACCAGGCCGTTGAGGCCGATCACCAGGCCGTACGTGCGTGTGCTGAGCCCCTGGGCCTCCATGGCCACCGGCAGGGTGGTCACGCCCTGGTGGAACAGCAACCACAGCGCGAAGGACACGGCGGTCAGTGCGAGCAGCCGGCCGTCGCGAAGGGCCACGGTCAGGCCGCGCGCGGCAGCCGGCCCGGCCGTCGGCGCCGGGACCGCGTCGTTCGCCGCCGGACGCGTCTCCGGCAGCAGCAACCAGGCCATGAGTCCGCAGACCAGCGTCGTCGCCGCGTCGCCGACGAAGATCCACACGAAGTCGGCCCGCACAAGAAATCCGGCCATGACCGAGGACAGGCCGAAGCCGATGTTCACCGCCCAGTAATTCAGCGAGAAGGCACGCTGCCGGTCCTCCGGGCCCACGAGGTCCGCGATCATGGCCGAGAGCGCCGGGCGCGGCGCGGAGCTGCCGGCGCCGAAGAGAAACGTCAGCACGGCCATGGCGGCAACCTGCGGGGTCACGGCCAGCGCGGCCGTGACGGCCGCGGTCACGACGTAGGACCCGGCCATGGTGGCCCGCCGGCCGAGCCGGTCGCTCAGCTCGCCGCCGACGAGCGAGCCCGCGACCGAGCCGAGGCCGAAGCACGAGACCACCAGTCCCGCCGCGGTCGCGGAGAACCCCCGGTCGAGCGTGAGGTAGAGGGTCAGGAACGGATAGACGAAGGTACCCAGCCGGTTCACGAGCGTGCTCGACCACAGCCACCAGAAGCCCCGGGGCAGTCCCCCGAACACGGCCCCGCCCGTCCACCGCACAATCGACTCCGTCCCGCCGCTGCTCACCGACCGGCTTTTCCGGTCACACCGAGCGTGGGCCACGGGCCCGGGTCACTTCATCGGGAGAAAGCCCCGTCCTGGGGCGACACGTACCTGAGGCCGCCTCCTGGGTGCGGACACGCCCGGCCGGCGGAGGCCGCCCCACCTGGTACATCACTGGTGCGTCCCGCGGCTTCGACGTCCTGGTGAACAACACCGGACAGGGCCTGCTGGGCGCACTGGAAGAGAGCAGCGACGCCGACCCCCGCTCGCTGTCCGGCCTCGTCGTCTTCCGGCTGATCAAGGTCAGCCGCGCCGTCATGCTTCGGCGGAGCCGCGACGACCTCGCTCCCTGGCGTACGAAGTCCGCGGCCACCGTGCACGACGACGCCGCTCGGTGGTCATCCGCGAGCTGACTCCGTGAAGCGCAACGGGGTCGCCCTCCACGAAGAGAGCGACCCCGCGCGAGACGGCCCCCGCTGGGAGCGGTGGGCCGGAGGTCAGCCGCGGACGATGTTCTCCGCCTGCGGGCCCTTCTGTCCCTGCGTCACGTCGAAGGTGACGTGCTCACCCTCCACCAGCTCGCGGTAGCCGTTGCCGGAGATGTTGGAGTAGTGGGCGAACACGTCCGGCCCTCCCCCGTCCTGAGCGATGAAGCCGAAGCCCTTTTCCGAGTTGAACCACTTCACAACGCCAGATGCCACTCGCTCGTCCTTCACATGCTGCTGCTGCGGCGCGCCACCGGCGCGCCGGCAAACCTCCGATGCCGGGCTGCCGCCCCTTGCATACCCGATGATCCGATGCCTTGGCCAGCGAATACCCCCACGTCGGCGCAGATGTCGCGTTCGTGTCGTCTGTCCAGGTGCCTGTCGGCGAGGGGGTCGCCTCCGGGTGGTGGGCCCACCCGTCCGCGGGGCCGCGTTCAGCGCACCTGCGCATTGAACCTCGCCACTTCCTCCGGGAGCGCCGAGAGACCCTCCACGCGGAACGTGGGCAGTCCGGCCTCCGGCTCCCTCCATTGCATCAGGGCCCAGGGGCCACGGCGCACCAACGCCGTCCGCATCCCCGCCGCGGCAGCCGGCACGACGTCCTCGTCCAGACGGTCACCGACGTACAGGGTCTCTCCCGCCGGGAACGGAACGGCCTCGCCCATGCGGACGAAGAACTCGGGATCGGGCTTGCCGACCCCCCAGCCGGCCGAGGTGCCGATGGCGTCCACGTCCCCGGCGAACAGGCCCGCAGGTGCCGCTCGCCCCCAATGGTCTGGTTCCCGGCTATGCCGAGCCAGAGCCCGGCGCCCCGCAGGGCGGCCAGGGCGGGCCGGGCGTCGGGGTAGAGGTCCTCCTCGCCGAAGGATTCCGGCTTCCCCGCGGCAGCGCGTTTCTCGCGTTCCTCGTCAAGGTCCGCTCCGGGCCGGAACAGATGGAAGACATCGCGGTGATCGCGGCCCTGTGCGACGAGCACGCCGAACATCGCGTGGAAGGTGTGACGGGGAACACCGAACCAGTCGGCCCACGACTCATATGCGCGAGTGTCGTCCACGAGGCACTCACCCACGTCGAACACCACGGCACGAATCATGACCGGCAGCCTACGGTCCGCACGCCGAAAAAAGCGTACACACGCGCGAATTCAGGCCGAATCCGGAATGTCTGTCGCCGGACCGCGGCCGGACGGCAGCGCCCCCGACTCCTTCCTCGACTGCTCGCGCCTTCACGGTCCACGTGCGGAGCCGGTCTCAGAAATGCCTCCGCCACGGGCGATCGGCGACCCGATCGGCCCCCTGACGGAGGATTTCGATGGTCCTCCCCTCCCCGCCCGGCGTACCGGTGCCGGGCCAATTCCCTGAAAGGCAGAGTCCCTGTGTGACCGAAAGCGGTCGGGGCCGCGGCGGGCGCGGCGTGGTGCGCCATGTGCCGGGTAGGCGGCAGGGGTGCCCAAGCGCACGTCCTAGGAGCGCGATACGTGAAGATGATCACTGAGGAAAGCAAGAAACGCGCGCGATCGGGCATCGGGGACCCCGTCGGCAACGAGGCACGCCTCCCCGTACTGGAGGACCCCACGAAGGTGGCCGCCAGGGACGCCCGGGAGTTGTCGAAGGTGTTTCTCGGCAGACTCGGCGTCCTCGAGGAGGGGACGCCGGAGTTCCAGTACATCAGGAACACACTGATCGAACTGAACCTCTCACTCGTCCGTTTCGTGGCGACCCGTTTCCGCAGCCGCGGTGACGAGATGGAGGACATCGTCCAAGTCGGCACGGTCGGCCTGATCAAGGCCATCGACCGCTTCGACCTGAGCCGCGAAGTCGAGTTCACCACCTTCGCCATCCCCTGTATCGCGGGGGAGATCAAACGCTACTTCCGGGACACCAGCTGGGCCGTTCACGTCCCACGCCGACTGCAGGAACTGCGGATCACTCTGGCCAAAGCCATGGACGAGATGGCCCAGGTCCTGGACACCGACCCCACACCGGCGGAACTGGCGCGGCACCTGGGACTCAGCGAGCAGGAGGTCCGCCAGGGCATCGTGGCGTCCAACGGCTACACCGCAAGCTCCCTGGACGTTCCCCTCGACCGGGACGACGAGGCCGGCGGCAGCTACGCGGAGCAGCACGGGGGCACCGACCCCGCCCTGGAAGGCGTCGAGGACATAGCGGCCCTGAAACCGCTCATCGCCCGGCTCGGCGAGCGTGACCGCCTGCTCCTGAGGATGCGATTCCGTGAGGAGATGACGCAGTCACAGATCGGCCTCGCCCTCGGCCTCAGCCAAATGCACGTGTCCCGACTGCTGTCGCACATCCTCACCCGCCTGCGTGGCGACCTGCTCCTCGACGAATAGCGGCCGGGACGTCCGCGGCGCAGAGCGGCCCCCGGTGGCCCTGATCGGCGTCACCGCGCGCGGCGCGCATCCGTGCGCGGTCCCCGCCAGTCGAGGCAGAGAATCGTGGCGTCGTCCTGCAGTTGTCCGAGGCACGCCTCGAACACGGCGGCGGTGGCCGCACGGACCATTTCACGCGGGTGCTCGGCGGCGGTCTCGCGGATCACGGCCGCCAAGTCCACCACTGTGGCCCGGCGTTCCTGCATGCCGTCGGTGTACAGGACCAGCCGGTCGCCGGCCCGCAGGTCGAGAGGCTGAGCACGGAAAGGCGCGCTCGACGGGACGCCGAAGGGCAGGTGGACGTCGAGGCGGACCTCCTGGACCGCGCCGTCGCGCAGCCGGAGCGGCCACGGGTGTCCGGCGTTGATCACCTGGGCGCCGGCTCCGTCCATGGCGATGCGGATGAGTTGACCGGTGGCGAGACCGTTGTGGCCGTGGTCGAGGAGCGTGCGGTGCATCCGACGCGCCTGCTCGGCGAGATCGCACCCGGCCCGGCGGGCGCCCCGCGAGGCGTTGACCGTGAGGGTGGCCAGCACCGCGGAATCGACGTCGTGCCCCATCGCGTCCGTGATGGACAGATGCAAGGTGTCGTGGTCGACCGCGTAGTCGTAGGTGTCACCGCCGATGGAGTCCGCGGGCACGAGCGCGCCGGCCAGCGTGAACTGCTCCCCTTCGTAACTCGCGGCCGAGGGCAGCAGTGCCCGCTGGATCTCGGCGGCCAGGCTGACGGACGTGGTCCGCTCGAGCCAGTGGTAGAGATCGGTGAAGCGCCGGTCCATGACGATGAGGAACGCGAGCGCGTGGGCGGCCTCGCCCACCTCCTCCAGGACGTTCGGCGTGGATTCCGGAAGCGTCAGTTCCAGCAGGCCGATCGCGTCGCCGCGGTTGGTGACCGGCACGATGACCCGCAGGCCCTCGCCGTCGCCCGGCTCCTGCACGAGCCGCTGGCCGCGCAGCGCCCGCTCGTACAAGGTGCCGGACAACGGGATCTGCTCCACGTCACGGCGCTGCCCCGACACGCCTCGCTCACCGATCCGCACCACCCTCCGGCCGATGACGTCGGCGACGAGGAACGACACGGACCGCGCCCCGAACCGGTCGCGCAGGTTGCGGGCGATGACCTCGACGGACTCCGCGGGCGCGGCCGCCTCGGCCGCCGCGAGAACCTCGCTCAGTCGAAGCTGCTCGTGGGCCACAACGTCTCCCTGCTGTCGGCGCACCCGGCCCCCTCGCCGCCAGGGCCTTCGGCTGCCCGACCCGACTTTCCTCGCTCGGTCCACCGCCTACGGCCCATGCTGGCACGGCATCCGCGTGCACGCCGACACGAAGACCCGGCGGCCGGAGCGCCGCGTGTCAGGTGCGTTCCCCGAAGCGGTTCCGGCGGGTGAGGGCGCGCTGTGTTCCGCTGAGCAGCCGGCTCGGGGACCGGAAGCGCAGCGCGGCGCGGGCCGCGTTGGCGCCCGGGGCCCCGTGGACGCCGCCGCCGGGATGGGCCGCCGCGGAGGCCAGGAAGAGCCCGGCGACCGGTGTTTCCGGGCGCCCGGTCCCCGGAACGGGCCGGAACACCAGTTGCTGGTGCAGCGCGGCGGTGCCGCCGTTGATCGCGCCGTCGTGAAGATTGGCGTCGGCCGATTCGATGTCGGGTGGGGCCAGGACACGACGGGCGCGGATCAGTGCGCGGAATCCGGGGGCGTACCGCTCGACCTGTTCTTCCACGCGGTCGGCCATCCGCTCCCGGTCACCCGAGTGCCACGCCCCCGTGATGCCTCCCTCGCCCGCGTCGCCGCGGATGTGGTGCGGGAGGTGGGTGTAGGCCCAGGCCGACTCCGTTCCGGCCGGCGAACGCGTGCCGTCGGCCGTGGTCATCTGCCCGAACAGCACGAAGGGCCGCTCGGGCACCTCCCCCATGGCGATCTGCGCGGCGAACCGCGTCAGCCCGTCCACCCCCTCAGCCAGATGGACCGTGCCCGCGCCCCGCGCGGCGCCGGCGGTCCACGGCACCGGGCCGTCGAGCGCCCAGTCGACCTTGAAGGTCGCGAAGTCCCACTGGAACCGCCGCAGGTCCTCCTGGACGCGTGCGGGAAGGTCGGCCGGGTCCAGCAGTCGCGTGTAGAGCGCCGGCGCTGAGACGTCGGCCAGGACGGCGCGGGCGGCCGGGACGACCCGGCCGTCCGCCGTGCGGACGCCGATGGCCCGCCCGGAACGGACCACCACCGACGTGGCCCGGACCCCGCAGCTCACCGTCCCTCCGTTGCGCCGCAGACGGGCGACCAGAGCGGTGACCAGGGACTGCGCGCCGCCCACGGGGACCGGAAACCCGTACGCCTGCCCGAGCATCGCCATGAGCCAGCCGTACCCACCGCTGCCGGCGGCTTCCGGGGCAAGGTCGGCGTGCAAGGCGTTGCCCGCCAGGAGCAGCGGACCCAGCGCGCCGCGGAACTCCTCCTCCCCCAGCCTGCGCACCGGAAGCACCAGGGTGCGGGCCAGGCGGAGTCCCCCCGCGGTGCGCAGCCGGGCGGCCAGGCGCAGTCCGGCCCGCACTGGTGGGAAGGGCGTGAACAGCGCGTCCAGGATGTCGTCACCGAGGCGGTCCCACAGAGCGCACAGGCGCAGCCAGGCCTCGCCGTCACCGGGGGTGTCCCGGTCGAGGAGCGCCGCGGTGTCCGCGGCGTTCCGGTGGAGCACGGCGCAGCGACCGTCCAGCAGCGGGTGCGCGACCACGGCCGGGGCGTGGCTCCAGCGCAGGCCTTCTCGTTCCAGCTCGAGCCGGCGGATGACCGGCGAGGCGGCGGCCAGCGGATAGAAGGAGCTGAACAGGTCGTGGACGAAGTCGGGGTGGACGGCACGGTCGGAGCGGACCCCGCCGCCGGGCTCGTCCTGGGCTTCCAGGACCTCCACGGCCCATCCCGCCTCGGCCAGGAGATTCGCGGCGACGAGACCGTTGGGGCCCGCACCGATCACCACCGCGTCCGGCATGCGATCGCCTTCCGTAGAGTCACCGCTCACGTACCGGACGCGGTCCGGTCCACGCGCTCCTCGACCAGGTGCGCCAGTCTGTTGAGCATGCTGCGGTGGCGCAGTTGGAGGAACGCGTCGAGCAGGGAGTTGTGCAGCATGCCCCCCGGACCGCGCAGCGGATGCTCGTCGACGATCACGAGGGTGTCGTCGGCCCAGGGGCGCAGTTCGAGGGCGATGCGGGCGCTGCCGAGCCATCCGCTCATGGCTTCGAGTTCCAGTTGCCGGCCCGGCCGGCTGATCCGCACGACAGTGGTTCCCTGGAGCTTCATCGGCCCGATGTCCACGGTGTACCGGATGCTGGAGCCGACCTGGGGCCAGTCGCCGTCGTCCCGCTCGGACCCCGATGGCCCGACGACCCACTCCCCGTAGCGGTCGACGTCGGCCAGCACGGCCCACACGTCCTCCGGCGTGCCGGCCACCAGCCGGTGCCTGACGGCCATAGACCCTCCCGATCCCGGGCCGGCGCGCCGGCACTCGCCGACGCCGGACAGCCGGCTCGCCACTGATGTCACTATCGTCACTTTCATCACCATTCACCTCCGGAAGGAGATGGTGCCGATGGCAGGCTCCGGATCGGTCCTGGCGGGACGCACCGCCGTGGTGACCGGCGCCGCACGCGGCATCGGGCGGGCCGTGGCCGGCGCCCTGGTGGCGCGCGGGGCGAAGGTCGCGCTGCTGGGCCTCGAGCGGGACGAACTGTCGGCCGCGGCCGAGGCCGAGGCAGGACCCGGCTCGGCGAAGGCATGGCAGGTGGACATCACGGACGAGGCGGCCCTGCGGGATACGGCCGATCAGGTGACGCGGCTGTTCGGTCCGGTGTCCGTGGTCGTGGCCAATGCCGGTGTGGCTGCGGTGGGACCGTTCGAGGATGCGGACATGACGGTCTGGCGGCGCGTCGTGGAGGTCAACCTGGTCGGCAGCGCACTGACCGCCCGCGCCTTCCTCCCAGGGCTCCTCGCCACCCGCGGCTTCTACCTGCAGATCTCGTCCCTGGCCGCCCTCGGCGCCGCCCCGATGATGTCCGCGTACTGCGCGTCCAAGTCGGGGGTCGAGACCTTCGCCCACGGCCTGCGCACCGAGGTCGCGGGCCGTGGAGTGGGCGTGGGCATCGCCTACCTCAGCTGGACGGACACCGAGATGATCCGGGAGGCCTGGCGCCACGGGCCGCTGCGGGAGGTGCGGGCGCTGATGCCGTGGCCGGCCAACCGGGCCCACCCGGTGGAGCCCACGGCGGAGCGTCTGGTGCGCGGCATCGAACGGCGGTCCTCCTCCGTGTACGTCCAGCCCTGGGTGCGCGGCGTGCAGACCGCGCGCGCCCTCCTGCCCGGACTGGTCACCTGGCGGGCCGGACGGGTCCTGGGCAGCGGGGGACCCCGTCCCGGGACCGCCTTCCCAGGGCTCCTCGGCCCGGGCGGCCGGGCCGCCGGCTGAGGGGGCGAAGGGACCGGCGGCGGTCGGGGGGCCACGGTCCCTGTCGTCCCCGGCGGCCGCCGCGTGGTTCGCGGGCCGCGCCTCGGGTAGCCGAACCTTCTGTCCTGCCGGACGTCCCCGTCCGAGAGGAGTGACCGACCATGCGCGCGACCGTGTGGCACGGCAAGCGTGACGTGAGGGTCGAGACGGTGCCCGACCCGGGGATCGAGAAGCCGACGGATGCCGTGATCCGGATTACGTCGACCGGGCTGTGCGGCTCCGACCTGCACCTGTACGAGGTCCTGGCGCCGTACATGACCCCCGGGGACATCCTCGGTCACGAGCCGATGGGCATCGTGGAGGAGACCGGGCCCGACGTCGGCGACCTCTCCCCCGGCGACCGGGTCGTGGTGCCGTTCCAGATCTCCTGCGGCACCTGCTGGATGTGCCGGGAGGGACTGCCCACCCAGTGCGAGACCACCCAGGTCACCGAGTACGGCAGCGGTGCCGCACTGTTCGGCTACACCAAGCTGTACGGTCAGGTCCCCGGCGCCCAGGCCGAGTACCTGCGGGTGCCGCAGGCCCAGTTCGGGCCGATCAAGGTGCCCGACGGCCCGCCGGACGACCGGTTCGTCTATCTCTCGGACGTACTGCCCACCGCCTGGCAGGCCGTGAAGTACGCGGCCGTACCCGCGGGCGGCACCGTCGCCGTCCTCGGCCTCGGGCCGATCGGCGCGATGAGCTGCCGGGTGGCACGCCGGCTGGGCGCCGGACGCGTGATCGGCATCGACCACGTGCCCGAGCGGCTGACCCGGGCACGGCAGGACGGTGCCGAGGTGTACGACCTGGACGACTTCGACGACGCGCAGAGCCTGGTCACAGCGGTCAGGGACGCCACCGGCGGCCGCGGCCCGGACGCGGTCGTCGACGCCGTCGGCACCGAGGCCCACGGCAGCACTCTGGGCCGGGCGGCACAGCAGGCGGCCGGCCTCCTGCCACGGCAATGGGCCGCCAAGCTCATGGAGTACGTGGGCGTCGACCGCCTCGGCGCGCTGCACCTGGCCATCGACATGGTCCGGCGCGGCGGCACGGTGTCGGTGAGCGGCGTCTACGGCGGGATGAGCGACCCGATGCCGATGATGACCATGTTCGACAAGCAGATCCAGCTCCGCATGGGCCAGGCCAACGTGCACCGCTGGAGCGACGAGATCCTGCCGCTGCTCACCGACGACGACCCCTTGGGCGTGGACTCCTTCGCCACGCACCACGTGCCGCTCGACCAGGCTCCGCAGGCGTACGAGATGTTCCAGAAGAAGACCGACGGCGCCATCAAGGTACTGATGCGGCCCTGAGGGGCCGCATCAGGCCGGTGTCCTCCGACTCGCCGTCGTGGCTCCCTCCCGACCGCGTGATGCACGCGTGACCGCGGCAGGACCGGGCAGCCGAGTGATGAAGAGCTTTCGCTCGGAAAAGGAGATTCTCATGGGACACGGCGGCAACGTCATCGCGGAGCTCACGGCCGACCACCGCGAGGTCGAGGAGTACTTCGCCCGCCTTGGAGCTCTCCCCGCGGGCGACAAGAAACGACGCGACGTCCTGGACGACGTGACCATCGAGCTCGTACGGCACTCGGTCGCCGAGGAGATGTACCTCTACCCGGCGGTGCGCGAGCACGTCCCCGGCGGGGGCCAACTCGCCGACAAGGAGATCCAGGACCACGCCGAGGTCGAACAGGTCCTCAAGGATCTGGAGAGCGTCGACGTGGACGACGCGCAGTTCGACGTCCTCGTGCAGAAGCTGATCACCGATGTCACGGAGCACCTCCGGGAGGAGGAGCGGCTGCTCTTCCCGAGCCTGGCGCAGGCCTGCTCGCCCGAGCAGCTCATGGAGCTGGGCGACCAGGTCCGCCGGGCCAAGAAGGTCGCCCCGACGCGGCCGCACCCCAGCGCGCCGGACACCCCTCCCGCCAACAAGCTGCTGGCTCCCGGCACCGGCCTCGTCGACCGGGCACGGGACCTCATCACCGGACGCGGCAAGTCCTGAACCAGGCGACAGGGGCAGAGGGGGCCGGCCACTGCCGGCCCCCTCTGCCGTCCGTATCCCGGCTCGCTTCCGGAAACCGGGGGTGGGCTGATCGTCGACATCTCGCCCGCGGGCGCACGCCGGTACGCGCACCACACCCCTTACGGTGCGGGCAAGGCCGCCCGGGACAAGATGACGGCGGACACGGCCGCGAAGTTGCGCACGGACCCCGAGGTGCAGGACGCGACACCGGGCGCTGCGCGGAAGACCGCGTCACGGCGGCCGGTCGACGCGGGCCGGCGGACGTCAGCCCAGGGCGATGAACTCGAGTTGGAGGTTGTCGGGGTCCCGGAACACGACGGTCGAGTAGGCGAAGGGTTCGGACTCGTCCCGGATCGGCGTGTGTGCGATGCCCAACTCGTCGAGCCAGGACATCCAGGACTCGAGGTCGGCGCGGGAGCCGACCTGGAACGAGATGGGGTCCAGCCCGCTCCGGGCTTCGAGGAATCCCTCGTGCCGGTGCCCGTGTTCTTGTGCAACCCGATCACGACACCGGAGTCGGGCGTGATCAGCAGGACCCCGTACCCCGTCTGTTCGCGGTAGAGGTGGTGGAACCTGTAGTCGACCCGCTCGGCGCTGAACAGCCGCTGGTACCAGTCCAGGCTGTCCTCCAGGTTGGACACCGTGAAGGACAGGTGGTGGACGCCGGTGATCGTGGGGCCGGCGATGACCTGCGCCATGACGTACCTCCCGTGATGAGTGATCGGCCCTCCGGCGTGGCTCCGGTCAGGAGAGGGCCTTGAGCAGTTCCTCTGCGAGGGGACCCGAGGAAGCGGGGTTCCGCCTCGTGAGGAGACCGCGGTCCACGACGGTGCAGGGCTCCCGGGCGGGGCCCCGCGAATACCGGGTGGCCAGGTTCTTCAGCTCGTCCTCCGGCAGCCGCTTCGCGCCTTGTCCGCGACCCCGACGCCGGCCTCCTTCTCGTCGCAGAGGCCCGTCACACCGTGGTCGGCGAAGAGCGTGTCGCCGTTCGCGTCGCGGGTCGCGAGGAGTGCGGCCGGTGCGTGGCGGACGATTCCGGGTGGTCTGCCCGAGGCGAGTGCCTCGCGCAGCAGTGAATCCGGAGTCGGGGTCGGCCGAGAGGTCTTCCATCGGGCCCTGGCCTCCGGGGCTCATCGTGTCCGCAACGGGCATGACCCCGCCGGGAGTTGCCATGGTGACCTCGTGCCCGGCTTCGGCGAGGACGCGGCACGGCGCGACGAACTCCTCGGCCCAGTAACCGGTCGGGTCCCCGTGACCGTCTTTCAGGCTCCAGCAGCTCGCGCCGGTCGGCACGGAAAGGATCTCGGCCATGGTGACGCCCGGGCAGTGGCACGGTACTCAGCGCTCGAAGGTGCCGTACATGGTGGCCCGCGCGATGGCGTGGGTGAACAGGCGGAAGTCCATAAGGGCGGGGGCCGTCGTCTCGGACACGTCCAGCTTTTCCACGTCGACGGCGTGCACCACGAGGAAGTAGCGGTCCGGGCCGTTGCCCGGGGGTGTCGCCGGGCCCAGGTACCTTCGGTAGCCGGCGTCGTTGGGCAGCGTCACCGCTCCGCCCGGCAGCTCGCTTCCGTCTCCCGCTCCGGCCGGCAGGTCGGTCACGGAGACGGGAAGGTCGGCCACGGCCCAATGCCAGAAGCCCGAGGCGGTCGGCACGTCGGGGTCGAACATCGCGACCGTGAAACTGCGGGTTTCCTCGGGGAAGCCCGACCAGCTCAGCTGCGGCGAGATGTCCGATCCGCCGGCGCCCAGGATGCCGCTCACCTGCTCGCGGGCCAGTCGCTCGCCGTGGACCACGGACTGAGAGGTCACCGAGAAGCTCGGGATCGGGGGCATGAAGTCGTAGGGGCCATAGGGCTTGATCACGACGATCTCCCACTTTCCCGTCCGGTCGGCGGCGGGGTCGACCCATCCGCTCGCTGCCCGCGTCAGCGGCGCCCAAGGAAACGGCGGTGGAGACCCGCATCAACGCCGTTTCCCGCACCGCCGCGCGACCACGTGTCCGGCGTGGCACTCCCACCCGTCAACGGTAGGCGCCGGCGGTGGAGTGAGCCACCGCGCGTCCCCGCGAGGACCTCAGCGTGTGAAGGGCGGGGCGCGGCAGGGAGCTTCCACGGGCTCGTGGTCGCACAGGCGGGTACCGACGCGACGGGTGCGGTGGTGGGCAACGAGGGTTCCGCGGCACGGTCACCGGTCTCCGGATGCGCGGCGCCGGCATGCGCAGGACCCTGGAGTTGTCGAAGCGGAGCGGCGGCCGCGCCGGCCGGTGAGGCATCCGCAGCTCGTCGGGCTGCGGCGGTCGGGCCCGCACGGCTGCCCGCCGGCGAAAGCGAGGCACCCCCATGCAGATGATGCAAGCAGCTCGAATGCACGGATACAAAGAGCCCCTTCGCATCGACGAAGTCCCCATGCCCGACCCGGCGCCGGACGAGATCCTGCTGAAAGTCGCCGCGACCGGCATGTGCCGCAGCGACTACCAACTCCTCAACGGCTACTTCGAAGGCCCGTTCCCCGTGGACCTCCCCTACATCCCCGGCCACGAGGTCACGGGCCGCGTGGCCGGGATGGGCAGCGCCGTACCGAAGACGGTGGGCTACTCGGAAGGCGACATGGTTGTCGTCAACCCCAGTTGGGGGGACGGCACATGCCGCCAGTGCCGCGAGGGCAACGAACAACTGTGCAGCGGAAACGGCAGGTGGGTGGGCTTCGG
>NZ_JBIVNJ010000029.1:0-107723 GCF_044753585.1 Streptomyces sp. NPDC088354 | reverse complement strand
GCTCCGCATACTGATCCGTCGAGCAACGAGCCGCTACCGCTGGGACGCCCGACCCACCACCCGACGCCTCACATGATCCATTTGCCGGTCGGTCTAAGTCACAGTTCACGTGGCCACGACATCGACGACGAGGTCACGATCAAGGTGCAGCTCAAGTGCACCTACCAGGTGGCGCCACGTCCGCCCGGGCCGACCTTCGCCTTCACGCTCGAGAACGAGCACCTGGTGAAGCTGGCCCGGTCGCCGGTGTCGGTGCACAAGATCCTGGTGGTGATGCTCGTGCCGCGCACGCAGGAGGACTGGCTGCGGGCCGGCCACGACCGGCTGGAACTGCGACACTGCTGCTACTGGACGAACCTCGCCGGCCACGCCGTGACCGGCAAGCGCAAGACCACCGTGCGGATACCCACCGCGCGGATCTTCGACGACCGCGCCCTGTGCGAGATCATGACCCGGGTCGGGGCGGGAGGGAGGCCCTGATGAGCCGGCCGGCCGACGACGCAATCGTGCCGCCCGACCCCGAGCGGGTCGACCCCGGAGTGCTCACCGCCCTGCTGGCCCGCCACGGCTGGCAGTTGCGCGGCGGCACACCCGGCCGCTACACGCGCTGGACGCCGCCCGGCGACACCGGGGCCTCCGCCCGTATGAGCCTCCTGGTGCCCGACCGGCGGGGCGAAGTCCGTTACGCGGATCACGAGGAACTGCTCGGCGAGGCGCTGGACGCCCTCGCCCGCTGCGGCGTGCCCTCGGCGCGTGAGGTGCTGACCGCGCTCGCCGTGCCGGGTGACGAGATCCGCTGGCAGCGTTCGGTGCCGCTGATCGACGGGGCGGCCGTGACGTGGACCGCGGCCGAGCAGCTGCGTTCGGCCGCCCGGATCATGCTCATGGCCGCGGCCCGCGCCGAACGGGACCGCTGGGGCTATTTCGGCCAGCGGCACACCGGCCACGCCTCCGCCTACCTGGAGCAGGTGCTCGTCGGCCCCGCTCCGGCGGGACACCAACTCACCGCCTACTCGCCGGTCCCGGAGGGGCGGTCCGTCACCGCGACGCTGCTGCGCGCGCTGCAGGCCGCCCGGGACGCGGTGGACTACCAGCGCACCACCGGCGGCATGGAGGCCTTCGACGCCGCCGTGGGCCTGGGGGTCTGCCATGAGCTGGCCGACTCCCTGATCCGTCTGATACGCGGGACCGAGGGCGTGGTCGTCACCCTGTCCTGGGCCCCGGGGGCGGGGCCACCGGCCGGCTTCGCGGCCGTGCCCGAGCCGGTCGAGTTCTCCCCCGGCGATCTGCCGGCCCTGGAGGCCGCCAGCGAGCGCTACGTGCGGGAGGAGCCGTCGGTGGACGTGCGCGTCACCGGGACGGTCACCCGGCTGCGCCGCCCGCGGCCCTCCGGCAGCGGCACGGTGCGGCTGCGGGTGCTGGCGGGGGCGGACGTCCGGCACATCCGGGTGCGCCTGGCCGAGGACGCCTACCGGATCGCCGCCCAGGCGCATCTGGTGGGACTGCCGATCCGGCTGTCGGGCCGGCTGGAGACCCGCACCGGCTTCCGGTACCTGACGCACCCGACCGCGCCGACGCCGGTCCACGTCGACGAGGCCGACCGCGACCGGCTGCTGAAGGCGCTGCACGGCGGGGTCGACACCTTCGAGGACTCCTTCGGCGGGTGACGCGCCCTCCCGGCAGCGATCACTTCGCGGCGGACCCGCGGGGCTCGGTAGGATTCAGCGGTGCAGCTTCCGCTGCCGGGCCCCATTGGGACATACGTCAGGAGAGACCGGTGTCAGACGTCCGTGTGACCATCAAACGCGATTCCGATGAGCGGGAAGAGCGCGTGGTGACCACGGGCACGACGGCCGCCGAGCTCTTCGAGGGCGACCGCACCGTCGTCGCCGCGCGCGTCGCCGGTCAGCTGAAGGACCTCGCGTACGAGATCGCCGACGGCGACGAGGTCGAGGCCGTGGAGATCGGCAGCCAGGACGGCCTCGACATCCTGCGCCACTCCACCGCGCACGTGATGGCGCAGGCCGTGCAGGAGCTCTTCCCGGAGGCGAAGCTCGGCATCGGCCCGCCCATCAAGGACGGCTTCTACTACGACTTCGACGTCGAGACGCCCTTCCACCCCGACGACCTCAAGCGCATCGAGAAGAAGATGCAGGAGATCGTCAAGCGGGGTCAGCGCTTCTCCCGCCGTGCCGTCACTGACGACACCGCCCGCGAGGAGCTGGCCGGCGAGCCGTACAAGCTGGAGCTGATCGGCCTCAAGGGCTCCGCCGCCGACGCGGCCGAGGGCGCCTCCGCCGAGGTCGGCGCCGGCGAACTGACCATCTACGACAACCTGGACGCCAAGACCGGCGAGCTGTGCTGGAAGGACCTCTGCCGCGGTCCCCACCTGCCCACCACCCGGATCATCCCGGCGTTCAAGCTGATGCGCTCAGCCGCCGCCTACTGGCGCGGCAGCGAGAAGAACAAGCAGCTGCAGCGCATCTACGGCACCGCCTGGCCGTCCAGGGACGAGCTGAAGGAGTACCTGGACTTCCTCGTCGAGGCCGAGAAGCGCGACCACCGCAAGCTCGGCTCCGAGCTGGACCTGTTCTCCATCCCGGAGCAGATCGGTTCGGGCCTCGCGGTCTTCCACCCCAAGGGCGGCATCATCCGCCGGGTCATGGAGGACTACTCGCGCCGCCGGCACGAGGAGGAGGGGTACGAGTTCGTCTACACCCCGCACGCCACCAAGGGGAAGCTCTTCGAGACCTCGGGCCACCTGGACTGGTACGCCGACGGCATGTACCCGCCCATGCAGCTGGACGAGGGCGTCGACTACTACCTCAAGCCCATGAACTGCCCGATGCACAACCTGATCTTCGACGCCCGTGGCCGGTCGTACCGTGAACTGCCGCTGCGGCTCTTCGAGTTCGGCACCGTGTACCGGTACGAGAAGTCGGGCGTCGTGCACGGCCTCACCCGCGCCCGCGGCTTCACGCAGGACGACGCGCACATCTACTGCACCCGCGAGCAGATGGCCGAGGAGCTCGACAAGACGCTCACCTTCGTCCTCAACCTGCTGCGCGACTACGGCCTCACCGACTTCTACCTCGAGCTGTCCACCAAGGACCCGGTGAAGTACGTCGGTTCGGACGAGACCTGGGACGAGGCCACCGAGGTCCTGCGCCAGGTGGCCGAGAAGCAGGGCCTGCCGCTCGTCCCGGACCCCGGCGGCGCCGCCTTCTACGGCCCGAAGATCTCCGTCCAGGCCAAGGACGCCATCGGCCGCACCTGGCAGATGTCGACCGTCCAGCTCGACTTCAACCTGCCCGAGCGCTTCGACCTGGAGTACACGGCGGCCGACGGCTCCAAACAGCGCCCGGTCATGATCCACCGCGCGCTCTTCGGTTCCATCGAGCGCTTCTTCGCGGTGCTGCTGGAGCACTACGCGGGCGCCTTCCCGGCGTGGCTGGCCCCTGTGCAGGCGGTCGGCATCCCGATCGGCGACGCGCACGTGTCGTACCTGGAGGACTTCGCCGCCGAGGCGCGCAAGAAGGGCCTGCGGGTCGAGGTGGACGGCTCCGCGGACCGCATGCAGAAGAAGATCCGCAACGCCCAGAAGAGCAAGGTGCCCTTCATGGTCATCGTCGGTGACGAGGACATGGCCGCGGGCACGGTCTCCTTCCGCTACCGCGACGGCTCGCAGAAGAACGGCATCCCGCGCGACGAGGCCCTCGCCGAGATCGCCAAGGCCGTCGAGGACCGCGTCCAGGTCTGACGGCCGGCCCCGCCCGTACGGCGTGCAAGGGCCCCCGGGAGGACTACCCGTCCCCCGGGGGCCCTTGTCCGTCCCCGCGCTCCTCGGGACGGCGGAAGCTCTTGGTCAGCCAGGACGAGAAGGAGCCGACGACCGCGCCGATCAGGACGACGCCCAGGATCATCACGCCCGCCCCGATCAGCCGCCCCTTGGCCGTGACGGGCACCACGTCGCCGTAGCCGGTCGTGGTCACGGCGGAGCAGGCCCACCACACCGCGTCGCCGTAGGTGCGGATGGTGGCGCCGGGTGCCTGCCGCTCGGTCGCGTACACCTGCACGCTCGCCGCGAAGCCCAGCAGCAGCGTGGTGAGCCCGGCGTAGGACATCACCCGGGCCTCCAGGGAGAGCCGGGGCCGTTCCTGGCGGCTCTGCACGGTGGAGTAGTTCTGCAGGATGCGCAGCGGACGCAGCAGGGGCATGATCACCACCACCAGGTCCAGCCAGCGGCGGCGCACATAGGACCAGCGGTGGGGTGCCACCGCCACCCGCAGCAGATAGTCGGCGATGAAGAAGGCCCAGGTCACGACGGTGATCAGCAGCAGGAGGTCACGCACGTCGCGCGGCAGGCCGTGAGCCAGCACACGCACGGCGTAGGTGACGAGGAACACCAGGGACGCCAGGGACAGCGGCACGCTCCCGCGGCGCTCCCACTCGCGCAGCCGCCGCTCGTCTTGCAAGGGCATGGGGCCAGCATCCTGCGCTGCGCGGGGGAGCGCCCCCGGCGACACGCTGACCGGGGCCGACGCCATATGCTGCAAGGCATGACGAGTGAGCCGGAACTGCAGAACGGAGTGGGGACGCAGGACGCGTTCCAGCGCCTGTGGACGCCGCACCGCATGGCGTACATCCAGGGTGAGAACAAGCCGACCGGCCCCGGGGCCGGGGACGGCTGTCCCTTCTGCGCGATTCCGGAGATGAGCGACGAGGACGGGCTGGTCATCGCCCGTGGCACCGCCGTGTACGCGGTCCTCAACCTCTACCCGTACAACGGCGGTCACCTGATGGTGGTCCCGTACCGCCATGTCGCCGACTACACCGACCTCGACCTGGCGGAGACCGCCGAGCTGGCGGACTTCACCAAGCGGGCCATGGCCGCCCTCCGGTCGGCCTCGGGCGCTCACGGCTTCAACATCGGCATGAACCAGGGTGCCGTCGCCGGTGCCGGGATCGCCGCGCACCTGCACCAGCACGTGGTGCCGCGCTGGGGCGGCGACACCAACTTCATGCCGGTGGTCGGGCACACCAAGGTGCTGCCGCAGCTCCTCGCGGACACCCGCAAGATGCTCGCGGACGCCTGGCCCACCGGCTGACCCGGCGGCCTGCGACCGCCGGGGGCGGTGTCAGTAGACGTCGGCCTCGGACGGGGTGGCGCTCTGCACCGCGGTGCTCAGGAAGAGCGAGCGGCTGGCGAACTTCTCGGTGTCCACGCCGTTCTCCCGCATGACCTCGATGGCGGCGGAGTGGACCGCGCGCAGCACCGGGGTGGCCGCGCGCAGGGCGTCGTCGGCCATGAAGCGGTGCGTCCAGGGCGCCGAGGCCCAGGTGTGCCGCAGCCCGAAGGGCTCGGGAAGGACGATCTTGCCGCCCAGGTACTCCAGCACCTGGGGGAAGCGGGACAGCGGCGCGCGGGCGGCGAGCCGCACCACCTCGTCGCTCTCGACCAGCGGCATGGCGACCGTCCTGGTCTCCCAGAACTTCACCGGGTGGCTGACCTTCTTCTCCTTGGGGTCGGGCGCCGAGGTGAAGAGCGAGTGCACGGGACCCAGGGCGTGACCGGTGACCTCCACGCGCAGGGTGCTCGCCAGCACGGTCACGGTGACCAGCAGGGTTATCACCAACTGCCCGTCCCACAGGACGAACTGGACCCCGAGGTAGTGGCGGTTGCCCTTGCCGAACTGCTGCTCGTTGCAGATCCGCTGTATCTCGAAGTCCCTGACGGTGTAGCCCTCGACGTCGGCCCCGGTGGGCCGGGTGACCTTCTTGGCGCCCTCACCGATCGGCGCGACGATCCAATGGCGTATGACCGGCTTGGGGAAGCCGCCCGTGTGCAGCGGGCCGCGCTCCAGCTCGCGCAGCCGGCCGTGCACCGCCTTGATGACGTCCCAGCTGCGGAACGGGTGGATCTCGCCGAGGCCTTCCCGCGGGGTCAGCTCCTCGGCCATCTGCCAGTCGCCCCAGCGGGTTCCCATGCCGAGTATGCCCTTGGGCCCGGCGTAGAAGACCACGTTGCTCTGCTGCTCGGCGGAGAGCTTGGCCAGGCTCTGGCGCAGCTTCTCGGCCCGGGTCTCGTTGGGGTTGCGGGGCACCGCCTCGGGGATCTTGGCGCCCACGCCGCTGCCGGAGACCAGCCCCGCCCAGCGGTCCCGCAGGTCCTTGGCGGTCCGTTCGCAGATCCGCTTCGCCCAGAACCAGCCGAGCACCGGCGCGACCATCATGACGCGCAGGTACTGCGACCAGAAGCCGGTCAGTGGCGGGTTGAGGACGAAGAGGACGGCGAAGAAGCCGACCACCAGCAGCACGACGGAGCCCAGCAGCCCGGTGCGCGACCCCTCGGCCTTCTTGATCGTGCTGCGCAGTTGGAACGCGCCCAGCCAGAGCAGCACGCCGGGCAGGAAGACCAGGCCGAAGACGACCATGATGCCGGTCAGCCGGTTGTCCCGCTCCTGCCGGATGCGATTGGCGGCCAGGCAGTGCTCGACGACGGTCTGCGGCTCGGCACCGAAGGACTGCACCAGTTCGTTGCGCGCCGCGCCGAGCATCCGGTTCTGCACGGCGCGGGCGAAGGCCTCGCCCAAGTTGGCCTGCAGCAACGAGAGTTTGGGAGGGGTGACGACGGTCATGCCCGCGTCCGCCTCGGACAGCGCGTCGAGCTTGCCGTCCCGGTAGGCGGCCGAGGCCAGCGCCTGGGTGGCGGCCGTCTGGCCGTCGGCGCCGCTCAGCGGGATCTGCGCGCCCGGGCTCAGGAAGTCGTAACTGTTGCTCACTAGCGCCCCCTCCTCGTGCCGTCCGCGCAGGCGAAAGCCCGTCCGGCACATTCCCCGGCCACAGCCTCGGCATTCCTCCCGTGCTGCCCACACAGCGTATACGGGTGTGTGACATGCGTCATGGGCCCGACGGAACTTGATCGTTCCGCCGGGCCCGCCGACTTGTGCCGCCCGTGGGCTACTTGGCGCCCACCTCCTGGGCGTGCTGCTCTCTCAGCTTGGCCGCCAGTTGCGGAGGCATCGGCTCGTGCCTGGCGTGGATGCGCCGGTAGCGACCCATTCCGTGCGAGAGCGAACGCAGATCGACCGCGTAGCGACCGATCTCTATCTCCGGCACTTCGGCCCGTACGAGGGTGCGGCCCTGCCCGACGGGTTCGGTGCCCAGCACCCGGCCCCGGCGGCCGGACAGGTCGCTCATGACCGGCCCGACGTACTCGTCGGGCACCATCACCTGGACCTCGCTCACCGGCTCCAGCAGATGGATGCGGCAGTGCGACGCCGCCTCGCGCAGGGCGAGCGCGCCCGCGGTCTGGAAGGCCGCGTCCGAGGAGTCCACCGAGTGCGCCTTGCCGTCGACGAGCGTGATCCGGATGTCCTCCACCGGGAAGCCCAGCGCCACGCCCCGGGCGGCCTGCGCCCGTACGCCCTTCTCCACCGACGGGATGAACTGCCGCGGCACGGCGCCGCCGACGACCTTGTCGACGAACTCGATGCCGGAACCGACCGGCAGCGGCTCGACCTCGATGTCGCAGATCGCGAACTGGCCGTGCCCGCCGGACTGCTTGACGTGCCGGCCGCGCGCCGTCGCCTTCTCGCCGAACGTCTCGCGCAGCGCCACCTTGTGCGGGATCGAGTCCACCTGGACCCCGTATCGGGTGCGCAACCGCTCCAGCGCGACGTCGACGTGGGCCTCGCCCAGGCACCACAGGACCACCTGGTTGGTGTCCGGGTTCTGCTCCAGCCGCATCGTCGGGTCCTCGGCGACCAGCCGGGACAGGCCCATCGACAGCTTGTCCTCGTCGGCCTTGCTGTGCGCCCGGATGGCGACCGGCAGCAGCGGGTCGGGCATCAGCCACGGCTCCATCAGCAGCGGGTCGTCCTTGGAGGAGAGCGTGTCGCCGGTCTCCGCCCGGGTCAGCTTCGCCACGCACGCCAGGTCCCCCGCGACGCAGTGCGGCACCGGCCGCTGCTGCTTGCCGAAGGGCGAGGACAGCGCGCCGATCCGCTCGTCCACGTCGTGGTCCTCGTGACCCCGGTCCTCCAGCCCGTGCCCGGAGACATGGACGGTCTCGTCGGGGCGCAGCGTGCCGGAGAAGACCCGCACCAGGCTGATCCGGCCCACGTACGGGTCGGAGTAGGTCTTGACCACCTCGGCCGCCAGCGGCCCGTCCGGGTCGCAGGTCAGCTGGTCGTGCGGCGTGCCCTGCGGGGTGCTGACCCGCGGGACCTCGCGTTCCAGCGGGGTCGGGAAGCCACCCGTGATCAGTTCGAGCAGCTCCACGGTGCCGATGCCCTGCGTGCAGCCCTCCGCCGCGGGGGCGGCGGCGAGCACGGGGTGGAACGAGCCGCGGGCGACGGCCCGTTCGAGGTCCTGGACCAGGGTCTTCCGGTCCAGCTCCTCGCCGCCGAGGTAGCGGTCCATGAGGGTCTCGTCCTCGCTCTCGGCGATGATCCCCTCGATGAGCCGGGCCCGGGCCTCGTCGATCACCGGCACGTCGTCGGGCGCGGGCGTGCCCTCCTCCCGGTCGCCCGAGCAGTAGTCGTAGATCCGCTGCGACAGCAGCCCGATCAGACCCGTCACCGGCCGGTGCCCGTCGCCGCCGGCGCTCTCCTGGCCGTGCAGCGGCAGGTACAGCGGCAGCACGGACTCGGGGGAGTCGCCGCCGAAGACCTGGCGGCAGGTCTCGGTCATCTCCTCGAAGGAGGCGCGTGCCGCCTCCAAATGGGTGATGACCACCGCGCGCGGCATGCCGACCGCCGCGCACTCGTCCCAGACCATGCGGGTCGCGCCGTCCACGCCGTCGGCGGCCGAGACGACGAACAGGGCCGCGTCCGCAGCGCGCAGACCGGCCCTGAGCTCACCCACGAAGTCGGCATAGCCGGGGGTGTCGAGCAGATTGATCTTGACTCCGTCCCATTCGACCGGGACGAGCGACAACTGCACCGAGCGCTGCTGGCGGTGCTCGATCTCGTCGTGGTCGGAGACCGTGCCGCCGTCGGCGACGTGCCCGGCGCGGTTCACCGACCCGGTGGCCAGGGCGAGTGCCTCGACCAGTGTCGTCTTCCCGGAGCCACTGTGGCCGACCAGCACCACGTTGCGTACGTCGGCGGGCCGGTCGGCCGCCGATGCCCTTCCGGCGGCTCCTGGGCCTGCGTCTCTCCTGTCACCCATGTGCCTCGCCTCCCGGTCCGTCACGGCATGGGGACTGCGCGCCACGGGAGACCACCCGACCAGGGCGGCCTCTGCGGCGCCCGCGGTAATTCGACCTTCCCACGCGCGTCACGGTGCGTCCATACGTCGTACGTGTGCCCGTGGGGCGGGAGCCCGGCGCATCCGGAACACCCCACCTGGCTACGATGGGCCAGCCGGGCGGCCGCCGGAGCCGCGCCGGGCACCACCGACCTCCGGGAAGGCCATGCTGAACAAGTACGCGCGTGCATTCTTCACGCGTGTTCTCACACCGTTCGCCGCGTTTCTGCTGCGCCTGGGCGTCAGCCCGGACACGGTCACGCTGATCGGCACCGGAGGCGTGGTCGCGGGAGCGCTGGTCTTCTACCCCAGGGGCGAGTTCTTCTGGGGCACGGTCGTGATCACGCTCTTCGTCTTCTCCGACCTGGTCGACGGCAACATGGCCCGCCAGGCCGGCGTCTCCAGCCGGTGGGGGGCGTTCCTCGACTCCACGCTCGACCGGGTCGCCGACGCGGCCATCTTCGGCGGCCTCGCCCTGTGGTACGCCGGGGGCGGCGACGACCTCGTGCTGTGCGCGGTGACGATCTTCTGCCTCGCCAGCGGCCAGGTGGTGTCGTACACCAAGGCACGTGGCGAGAGCATCGGCCTCCCGGTCGCCGTCAACGGGCTCGTCGAGCGCGCCGAGCGCCTGGTGATCTCGCTGGTGGCCTGCGGTTTCGCCGGTCTGCACAAGTTCGGCGTGCCGGGCATCCAGTGGCTGCTGCCGATCGCGCTGTGGATCGTTGCCGTCGGCAGCCTGGTCACGCTGGTGCAGCGGGTGATCACCGTGCGCCGGGAGGCCTTCGAGGCCGACGCCGCGGCGCGCGAAGGAAGCGGGGCGGCGTGAAGGACCGGCTGACCGACGCGCTGTACGGACTGGGCTGGGGCGCGGTCAAGCGCCTCCCCGAGCCGGTGGCGAACGGCCTGGGGCGCGCGGTGGCCGACTTCGCGTGGAGCCGGCGCGGCAAGGGCGTGACCCGGCTGGAGAACAACCTGGCGCGGGTCGTGCCGGACGCCGACGAGGCCCGCCTGCGCGAGCTGTCCAGGGCCGGCATGCGCTCCTACCTGCGCTACTGGATGGAGTCCTTCCGGCTGCCCGCGTGGAGCGAGGAACGCGTCCGCGAGGGCTTCGCTGCCGAGGGCCTGCACCACCTGGAGGACGGCCTGGCCGCGGGCCGCGGTGTCGTCCTCGCCCTGCCGCACATGGCCAACTGGGACCTCGCCGGCGCCTGGGTCACCACCAAGCTCGGCGTGCCCTTCACCACCGTCGCCGAGCGCCTCAAGCCGGAGACTCTGTACGACCGGTTCGTCGCCTATCGCGAGGGCCTGGGCATGGAGGTGCTGCCGCACACCGGCGGCGCCGCCTTCGGCACCCTGGCGCGGCGGCTGCGCGACGGCGGCCTGGTCTGCCTGGTGGCGGACCGCGACCTGTCCGCCTCAGGCGTCCCGGTGGACTTCTTCGGCGCGCGCGCCCGGATGCCTGCCGGGCCCGCGCTGCTCGCCGTGCAGACCGGCGCGCTCCTGCTGCCGGTCACCCTCTGGTACGACGCCTCGCGGACCCTCCAGGGCCGCGTCCACCCCCCTGTGGAGGTCCCCGAGGGCGGCACGCGCACCGAGAGGACCGCCGCCATGACGCAGCGGCTCGCGGACGTCTTCGCCGCCGGGATCGCCGAGCACCCCGAGGACTGGCACATGCTGCAACGGCTGTGGCTCGAGGACCTCGAAGCCCGTCCGGAGGAGCCGGCCGGCACCGGTGTTCCCGGGCAACCCGGCGGGTCCGTCGCGGCGTCCCCTCCCGTGTCCGGCACCGCCTCCGACCGCCCCGGAACGGAGAAATCTTGAGGATCGGGATTGTCAGCCCGTACTCCTGGGACGTCCCCGGAGGCGTCCAGTTCCACATCCGCGACCTGGCCGAGCACCTGATCGCGCTCGGCCACGAGGTCTCCGTTTTGGCCCCCGCGGACGACGACACCCCGCTGCCGCCCTACGTCGTCTCCTCGGGACGGGCCGTCCCCGTCCCGTACAACGGCTCGGTGGCCCGCCTCAACTTCGGCTTCCTGTCGGCCGCCCGGGTGCGGCGCTGGCTGCACGAGGGCGCCTTCGACGTCATCCACGTCCACGAGCCCTCGTCGCCCTCGCTGGGGCTGCTCACCTGCTGGGCGGCGCAGGGGCCGATCGTGGCCACGTTCCACACCTCGAACCCCCGCTCGCGGGCGATGATCGCCGCCTACCCCATCCTCCAGGCCGCCCTGGAGAAGATCAGCGCCCGCATCGCGGTCAGCGAGTACGCGCGGCGCACTCTGGTCGAGCACCTGGGCGGGGACGCCGTGGTCATCCCCAACGGCGTCGATGTGCGCTTCTTCGCCGAGGCCCAGCCCAAGTCCGAGTGGCAGAACGGGACGATCGGCTTCATCGGGCGCATCGACGAGCCCCGCAAGGGGCTGCCCGTGCTCATGAAGGCGCTTCCCCGGATCCTCGCGGAGCGCCCCGGTACCCGCCTGCTGGTCGCCGGGCGCGGCGACGAGAAGGAGGCCGTGGAGGACCTGCCCGCGGACATGCGCTCGCGCGTGGAGTTCCTCGGCATGGTCAGCGACGAGGACAAGGCGCGCCTGCTGCGCAGCGTCGACCTGTACGTCGCGCCGAACACCGGCGGCGAGAGCTTCGGGATCATCCTGGTCGAGGCGATGTCGGCGGGCGCCCCGGTGCTCGCCAGCGACCTGGACGCCTTCCGCCAGGTGCTCGACCAGGGAGCGGCCGGCGAGGTCTTCCCCAACGAGGACCCGCAGGCCCTCGCGGAGGCGGCGGTACGGCTGCTCGGCGACCCCGAGCGCCGGGCCCAGCTGCGCGAACTCGGCTCGCGGCACGTGCGGCGCTTCGACTGGTCCAGGGTGGCCTCGGACATCCTGGCGGTCTACGAGACGGTCACCGCGGGCGCCGCGGCGGTGGCCGCCGACGAGCGCGTCGGGCTGCGCGCCCGGTTCGGCTTCGCGCGCGACTGAGCCGTCGCGAGGGGTGACGGTCCGCCGCCCGGCGGGCCGCGCCCCGCGCACCGGTAGCCTTGCCGCCCGTGACCACCATCATCTGGGTGGCCGTGGCGGTTGTCGCCATCGGCCTCTATCTGAGCTGGACCGCGGGCCGGCTGGACCGGCTGCACGCGCGCATCGACGCCGCCCGCGCCGCGCTGGACGCACAGCTGCTGCGCAGGGCCTCGGTGGCCCAGGAGCTCGCCACGGCGGGCGTGCTGGACCCGGCGGCCAGCATCGTGCTCTACGAGGCCGCGCACTCGGCCCGGCAGGCGGAGGACGACCAGCGCGAGGTGGCCGAGAGCGAGCTGAGCCAGGCGCTGCGGGCGGTGTTCTCCGAGGCCGACGCGGTCGACGCCGTGCGGCAGGCGCCCGGCGGCGAGGACACCGCCCGGGAACTCACCCAGGCGGTGCGCCGCGTGCCGATGGCCCGCCGCTTCCACAACGACGCCGTGCGCGCCGCCCGGGCGCTGCGCGCCCACCGCAAGGTGCGCTGGTTCCGGCTCGCCGGGCACGCCCCGCGGCCGGTGACGTTCGAAATGGACGACGAGCCCCCGGCCGTCCTCACCGCGGACGGCGCGGCAGGCCACTGAGGCGCGATTGGCCCTTTTCCGGTCCACTTCGCGCGGTCCACCATGGGATACAGGGCAAATGCCGCTCCCCCCAGAAGTCCCGTCGCCGAGTGAGGCCACCGTGTCCAGCACGCTTCCCAGCACCCCCCAGTCCCCTGAGACCGGCACCGCGCGCGTGAAGCGCGGCATGGCCGAGCAGCTCAAGGGCGGCGTGATCATGGACGTCGTCACCCCGGACCAGGCGAAGATCGCCGAGGACGCCGGCGCGGTGGCCGTCATGGCCCTGGAGCGGGTCCCGGCCGACATCCGCAAGGACGGCGGCGTGGCGCGCATGTCCGACCCGGACATGATCGAGGGCATCATCGAGGCCGTCTCGATCCCGGTCATGGCCAAGTCCCGCATCGGCCACTTCGTCGAGGCCCAGGTGCTGCAGTCGCTCGGCGTCGACTACATCGACGAGTCCGAGGTCCTCACCCCGGCCGACGAGGTCAACCACTCCGACAAGTGGGCGTTCACCACGCCCTTCGTCTGCGGCGCCACCAACCTGGGCGAGGCCCTGCGCCGCATCGCCGAGGGCGCGGCCATGATCCGCTCCAAGGGCGAGGCCGGCACCGGCAACGTCGTGGAGGCGGTCCGCCACCTGCGCCAGATCAAGAACGAGATCGCCCGCCTGCGCGGCTACGACAACCACGAGCTGTACGCCGCCGCCAAGGAGCTGCGCGCCCCCTACGAGCTCGTCAAGGAGGTCGCCGAGCTCGGCAAGCTGCCGGTCGTGCTGTTCTCGGCCGGCGGTGTGGCCACCCCGGCCGACGCCGCGCTGATGCGGCAGCTCGGTGCCGAGGGCGTCTTCGTCGGCTCCGGCATCTTCAAGTCCGGCGACCCGGCCAAGCGCGCCGCCGCCATCGTGAAGGCCACCACCTTCTACGACGACCCGAAGATCATCGCGGACGCCTCCCGCAACCTGGGCGAGGCCATGGTCGGCATCAACTGCGACACCCTGCCCGAGACCGAGCGGTACGCCAACCGCGGCTGGTGAGCGCCCCGCGACGGGCGGGCCGGTGACGGCCTGCCCGTCCGCCGTGCCCGACCCAGACCTCCGGAAGGCTCCACCGTGCCACCCCTGTCACGCAGTACTCCGACCGTCGGCGTCCTCGCCCTCCAGGGCGACGTCCGTGAGCACCTCGTCGCCCTCGCCGAGGCCGACGCCCTCGCCCGCCCGGTCCGCCGGCCCGAGGAACTGGCCGAGATCGACGGTCTGGTGATCCCCGGCGGCGAGTCGACCACCATGTCCAAGCTGGCCGTGCTCTTCGGCATGATGCAGCCGCTGCGCGAGCGCATCCGCGAGGGCCTGCCGGTCTACGGGACCTGCGCCGGCATGATCATGCTCGCCGACAAGATCCTGGACGGCCGCGACGACCAGGAGACCTTCGGCGGGATCGACATGACCGTGCGGCGCAACGCCTTCGGACGGCAGAACGAGTCCTTCGAGACCGCGGTCGAGGTCGAGGGCGTCGACGGCGGCCCGGTGGAGGGCGTCTTCATCCGCGCCCCCTGGGTCGAGTCCACCGGCAGCGGGGTCGCCTCGCTGGCCCGACTCGACGACGGCACGGTCGTCGCCGTGCGCCAGGGCGACCTGCTGGCCACCTCGTTCCACCCCGAACTGACCGGGGACCACCGGGTGCACCGCTACTTCGTCGACATGGTGCGCGCCGCCGGGTGACACGATCCCGGTAGGATCGCAGTGTTCGTGAAGCAATCGGTGACGTGAAGGAGACAGGCTGATGTCCGGCCACTCTAAATGGGCTACGACGAAGCACAAGAAGGCCGTGATTGACGCCAAGCGCGGCAAGCTCTTCGCGAAGCTGATCAAGAACATCGAAGTCGCGGCACGCGCCGGCGGTGCCGACATCTCCGGCAACCCGACCCTCTTCGACGCCATCCAGAAGGCGAAGAAGAGCTCGGTGCCCAACAAGAACATCGACAGCGCGGTCAAGCGCGGTGCCGGTCTCGAGGCGGGCGGTGCCGACTACGAGACGATCATGTACGAGGGCTACGGCCCGAACGGTGTCGCGGTGCTCATCGAGTGCCTCACCGACAACCGCAACCGTGCCGCCTCCGACGTGCGCGTCGCGATGACCCGCAACGGCGGCTCCATGGCCGACCCGGGCTCGGTGTCGTACCTGTTCCACCGCAAGGGCGTCGTGATCGTCCCCAAGGCCGAGCTCTCCGAGGACGACGTGCTCGGCGCGGTCCTGGAGGCGGGCGCCGAGGAGGTCAACGACCTCGGTGAGTCCTTCGAGGTGCTGAGCGAGGCCACCGACCTGGTCGCGGTCCGCTCCGCGCTCCAGGAGGCGGGCATCGACTACGACTCCGCGGAGGCCAACTTCGTCCCCACCATGCAGGTGGAACTGGACGAGGAGGGCGCCCGGAAGATCTTCAAGCTCATCGACGCGCTCGAGGACAGCGACGACGTGCAGAACGTCTTCGCCAACTTCGACGTCTCCGACGAGATCATGGAGAAGGTCGACGCCTGAGCGGCCCCGGCGCCGTACGGCTCGCGCGGCGGCCCGGTGGGGACACACCCCCACCGGGCCGCCGTCGTTGTCGGTGCCACCCGATAACCTCCAGGAACGGCTGAACAGCTGACCGAAGGAGGGAGGGGCGCGGTGCGTGTGCTCGGCGTGGACCCGGGACTGACCCGGTGCGGTGTCGGCGTGGTGGACGGCGCCCCCGGAACACCTCTGCGGATGGCCGGAGTCGGGGTGGTCCGCACCCCCGCGGACGCCGACATCGGTGAGCGCCTCGTCCTCGTCGAACGCGGCATCGAGGCCTGGCTGGACGAGTACCGGCCCCAAGCCGTCGCCGTGGAACGGGTGTTCAGCCAGCACAACGTCCGCACCGTGATGGGCACGGCGCAGGCGAGCGCGGTGGCCATCCTGTGCGCCTCGCGCCGCGGCCTGCCGGTGCACCTGCACACCCCCAGCGAGGTCAAGGCCGCCGTCACCGGCAGCGGCCGGGCCGACAAGGCCCAGGTGGGCGCCATGGTCACCCGGCTGCTGCGGCTGGACGCCCCGCCCAAGCCCGCGGACGCCGCCGACGCGCTGGCGCTGGCCATCTGTCACATCTGGCGCGGCACCGCGACCAATCGCCTGCAGCAGGCGCACGCGGCCGCCCGAGCACGAATCCAGGAGCGCACCTCATGATCGCCTTCGTCAGCGGGCCCGTCGCGGCCCTCGCCCCCGACACCGCGGTGATCGAGGTCGGCGGGATCGGCATGGCCGTGCAGTGCGCCCCGGGCACCCTGGCCGCGCTCCGGCTGGGCGAGCAGGCCCGGCTGGCCACCTCCCTGGTGGTGCGCGAGGACTCCCTGACCCTCTACGGCTTCGCCGACGACGACGAACGCCAGGTCTTCGAGCTGCTGCAGACCGCCAGCGGCGTCGGCCCCCGGCTGGCCCAGGCGATGCTGGCCGTGCACACGCCCGACGCCCTGCGCGCCGCCGTCGCCACGGGTGACGAGAAGGCGCTCACCCTGGTGCCGGGCATCGGCAAGAAGGGCGCCCAGCGCCTTCTGCTGGAGCTCAAGGACCGTCTGGGCGCACCCGTGGGCAGCGCGGCCGCCCGTCCCGCCGCGGCCGCCGGGCCCGCCTCCTGGCGCGAGCAGCTGCACACCGCGCTCATCGGCCTGGGCTACCAGCCCCGTGAGGCGGAGGAGGCCGTCGCGGCCGTCGCCCCGCAGGCCGAGGCGAGTGCCGAACCGCACGTCGGCGCCCTCCTGCGGGCCGCCCTGCAGACCCTGAACCGGACCCGCTGAACCCCCGCCCGCTGACCGCAGTCCGCTGACCGTAAGGCGCACCGAAGTGAACTGGGACGACGAGTCCGTACCGACCACCGCCGATCGTCTGGTCGGCGCCTCCGCCGACGGCGAGGACCAGGCCGTCGAAGCGGCTCTGCGGCCCAAGGCGCTGGAGGAGTTCGTCGGCCAGGAAAGGGTCCGCGAACAACTGGACCTGGTCCTCAAGGCCGCCCGCCAACGGGGCGGCACCGCGGACCATGTGCTGCTCTCCGGCGCGCCCGGGCTCGGCAAGACCACCCTGTCCATGATCATCGCGGCCGAGATGGGCGCTCCCATCCGCATCACCTCGGGCCCCGCGATCCAGCACGCGGGCGACCTCGCGGCGATCCTGTCCTCCCTCGCCGAGGGGGAGGTGCTCTTCCTCGACGAGATCCACCGGATGTCCCGGCCCGCCGAGGAGATGCTCTACATGGCGATGGAGGACTTCCGCGTCGACGTCATCGTCGGCAAGGGCCCCGGCGCCACCGCCATCCCCCTGGAGCTGCCCCCGTTCACGCTCGTCGGCGCCACCACCCGGGCCGGACTGCTGCCGCCGCCGCTGCGCGACCGCTTCGGCTTCACCGGCCACATGGAGTTCTACGCCCCGGCCGAACTGGAGCGCGTCATCCACCGCTCCGCCCGGCTCCTGGACGTCGGCATCGAGGCCGACGGCGCCGCGGAGATCGCCGGCCGCTCCCGCGGCACCCCGCGCATCGCCAACCGACTCCTGCGCCGCGTCCGCGACTTCGCCCAGGTCAAGGCCGACGGCAGGATCACCCGGGAGATCGCCGCGCGCGCCCTGGACGTCTACGAGGTCGACGGCCGCGGCCTGGACCGGCTGGACCGGGCCGTTCTGCAGGCGCTGCTCAAGCTCTTCGGCGGCGGGCCCGTGGGGCTGTCGACACTGGCGGTGGCCGTGGGGGAGGAGCGCGAGACGGTGGAGGAGGTGGCCGAGCCGTTCCTGGTGCGCGAGGGGCTGTTGGCGCGCACACCGCGCGGTCGGGTGGCCACTCGCGCCGCGTGGGCACACCTTGGACTCGTGCCCCCACAGGGCGGCGGACCCGGGCAAGACGGGCTCTTCGGCCCTTGACGGCGGGGAGACTCGCCGCCGCAGGAACCACGGTGTAATGCTTGGCGTTGTTCCAGCGGCGAACGAACGCTTAGACTCCGCCGACGTCGTCCTCCGGAACGACGACCCAAGCCCGCAGATCCCGTAGACGAGGCCACCGTGGCCATGCGAAGGACCGTCCTGACACCATGAACCTCATCCAGATCCTGCCTTTCGTTCTGATCATCGGTGTCATGCTGCTGATGACCCGCTCCGCCAAGAACAAGCAGCGCCAGGCCGCAGACATGCGCAACCAGATGGCGCCGGGTGCCGGCATCCGCACCATCGGCGGCATGTACGCGGTCGTCAAGGAGGTCAACGACGACACGGTGCTGCTCGAGCTGGCCGACGGTGTGCACGCGCACTTCGCGAAGAACGCCATCGCGGCCGTGCTGGACCAGGCCGAGTACGACCGCATCGTCCACGGCATCGAGCCGGAGCCCGAGCCGGAGTTCGAGGCCACCGACGCCGAGCACGCCGACGACTCCGCCGAGGACGAGGACCGCGTCGACCTCGCCAAGTCCACGGACGAGGCCAAGGTGCAGGACGCCCCCAAGACGGACGGCACCGACTCCAAGTAACGCCGCCGCCCCGGGACGACACCCGGGGCAGGTACGTTTACGCGTCGGCACGTCCGTACAACACATCGTGCCGCCCTGCTGCGCGCGCAGGTCCGCAGGGCGGTTGGACAGGGAGAATCGAGAAGGTGGCAGCACCGAAGAGGGGCCGCAAGCCCTCGGGGAGCCAGGGATACCCCGGGCGGGCGCTGGCAGTGATCCTGCTGGCCATCGTGGCGCTCACGGGAGGGATGTTCCTCTCCGGCCACACGACGCCGCGACTGGGCATTGACCTCGCCGGCGGCACGAGCATCACGTTGACGGCCAAGAGCGATCAGTCCAACGCGATCAACAAGACCAACATGGACACCGCCGTCGGCATCATCGAGCGGCGTGTCAACGGTCTCGGTGTGTCCGAGGCCGAGGTCCAGACGCAGGGCGATCGCAACATCATCGTCAACATCCCCAAGGGCACGAACGCGGAGCAGGCGGAGAAGCAGGTGGGCACCACGGCCCAGCTCTACTTCCGGCCCGTGCTCGCCGAGGTGGCCAACACCCCGCCCGTTTCGCCCTCTCCCTCGTCCAGCCCCTCCGGGAAGGCGTCGTCCCCGGCCTCGCCCTCCCCGACGGCCTCGACCGGGGCGACGAGCAGCACCTCCCCGTCCCCGAGCTCCTCGACGCAGGGTCGCGCCGTCACCGACGCGCTGAAGTCGGGCTCGTCCAGCACGCCGTCCGCGCCGGCCTCGGCGCCCCCGTCGGCTCCGGCGAGCGCGCCGGCCACCACCCCGGCCGCCCCGGGCAGCACGCTGGACACCTCGATCCCGGCCGACCTGCAGGCGAAGCTCGCCGCGCTGGACTGCTCCGACAAGGAAGCCCGCGCGAACCTCAACCTGAAGGCCAAGCCCACCGACAAGATCGTCGCGTGCAGCCAGGACGGCCGCGCCAAGTACGCGCTGGGCCCGTCCGCCGTCGACGGCAAGAACGTCAAGAAGGCGGCCGCCCAGTACGACACGCAGAGCGGCAACGGCTGGGTCGTCACGCTGTCCTTCGACGGCACGGGCTCCAAGGACTTCTCGAAGATCACCTCGCAGCTCTCCCAGCAGCAGCCGCCGAACAACCAGTTCGCGATCGTGCTGGACAACGAGGTCGTCTCCGCCCCCTCGGTGAACCAGACCCTGAGCGGCAGCGCGGAGATCTACGGCAGCTTCACCCAGGAGAGCGCGCAGGATCTGTCCAACGTCCTGTCCTACGGCTCCCTGCCGCTGACCTTCGACAAGTCCGACGTCACCAAGGTCTCCGCGGCGGTCGGCGGCGAGCAGCTGCACGGCGGAATCATCGCCGGCGCGGTCGGTCTCGCGCTGGTCATGCTCTACCTGATCGCGTACTACCGGGGTCTGAGCTTCGTCGCGATCCTCAGCCTCGTGGTCTCCGCGATCCTGACCTACGAGATCATGACGCTGCTCGGCCCGGCCATCGGCTTCGCGCTGAACCTGCCGGCGGTCTGTGGTGCCATCGTCGCCATCGGTATCACCGCCGACTCCTTCATCGTGTTCTTCGAACGCATCCGTGACGAACTGCGCGAGGGCCGCTCCCTGCAGCCCGCCGTGGCCCGCGGATGGCCGCGCGCCCGGCGCACGATCCTCGTCTCGGACTTCGTGTCGTTCCTGTCCGCCGCCGTCCTGTTCATCGTCTCCGTCGGCAAGGTGCAGGGCTTCGCCTTCACCCTCGGCCTGACGACGCTGCTCGACGTGGCGGTGGTCTTCCTGTTCACCAAGCCGCTCATGACGATCCTCGCGCGCAAGAAGTTCTACGCCGGCGGACATCCCTGGTCCGGACTCGACCCGCGCGCCCTGGGCGTCACCCCCCCGCTGCGCCGCACCCGCCGCCCCGCGGGCCGTACCGACGTCAAGGAGGCCTGATGTCCCGGCTCGGAAACCTCGGGCACCGCCTGCACCGGGGCGAGATCGCCTACGACTTCGTGGGCAAGCGCAAGATCTGGTACACCGTCTCGATCCTGATCACGGTCGCCGCGATCCTGGGTCTGGTCGTCAACGGCCTGAAGCTCGGTATCGAGTTCTCCGGCGGCGCGGTGTTCACCACGCCCAAGACCTCGATGTCGGTGTCACAGGTCCAGGACCGGATCGACAGCGACACCGACGGGCATCAGGCCCTCGTGCAGAAGCTCGGCACGGGAAGCGTCCGCATCCAGATCAGCGACATCACGCTCGACGAGGCCAAGAAGATCCAGGGCGACATCGCCCAGGACCTGAACATCAAGCCGGGCGACATCGACCCGCAGATCATCGGTCCGAGCTGGGGCGAGGAGATCTCCAAGAAGGCCTTCGAAGGCCTGGTGATCTTCATGGTCCTGGTGACGATCTACATGGCGATCGCCTTCGAGTGGCGCAAGGCCGTGGCCGCCCTGATCGCGCTGCTGCACGACCTCACCATCACCATCGGCGTGTACGCGATCGTCGGTTTCGAGGTCACGCCCGGCACGGTGATCGGTCTGCTCACCGTCCTCGGTTACTCCCTCTACGACACCGTCGTCGTCTTCGACGGTCTGAAGGAGACGACCAAGGACATCACCAAGCAGAACCGCTACACGTACAGCGAGCTCGCCAACCGCAGCCTCAACCAGACCCTGGTGCGGTCGATCAACACCACGGTCGTGGCGCTGCTGCCGGTCGCCGGCCTGCTGTTCGTCGGTGGCGGGCTGCTCGGCGCGGGCACGCTCAACGACATCGCGCTGTCGCTCTTCGTCGGCCTCACCGCCGGTGCGTACTCCTCGATCTTCATCGCGACCCCGCTGGTCGCGGACCTCAAGGAGCGCGACCCGCAGATGAAGGCGCTGCGCAAGCGGGTGCTCGCCAAGCGCGCCGCCGACGCCCGCCGTGCCGAGCTGGGCGGGGACGACCCGCAGGACTCCGCGGAAGCGGCGGACGGCGGCCCCGGTGACCACGGTGACCACGACGACGACGACCCGCATGCCGCCACCGCGGGAGCGGCCGGCGGCCGGCGCGAGACGCCGTCCCGCAACCGCGGCCGCAACCGCCCGTCCGGCAAGCGCCGCTGAAGCAGAAGCACCGAGGAACACCACAGATGACGACGACGGACGCCGCCCGGAGCGAGCTGCGCAGCCTGCTGCTCAGCCGTATCCGGGACGTGCCCGACTACCCCAAGCCGGGCGTGACGTTCAAGGACATCACCCCGCTGCTCGCCGACCCGGGCGCGTTCGGCGCCCTGGTCGACGCCCTCGCCGAGGTCTGCGCCCGGCACGGCGCCGACAAGGTCGTCGGACTGGAGGCGCGCGGGTTCATCCTCGCCGCCCCGGCCGCGGCCCGCGCCGGACTGGGCTTCGTCCCGGTCCGCAAGGCGGGCAAGCTCCCCGCGGCCACGCATGGGCAGAGGTACGAGCTGGAGTACGGCACGGCCGAGATCGAGGTCCACCAGGACGCGTTCGGGGCCGGCGACCGGGTGCTCGTCATCGACGACGTCCTCGCCACCGGCGGGACGGCCGAGGCCTCCCTCGACCTCATCCGCCGTACCGGCGCCGAGGTCGCCGGCGTCGTCGTCCTGCTGGAGCTCGGCTTCCTGGGCGGCCGCGCGCGGCTCGCCCCGTCCCTGGCCGGGGCCCCGCTGGAGGCCCTGATCGCGGTCTGAGCGGCAACGTCGCCGTCCCTGTGGTGCCCGGTCGTGCGACCGGGCACCACAGGTGTTCCGGGCCCGTTCCGGCGTGCCGCGGGACGGGAGGGGCGGGACGGGACGCGGTTCACCCGGTCACATCGCTACCATGGGGTACCGGACCCTCCCTCCTTGCCCGTTCTCGGACAGGAGGGGCCCAGAAGGAGTGCCCTTGCAAGACGAGGCCAGGTCGACCCAGCCGATGACCGCCGCGGAGGGCCGCGAGGCGTCCTCCGTCTCCGCGGCTCCTTCCGCCGCGCCTGCCGCCCCTGCGGAGAGCACAGCTCCCAAGGCGCCGCCGGCGACACCGGGAGCCCGGCCCGTGCGCACCCCCGGCAGCGTGGCGCCGAACCGGCCCGCGACCTCGTCGAACCGCGTCCGCGCCCGCCTCGCCCGGTTGGGCGTGCAGCGTTCCAGCCCGTACAACCCGGTGCTGGAGCCCCTGCTGCGCATAGTGCGCAGCAACGATCCCAAGGGCGACGCGTCGCAGCTGCGCCAGATCGAGCGCGCCTACCAGGTGGCGGAGCGCTGGCACCGCGGCCAGAAGCGCAAGAGCGGTGACCCGTACATCACGCACCCGCTCGCGGTGACGACGATCCTGGCCGAGCTCGGCATGGACCCGGCCACCTTGATGGCGGGGCTGCTGCACGACACGGTGGAGGACACCGAGTACGGCCTGGACGCGCTGCGCCGCGACTTCGGCGACTCGGTCGCCCTGCTGGTGGACGGCGTCACCAAGCTGGACAAGGTCAAGTTCGGCGAGGCCGCGCAGGCCGAGACCGTCCGCAAGATGGTCGTGGCGATGGCCAAGGACCCGCGGGTCCTGGTGATCAAGCTCGCCGACCGTCTGCACAACATGCGCACCATGCGTTACCTCAAGCGGGAGAAGCAGGAGAAGAAGGCCCGCGAGACGCTGGAGATCTACGCCCCGCTGGCGCACCGGCTGGGCATGAACACCATCAAGTGGGAGCTGGAGGACCTCGCCTTCGCGATCCTCTACCCCAAGATGTACGACGAGATCGTCCGGCTCGTCGCGGAGCGCGCCCCCAAGCGGGACGAGTACCTGGCGGTCGTCACCGACCAGGTGCAGCAGGACCTGCGCGCGGCCCGCATCAAGGCGACCGTCACCGGCCGCCCGAAGCACTACTACAGCGTGTACCAGAAGATGATCGTGCGGGGCCGCGACTTCGCCGAGATCTACGACCTGGTGGGCATCCGGGTCCTGGTCGACACCGTCCGCGACTGCTACGCGGCGCTGGGCACCATCCACGCGCGGTGGAACCCGGTACCGGGGCGGTTCAAGGACTACATCGCGATGCCCAAGTTCAACATGTACCAGTCGCTGCACACGACGGTCATCGGGCCCAGCGGCAAGCCGGTCGAGATCCAGATCCGCACCTTCGACATGCACCGCCGCGCCGAGTACGGCATCGCGGCGCACTGGAAGTACAAGCAGGAGGCCGTCGCCGGCGCCTCCAAGGTGCGCACCGACAGCCCCAAGTCCGCGAAGAAGGACGACGCGGTCAACGACATGGCGTGGCTGCGGCAGTTGCTGGACTGGCAGAAGGAGACGGAGGACCCGGGCGAGTTCCTGGAGTCGCTGCGCTTCGACCTGTCGCGCAACGAGGTCTTCGTCTTCACGCCCAAGGGCGACGTCATCGCGCTGCCCGCGGGTGCCACGCCGGTCGACTTCGCCTACGCGGTGCACACCGAGGTCGGTCACCGCACCATCGGCGCGCGCGTCAACGGCCGTCTGGTGCCGCTGGAATCGACCCTCGACAACGGCGACACCGTGGAGGTCTTCACTTCCAAGGCCGCCGGGGCGGGGCCGTCCCGCGACTGGCTGGGCTTCGTCAAGTCCCCGCGGGCGCGCAACAAGATCCGCGCGTGGTTCTCCAAGGAGCGCCGCGAGGAGGCCGTCGAGCAGGGCAAGGACGCCATCGCGCGCGCCATGCGCAAGCAGGGCCTGCCGATCCAGCGCGTGCTCACCGGCGACTCGCTGGTCACCCTGGCGCACGAGATGCGCTATCCCGACATCTCCGCGCTGTACGCGGCGATCGGCGAGGGGCACATCACCGCCCAGTCGGTGGTGCAGAAGCTCGTCGAGGCGCTGGGCGGCGAAGAGGGCGCGACCGAGGACATCGCCGAGATCACGATGCCCTCGCGCAGCCGCACCAAGCGGCGGTCGGCCGCCGACCCGGGTGTCATCGTCAAGGGCGAGCGGGACGTGTGGGTCAAGCTGTCGCGGTGCTGCACTCCGGTGCCGGGCGACCCGATCATCGGCTTCGTCACCCGCGGCAACGGCGTCTCCGTGCACCGTGCGGACTGCGTCAACGTCGAGGCGCTGTCGCAGCAGCCCGAGCGGATCATCGAGGTCGAGTGGGCGCCCACGCAGTCGTCGGTCTTCCTGGTCGCCATCCAGGTCGAGGCCCTGGACCGCTCGCGCCTGCTGTCGGACGTCACGCGCGTGCTGTCCGACCAGCACGTCAACATCCTGTCCGCGGCCGTCCAGACCTCCCGTGACCGGGTCGCCACCTCACGCTTCACCTTCGAGATGGGCGATCCCAAGCACCTGGGCCACGTCCTGAAGGCCGTACGCGGCGTGGAGGGCGTCTACGACGTCTACCGGGTCACCTCGGCACGCCAGCGCTGACAGGCGCCGACAGCGCGCTCCAGGGGGCGGCTGGAAGCCCACGACAGCGCGCGGGGCCCGTACGCATCGCGTACGGGCCCCGCGCGTATGGTCCGGCGGTGCGGGCCGCTGTCAGCCGCTGAACTCGTCGAGCGACTTCAGCGCCTGGTCGAGGAGCGCCTGCCGCCCGTCCAGCTCGCGCTGCAGCTTGTCGGCCTTGGAGGTGTTCCCCGCCGCGTTGGCCTTCTCGATCTGGTCACGCAGCTTGTCGACTGCCGCCTGCAGCTGGCCGGTGAGGCCCGCCGCCCGGGCCCGCGCCTCGGGGTTGGTGCGCCGCCACTCCGACTCCTCGGTGTCGTGGATGGCGCGCTCGACCGCGTGCATGCGGGCCTCGATCCGCGGCCGGGCGTCGCGCGGCACGTGACCGATCGCCTCCCAGCGCTCGTTGATGCCGCGGAAGGCCGCACGGGCCGCCTTCAGGTCGGTCACCGGGAGCAGCTTCTCGGCCTCGATGGCCAGCTCCTCCTTGAGCGCGAGGTTCTCGCGCTGCTCGGTGTCCCGTTCCGCGAAGACCTCGGAGCGGGCCGCGAAGAAGACGTCCTGGGCACCGCGGAAACGGTTCCACAGGTCGTCCTCGGCCTCGCGCTGCGCGCGGCCGGCGGCCTTCCACTCGGTCATCAGCTCGCGGTAGCGCGCGGCGGTCGGACCCCAGTCGGTGGAGCCGGACAGCGCCTGCGCCTCCTCCACCAGCTTCTCCTTGTGCTGCCGGGCCTCCTCGCGCTGCGCGTCCAGCTGCGCGAAGTGGCCCTTGCGGCGCTTGGAGAAGACCGAACGGGCGTGGCTGAAGCGGTGCCACAGCTCGTCGTCGGTCTTGCGGTCCAGCCGGGGCAGGCCCTTCCAGGTGTCGACCAGCGCGCGCAGGCGCTCACCGGCGGCCCGCCACTGCTCGCTCTCGGCCAGCTGCTCGGCCTCGACGACCAGGTTCTCCTTGGCCGACTTGGCCTCCTCGGAGGCCTTGGCCTTGGCCACCTTGCGCTCTTCGCGGCGCGAGTCGACCAGCGCGGTCAGCCCGTCCAGCCGCTTGCCCAGTGCCGCCAGGTCCCCGACGGCGTGGGCCTCGGTCACCGCGGTCCGCAGGTGCTCGATGGCCGTCAGCGCGTCCTTGGCGGACAGGTCGGTGGTCTTCACCCGGCGTTCGAGGAGGCCGATCTCGACGACGAGACCCTCGTACTTCCGCTCGAAGTAGGCCAGCGCCTCCTCGGGGGAGCCCGCCTGCCACGAGCCGACTTCACGCTCGCCCTCGGCCGTACGCACGTACACGGTCCCCGTCTCGTCGACGCGGCCCCACGGGTCGCTGCTCACAGCGCCTCCTCCACGTGATGCCCGGCCGCTTCACGGCACACGGCATCGTCCACAGTTCCATCCGGCCGGGCCGTGCCCTGGCCGGTCCCGACGGGCTGCCACTCGCGCGTGCAGCCGTCGGCGCAGGCACCCTACACAACGCCAACATAGGCGACCGGTGGCCCGGCTGTCCGCATCCCGCACCCGCGAATTCACCGCGCGGGTGCGGGGACACGGCTCAGGACGCGCTGACGGTCGCCTTGTTGATCACCACGGTCGCGTTCGGGGCACCGTCACCGGCGCCCGTCGAGTCCCCGGCGGCGGCGATCTTCTTGAGCACGTCCATGCCGTCGGCCGTGATCGTTCCGAACGGCGTGTAGGACGGCGGCAGCGGGCTGTCCTGGTAGACGAGGAAGAACTGGCTGCCGCCGGTGTGCGGCTGGCCGGTGTTCGCCATCGCGACGGTGCCCGCCGGGTACGTGCCCTTGGCGACCGCCTTCGCCTTCAGGTTCTCGTCCGGGATCGTGTAGCCGGGACCGCCGGAGCCGGAGCCCGTCGGGTCGCCGCACTGCAGCACGTAGATGCCGGAGGTGGTGAGCCGGTGGCACTTGGTGTGGTCGAAGTAGCCCTTGCCGGCCAGGAAGGCGAAGGAGTTCACCGTGTGCGGCGCGTTCTTCGCGTCGAGGTCCAGTGCGATGTCGCCGCAGGTGGTCTGCAGGTCGAAGGTGTACTTCTTGGCCGCGTCGATGGTGACCGCGGGCTCCTTCTTCCACTGCTCGGTGCCGGGGGCGCCCGCCGCGGGCTTGGCGCACGGGTCGGGCACCTTGCTGGGCGCGGCGCTGGACGCCGCGCTCGGGGAGGCCTTGGCGGCCGCCTCGTCCTGCTTCGAGTCGCCGCTGAAGGCGCCGACGGCCCAGGCCGTGGCCCCGGCGGCCAGGACGACCGCCACGACGGCGGCGATCACCGCGTTGCGCTGCCGTGCGCGGTTGCGCGCACCCACCCGGCGCTCCTGCTGGCGCTCGAACTTCTCCCGGGCGAGCTGGCGCCGCCGCTGATCCTTGGTGACCACTGAGCCGTCTCCCGATGCCCTCTGCTCGAACTGTCGAATGTGCTTGTACGTCTGTAGGTACGTCGTGGCCGATCTTCGCGCCCGCCACGCCCACAGTCCAGCGACGTTACTGGTTCGCGATGGCCGCGTTCACGCCGGTAGGCTCAGGACGTCGCCCTCGGGCGGCACGACCTGCCGCGAACGACAGCCGACAGAAGGACGAACGTGCTCATTGCCGGGTTCCCCGCCGGGGCCTGGGGCACCAATTGCTACGTGGTGGCCCCCGCCGCGGGTGAGGAGTGCGTGATCATCGACCCGGGTCACGAAGCGACCCAGGGCGTCGAGGACACGCTCGCCAAACACCGTCTCAAGCCCGTCGCCGTCATCCTCACCCACGGCCACATCGACCACGTGGCCTCGGTCGTTCCGGTCTGCGGGGCGCACGGCGTCCCGGCCTGGATCCACCCGCGCGACCGCTACATGCTGGACGACCCGGAGAAGGCCCTCGGGCGTTCCATCGGCGCCCAACTGCTCGGTGAACTCACCATCGGAGAGCCGGACGACGTCCGGGAGCTCGCCGACGGCAGCAGCCTGGAGCTGGCCGGTCTGGAGCTGACCGTGGCGCACGCGCCCGGCCATACCAAGGGGTCGGTGGCCTTCAGGCTGCCCGAGACCGCCGAGATCCCCTCGGTGTTCTTCTCGGGCGACCTGCTGTTCGCCGGCTCCGTCGGACGCACCGACCTGCCCGGCGGTGACATGGACGAGATGTACGCGTCGCTGGCCCGTGTGTGCCTGCCGCTCGACGACTCGACCGTGGTGCTGTCCGGTCACGGTCCCCAGACGACCATCGGCCGTGAGCGCGCCTCCAACCCGTATCTCGCGGAGCTGGCCCGCGGCCTCGGAGAGGCCGGTCAGACGGCTCCTCCGCGACGAGGAATGTGACGAGAGACTTCCTGTGAGCACCTTTCAGGCCCCCAAGGGCACCTATGACCTCCTGCCGCCCGATTCCGCCGTGTTCCTGGCGGTACGCGAGGCGATCTCCGCGCCGTTGCGGCGGGCCGGCTACGGCTATGTCGAGACCCCCGGCTTCGAGCAGGTGGAGCTGTTCTCGCGCGGCGTCGGCGAGTCCACCGACATCGTGACCAAGGAGATGTACACCCTCACCACCAAGGGCGGCACGGAGCTGGCCCTGCGCCCCGAGGGCACCGCCTCCGTGCTGCGCGCCGCGCTGGAGGCCAATCTGCACAAGGCCGGCAATCTGCCGGTCAAGCTCTGGTACTCGGGCTCCTACTACCGCTACGAACGTCCGCAGGCGGGGCGTTACCGCCACTTCTCCCAGGTCGGCGCCGAGGCGATCGGCGCCGAGGACCCGGTGCTGGACGCCGAGCTGATCATCCTGGCCGTGGACGCGTACCGGTCGCTGGGACTGCGGAACTTCCGCCTGCTGCTCAACTCCCTGGGCGACAAGGAGTGCCGTCCGGTCTACCGGGCCGCGCTGCAGGACTTCCTGCGCGGCCTCGACCTCGACGAGGACACCCGGCGGCGGATCGAGATCAACCCGCTGCGCGTCCTGGACGACAAGCGCGACACGGTGCAGAAGCAGCTCGTCGGCGCCCCGATGATGCGCGACCACCTCTGCGAGGCCTGCAAGGCCTACCACGAGCAGGTGCGCGAACTGCTGACGGCGGCGGGCGTGGAGTACGAGGACGACCCCAAGCTGGTGCGCGGTCTGGACTACTACACCCGCACCACCTTCGAGTTCGTCCACGACGGCCTCGGCTCGCAGTCCGCGGTGGGCGGCGGCGGCCGCTACGACGGCCTGTCCGAGATGATCGGCGGCCCCGCGCTGCCGTCCGTCGGCTGGGCGCTCGGCGTGGACCGCACCGTGCTCGCGCTCAAGGCCGAGGGCGTGGAGCTCGAACTGCCCGCACCCACGCAGGTGTTCGCGGTCCCGATGGGCGAGGAGGCGCGCCGGGTGCTGTTCGGCGCGGTCACCGAGCTGCGCCGGGCCGGTGTCGCCACCGACTTCGCCTTCGGCGGCAAGGGCCTGAAGAACGCCATGAAGTCCGCGAACCGTTCGGGCGCCCGGCTCGCGATCGTCGCCGGTGAGCGCGATCTCGCCGAGGGCGTCGTGCAGGTGAAGGACCTGGAGAGCGGCGAGCAGACCGCCGTGCCGGTCGACGGGATCGTCGGCGCGGTGCGCGAGCGGCTCGCCTGAGCCCGGCGCCTGCTGCGCGGTCCGGCCGGGGGAGCCCGGCCGGACCGCGCGCGTGCGTCCGCCGGGGAGGTCGCGAAGGGCGGCGTCGACCGGCACGCGGCACTCTCCGGCGGGAACGCCGGGGCGTACCGTGGGAAGTGTCCATCCCGAGCGGGTGCCCATGCAGCCGCTCCAACGCCAACACGCGGCTGTGCGTGTCGGCGGCACCGAACGGATCCGCACCACCCGGCGAGTGGAGTTCGCCGGGGACGGTCAGAGCCGGTTCGACGACGCGCGCAGCGGTGCAGAGCGAGTCACGGGCGGCGGGGCAGGGGCAGGCCGTGCGGGCGCACCGGTCGGCGCCGCTCATCGCTTCCCCGCCGCGAGCAGCCCCCAGGGGGTGCCTGGGGCTCCGCCCGGGCGGGGAAGTGCCTGGTTCGGCGTCCCGGTGGGGGCCGGGAACCGTCGTTGATGGTGCCCGGGTCTGCCGGCGGGGAGTTCCGCGAGGCGGGCGGTCCGCGCGGTGGTGCCGGTGACGGGGTCTGTTGTCATGAGAGGGGTCCATGACGGGTGGGCGACGAGTGCTCGATTCAAGGACGCCGGAGCGTCGACCATGTCGTGGGGCAACCACCGGGAACGCCGGAATCACCCGCATCACCGGGAACGCCGGGAAACCGGAATCCGGGACTCGCCGTGAATCACGATGCGGTACCGCGAACCGTGACGATCCGGACCAATTGCCTCCGGAACTTCATCTAACTCGCGGCCCTCACGCAGAGTCAAGATTTTGGCCCCGACTTTGCCTCGCTTTTGCTCGCGGGGTACGCAGAGTGACCTTCGGTGATCCTCCGGGCGATCTCCTGCGGTGCCACCGGCCGGCCGAAGTACCACCCCTGTCCCCAGTCGCAGCCCAGCGAGCGCAGCCACCGCGCGTGCTGCGGGGTCTCCACACCCTCCGCGGTGACGGTCAGGCCCAGTGCGTGCGCCAGTGACACCAGCCCGCCGACGATCCGCCAGCCCACTGGCTCCTCCGTCCCGTCCTCGTGGGTGTCCGACACGAAGGCACCCGCGATCTTCAAGCCGGACACCGGCAGGTTCCGCAGATAGGCCAGGTTCGACCAGCCGGTGCCGAAGTCGTCCACCGCCAGCGACACGCCGGCGTCGGCGAGCGCCTGCAGCGCCCGCAGGGACTCGTCCTCGGGTCCGATGACCGCGCTCTCGGTGATCTCCAGTTGCAGCCGGCGGGGATCAAGGCCGCTGCTGTCCAGGATGCGGGTGATGTCGTTCACCAGCCCCGGGTTGCGCGCCTGACGCACCGCCAGATTGACGTTGATCTGCGGTGCCGCGTCCCCGAACCGGCGCACCCACTCCGCGGCCTGACCGATCGCCCGCTCCAGGATCCACCGTCCGAGCGGCATGATCAGCCCGGTCTCCTCGGCCGTCGACACGAACTCGTCCGGGCCGAGCACGCCGAACTGCGGGTGGCGCCAGCGCACCAGTGCCTCGACCGCGGCCAGGCTGCCGTCGGACAGCGCGCACAACGGCTGGTAGTCCACGAAGAACTCGCCGCGGTCCAGCGCCACCGGCAGCCGTACGGAGATCGCGTACCGGCTCACCGCACGCGCGTTCTGCGTCGGGTCGAACAGCGTCCAGCGGCCGCGCCCGGACTCCTTCGACCGGTACAGCGTCAGATCGGCCGCGCGCACCGCGGCGCCCGGCGTGGTCGCCGCCACCGTGCGCGCCAGGACGCCCACACTGGCACCGATCGCCAGCTTGTGGCCGGCGATCAGGAACGGCCTGGCGAGGGTCGTCAGGACGAGCTTGGCGACGGCCACCGCCTCCTCCTCGCCCCGGCAGTTCTCCAGCAGCACCACGAACTCGTCGCCGCCGAGCCGGGCCACCAGGTGCCCCAGCGGGGTGAGCGCGCAGTCCAGGCGCTCGGCCACCGCCGCCAGCAGCTGGTCCCCGGTCTCGTGGCCCAGGCTGTCGTTGACGACCTTGAAGCCGTCCAGGTCGACGTAGCACAGGCCGAAGCGGGCGTCCGGCTGCGGCTCCTCGAACAGCGCCTCCAGCCGCTCGAAGAACGCCGCCCGGTTCGGCAGCCCGGTGAGCGGGTCGTGGGTCGCCTGGTGACGCAGCCGCTCCTGCAGCCGGTACCGGTCGGTGATGTCCTCCACCATCGCCACCTGGTAGCGGGGCTCGCCGTTCTCGCCGCGGATCAGCGACACCGTCAGATGCGTCCAGACCACCTCGCCGTCGCGCCGGTAGTACGGCTTGTCGCACGTGAAGCGGTCCCGCCGGCCCTGCACCAGGTCCTCGTAGGCCTCCCACACCCCCGGCGCGTCCTCCGGGTGCACCAGGTCGGTCACCCGGCGGCCCCGCAGATCCTCCGACCGCGCGCAGAACAGCTCCCGCAGCGCCTGGTTGACCTGCAGGATCGTGCCGTTCACATCGGCCATGCCGATGCCGATGGCGGCGTGTTCGAACAGGGCGCGGAACCGGGCCTCCGAGGCCCGCCAGGCCCGCTCGGCCTCCTCGCGGGCGGCGAAGGCGGCGCGCTGGATCGACTCCTGCTCGCGCAGCGTCCGCTCGCGCAGGGCCGCCGCCCAGGCGGCGGCGAACGCGCCGGAGACGACCGCCACCCGGCCCGGTGCGGCCCGCTGCGTGTGCAGCAGCGCGACGGCGTGCGCGAGGATCTCGGGATCGGTGAAGTGGGCGTCCACCAGCAGCGCCGCCGCCTCGTCGGCCAGTGGGGTGTCCGCCGCGGTCCCGGCCAGCGAGCGGCGCAGCAGCTCCGCCGTGCGGCCGGCCACCTGCGCCAGCGTCGGCGGCGGCAGGGCCAGCCCCTGGCCGGAGCGGAGCAGCCGGTACCAGGCCTCGGTGAAGTCGCGGGTGTCCACGGGGCTCATCGGCTCCGTCACGGCCGGATCCCCACCCCGGTCAGGCCCGACAGCCGCTCCGGGTGCGGGCCGACCGACTCCGGGTCGTCCGGGTGCCACTCGGTCAGCCACACGATCCCGGGCTCGACCATCTCGAAGCCCTCGAAGAACGTCGCCACCTGCTGCCGGGTGCGCATGGTCAGCGGTGTCGGGGTCCGGGCGTAGAGCGCCTCCAGGGGCGCGGCCTGCTCGGGGCGGGACTCCTGGGAGGCGTGCGAGAGCACCAGATAGCTGCCGGGGGGCATGGCCTCCCTCAGCGTGGCCACGATCTTTGCGGGGGCGGCGCTGTCCGGGACGAAGTGCAGGACGGCGACGAGCAGGACGGCGACCGGTTCCCCCGGCCGCAGCAGGTCCTCGATCTCGGGCCGGGACAGCAGGTCGACGGGGTCGGTCATGTCGGCCGCCACCATCGCGCAGCGCGGGTCGTCCCGCAGCATCAGCCGGCTGTGCGCCACGGCGATCGGGTCGTCGTCGACGTACACCACCCGGGCGTCGGGACGGACCGGACGCGCCACCTCGTGGACGGCGCCGTAGGTCGGGATGCCCGATCCGATGTCGAGGAAACGGCTCACGCCCTGGGTCGCGACGTACTGCACCGAGCGGCGCAGGAACGCGCGGTTGGCCCGCATGATCTCCGGGAGGTCGGGCCAGAGCGTCAGGGCCTCGCGGGCCATGTCGCGGTCGGCCGCGAAGTTGTGCGACCCGCCCAGGTAGTAGTCGTAGACCCGGGCGGCGTTGGGGGTCTCCACGTCGGTCCCGGCCGGCACCCATTCCGGACGTTGCATCGTGCACCTCTCCCGAGCCGGTGGGAAGCCCGGCTCACCGGATCAGCCTAAAATCCTTAATGTCTAATATGTACGCATTCTCGCAGTGATCGGTTCACTATGAGCGGGCTCATCGAGGACTACGGCCTCATCGGGGACCTCCAGACGGCCGCCCTCGTCGGCCGGGACGGCTCCGTCGACTGGCTGTGCCTGCCCCGTTTCGACTCCCCGAGCTGCTTCGCCGCCCTCCTGGGCGACGACCGCCACGGCAGCTGGCGGCTGGCCCCCGTGGAGGGCGGGCCGTGCGAGAGCCGTGCCTACCGGCCCGGCACCCTGGTGCTGGAGACGTTCTGGCGCACGCCCGGCGGCACGGCCAAGGTGATCGACTTCATGCCCCAGCGCGGGCGGGCGCCCCATCTCATCCGCATCGTGGAGGGGCTCAGCGGCACTGTGGACATGCGCAGCGAGCTGCGTCTGCGCTTCAACTACGGCCGCACCGCTCCCTGGGTGCGGCGCACCGGGCACCACCGCGTCGCCGTCGCGGGCCCCGACTCCGCCTGGCTGCGGGCGACCCCGGGCGTGCACACGTACGGCTCCGACGGCTGCACCCGCTCCGACGTCACCGTGCAGGCCGGGCAGCGCGTGCCGTTCGTGCTCACCTGGCAGCCCTCGCACCTGAGCGCCTCGCACCGCACCGATCCGGAGGCAGCGCTGCGCAGCACCGCCGAGCGCTGGCAGGCCTGGGCCGCAGGATTCCGTTACGAGGGCGACTACCCCGACGCCGTACTGCGCTCGCTGATCACCCTCAAGGCGCTGGCCTACCAGCCCACCGGGGGCATCGTCGCCGCCCCGACCACCTCGCTGCCCGAGCGCATCGGCGGGGTCCGCAACTGGGACTACCGCTTCTGCTGGCTGCGCGACTCCAGCATGACCCTGTCCGCCCTGCTGCGCGGCGGCTTCCGCGAGGAGGCCGCGGCCTGGCGCCAGTGGCTGCTGCGGGCGATCGCCGGCGACCCCGGCGACCTGCGCAGCCTGTACGGCGTGGCCGGGGAGCGCCATCTGCCCGAGACCCATGCCGACTGGTTCCCCGGTTACGAGGGCTCCGGCCCGGTCCGGCTCGGCAATGCCGCGGTCGGCCAGTTCCAGCTCGACGTGTACGGCGAGGTCGTCGACACCCTGCACCTGGCCCTGCGGGCCGGCATCCCCATGGAGCGCCAGGTGTGGTCCTTCCTGCGCAGGATGCTGACGTACCTGGAGGGCCACTGGCACGAGCCGGACGAGGGGCTGTGGGAGGTGCGCGGCGGGCGCCGGCACTTCGTGCACTCCAAGGTGATGTCCTGGGTCGCCGCCGACCGGGCCGTGCGCATGGCCGAGGCGACCGGGCTGCCCGCGCCCGTGGAGCGCTGGCGGGCACTGCGCGACGAGATCCACGCCGATGTCTGCGCCAACGGCTACGACGCCCGGCGCGGGGTGTTCGTCCAGGACTACGGCGGCCGGGCCCTCGACGCGGCGACGCTGTTCATCGTCAAGACCGGCTTCCTGCCGCCCGACGATCCGCGGGTCGCCCGCACTGTCGAGGCCGTCCGCGACGAGCTGGACCTGCACGGTTTCGTCCGCCGCTACACCGGGCCCGACGGCGTGCCGGGAACGGAGGGGGCCTTCCTGGCGTGCTCCTTCTGGCTCGCCGACGCCCTGGCCGCGCAGGGCCGGGAGGACGAGGCCAGGGCCCTGTTCGCCCGCGTCCTGGACAGCGCCAACGACCTCGGACTGCTCCCGGAGGAATGGGACCCGCTCGCCGCCCGGCACCTCGGTAACACTCCGCAGGCGTTCACGCACGTAGCGCTCGTCAACACGGCGTTCACTTTGTCTCGTTGTCCCTCGTACGGGGGACACGGCACCATGGAACCCGGCACTTCCCGCGCATGACGCGCGTTGGGCAGTGCGGCAGATTCCCGACCTACGGAACGGCGACATGGTGACTTCGGCGGTTGACACGACCCTCACCGACGGCGGGCACCTGGAGGAGCCCGCCCAGGAGCGCATCGGCGCGGGCAGGGCCTTCACCTGGTTGCTCGTCGTCTGCGGTGCTCTCGGCCTGCTGGCTTCGTGGGTCATCACGATCGACAAGTTCAAGCTGCTGGAGGACCCGAACTTCGTCCCCGGCTGCAGCCTGAACCCGATCATCTCCTGCGGCAACATCATGAAGAGCGAGCAGGCGCACGCCTTCGGCTTCCCCAACCCGATGATCGGCATGGTCGCCTACCCGGTGGTCATCGGCATCGGCATGGGCCTCCTCGCCGGGGCCCGCTACCGCCGCTGGTTCTGGCTGGGCCTGCAGGCCGGCACGGTCTTCGGCGTCGGCTTCGTCACGTGGCTGCAGTACCAGTCGCTCTACAACATCGGTTCGCTGTGCCTGTGGTGCTCGCTGGCCTGGGTCGTCACGATCGCGCTGTTCTGGTACACCCTCGTGCACAACCTGAAAAACAAGATCATCCCGGCGCCCGCGGCACTGCGCAACGCCGTGCTGGAGTTCCACTGGGTCATCCCCGTGCTCTGGTACGGCGTGATCGTCCTGCTGATCCTGACCCGCTGGTGGTCGTACTGGAGCACCCTGATCTGACCGGGGCTGTCAGTGCGGTGACATAGGCTTTCGTGCCGTGGAGCCCGACCTGTTCACCGCCGCCGCAGAGGAACGTCAGTCGAGGGAGCCGGGAGGCAGTCCCCTCGCGGTACGGATGCGCCCGCGCACCCTGGACGAGGTCGTGGGGCAGGGACATCTGCTCCGCCCCGGCTCCCCGTTGCGCCGGCTGGTCGGCGAGGGCGGCGGCGGCCCGGCCGGCCCGTCCTCGGTGATCCTCTGGGGGCCGCCCGGCATCGGCAAGACGACCCTCGCGTACGTGGTCAGCCATGCCACCAACAAGCGCTTCGTCGAGCTCTCGGCGATCACCGCGGGCGTCAAGGAGGTCCGCGCGGTCATCGAGAGCGCCAAGCGCGAGTCCGGCGGCTACGGCCGGGACACCGTGCTGTTCCTCGACGAGATCCACCGCTTCAGCAAGGCGCAGCAGGACTCCCTGCTGCCCGCCGTCGAGAACCGGTGGGTCACCCTGATCGCGGCGACCACCGAGAACCCGTACTTCTCGATCATCTCGCCGCTGCTGTCGCGGTCGCTGCTGCTCACCCTGGAGTCCCTCACCGACGACGACCTGCGCGGCCTGGTGCGGCGGGCCCTCGACGACGAGCGCGGCCTGAAGGGCGCGGTCGCCCTGTCCGAGGAGGCGGAGGGCCACCTGCTGCGCATCGCCGGGGGCGACGCCCGCCGGGCGCTGACCGCGCTGGAGGCAGGCGCGGGAGCGGCCCTCGCCAAGGGCGAGCAGGAGATCTCCCTGGCCACGCTGGAGGAGTCCGTCGACCGTGCCGCGGTGCGGTACGACCGCGACGGCGACCAGCACTACGACGTGGCCAGTGCGTTGATCAAGTCCATCCGCGGCTCCGACGTGGACGCGGCGCTGCACTACCTGGCCCGCATGATCGAGGCGGGGGAGGACCCGCGGTTCATCGCGCGCCGGCTGATGATCTCGGCGAGCGAGGACATCGGCCTCGCCGACCCGACGGCGCTGCAGACCGCGGTCGCCGCCGCCCAGGCGGTCGCGATGATCGGCTTCCCCGAGGCGGCGCTGACCCTGAGCCACGCCACCATCGCGCTGGCCCTCGCGCCCAAGTCGAACTCCGCGACCACGGCCATAGGCGCGGCGCTGGCGGACGTCCGGGCGGGCAAGACCGGGCCGATCCCGGCGCATCTGCGCGACAGCCATTACAAGGGCGCCGCCAAGCTCGGCCACGGCAAGGGCTACCTGTACCCGCACGACCTGCCCGGCGGCATCGCCGCCCAGCAGTACGCCCCGGACGATATCCACGGCACGCACTACTACGAGCCCACGCGCCACGGCGCGGAGGCGCGCTACGCCGACGTCCTGGACCGGGTCCGGGAGCGGCTCGCGGGGGAGTAGCGGGTGGGCGGGAGCAGCGGGGCGGGCGGGCCGGTGGCCGGTCAGTGGTCCCGCCGCCTGAGCGCCGCCTCCTCGGCGGCGTCGAAGAGCGCGTGCATCGCCCGGTGCAGGTCCCGGTGGCCGCACACCGGCTCGGGGAACTCGAAGCGGGCGTCGAAGGTGCCCTCCGCCCCGGTGAAGCGCACCCGCAGCCCGAACCGGTCGAGCGCCAGCGGCACCGCGCCGGTGGGCGCCCGGTGGGCCCCGCCCGCGTCCCCGGCGAGGGCGCAGAGCCAGGCCACCTGGTCGGCGTGGCCGGCGGCCAGGTGCTGCAGCAGTTCCGCCTCGTGGGCGATCAGCGGATCGGCCTCGGCCGCGGCGAAGTCGTCGGGCTCGACCTGCCCCGTGCCCCACAGGTCGTCCAGCGAGGCCTCGCCGACCTCAAGGCGCAGCCGGACCCGTCCCGCGGGGGCCGGCAGGTCACGGGCCGGCGTGAGCCATCCGGTGATCCAGGCCCGCCCGCGGATGCGGCCGCGCACGGCCACGGGAGCCACGTCGGTGATCTCCAGCACGGCGGACAACTCGTCGGCCTCGGCGTGCGCGGCGGCCCGTGCGGCCGGTGAATCGGCGGAGAACAGCAGGAAGAGGTCGCCGTCGGTACCCACGACGCGCTCCAGCGGGATCATCGACTCCGGGCGCTCCGCGTGAACCCCTGGAACGACCAGTACCGCGGAGGCGGTACCCTGTACGAGAGTTCGTGTGCGTTCGGCTGCTGACGGCAGTCGGACGATTTCATGCCCGCTGGGACGCGGCTGACCATGAGCTGATCGGACCCCCGTCAAGTCGGCGCCTGATGAGGCGTCGACGGCGCCCTGTGTGGCGTTGGCACTGTTTGTGATGTCCGTGATGCGCGTGGTGTTCCCAGGGCGAGACATACGATCTCCTTCGCTAAGGTAAGGCTAACCTAACTTACATGGAGGTCCGGGAAACGTGAACCAGTCGCGTCCCAAGGTCAAGAAGTCGCGTGCGCTCGGCATCGCCCTGACGCCGAAGGCCGTCAAGTACTTCGAGGCCCGTCCCTACCCGCCGGGCGAGCACGGCCGCGGTCGCAAGCAGAACAGTGACTACAAGGTCCGACTGCTGGAGAAGCAGCGGCTGCGTGCGCAGTACGACATCTCCGAGCGCCAGATGGCCCGCGCCTACGACCGCGCCCGCAAGGTCAGCGGCAAGACCGGTGAGGCCCTGATCGTCGAGCTCGAGCGCCGCCTGGACGCCCTCGTCCTGCGCGCCGGCCTGGCCCGCACCATCTACCAGGCCCGCCAGATGGTCGTCCACGGCCACATCGAGGTCAACGGCCACAAGGTCGACAAGCCGTCCTTCCGCGTGACCCCGGACGACGTCGTCATGGTCCGCGAGCGCTCGCGCGCCAAGACCCCGTTCCAGGTCGCCCGCGAGGGTGGCTGGGCCGGCGAGGGCGAGACCCCGAAGTACCTGCAGGTCAACCTGCAGGCGCTGGCGTTCCGCCTCGACCGTCTGCCGAACCGTCGTGAGGTCCCCGTGATCTGCGACGAGCAGCTCGTCGTCGAGTACTACGCGCGCTGACGCACGCTCTCGACACGGCGTACGAAGGCCCGCCGCGCACTGCCCCCCGGGGCGTGCGCGGCGGGCCGCCGCCGTTTCCGGGCGGTGTCAGTCCGGCGCCGAGCGCGGGCGCGCCGGGCCCCGGTGACAGCCGCTCACCGGGCGGGGGTCCGGCACGGCGGAGTCGCCCACCGGTGCCGGGCCCCGGGGGCGGCGGTGATGGCCCGCGGGTGCGGGCGGGCACCCGTCGAGGGCGCGGGCCACGGCCGAGTCCAGATCCAGCCCGGTGCCCTCCGCGAAGGCCCGTTCGTATCCCGCGCGTCCCAGCTCCGCCCGGCTGAGCTCCTCGCAGCGGCTGTGCGGGATGCCGAAGTAGCGCGAACCGAAGACCGGCAGGCCCACCGCGTCCCAGATGCTGCCCGCCGCGCCCTGCAGGACCGCGGCCTCCTGGGCGTCGTGCGAGGCCGTCAGCGCCGCCAGCAGCTCGATGCCCAGCACGATGCCGACCAGGTCGCGGAAGGCGTGGTTGATGCGGACGCACTCCGCCGCCAGCTCCGCGGCCAGGCACGGATCCTCCTGCAACCAGGCGATGACGGCCCGCGTGTACAGCGCGTAGGCCAGCGCCCAGCGCTCCCCGTGGTCCTCGCAGGTCTCCCGGATGCGCTCGCACACCTCGATCCCGCCCTCCAGATCGCCCAGGAAGGCCACCGCCATGGCGAGTTCGACCTCGGCCATGATGACGTTGCTGTTGAGCTCGCCCAGCGTCCGGTAGTGGCCCAGCGCCTCCTCGAACAGCGCCTTGGCGCGCGGGAGGTCGTCGCTGAGCAGGGCTCCGCAGCCCATACGGTGGACCGCGTACGCGACGGCCGCCGCGTTCCCGGTCTCCAGCGCCTGCGCGCGGCACTCGTGGAGCATCCCGAGCGCGGCCGTGCCGTCCCCCTGCAGGATCGAGACGTAACCGCACACCCACAGCGCCTTCGCACGCTGCCCGGTCGGGGAGGAGTCGGCCGTCAGCGCCCGCTCCAGCCAGTAGCGGCCCTCGGCGAGCCGGCCGCAGCCGACCCAGAAGAACCACAGGCTGGCCGCGAGGTACTGACCCGTGCGGAACTCCTCGGGGACCTCCAGCGAGAACTCCAGCGCGGCCCGCAGATTGGCCAGTTCGCGTTCGGTGCTCGCCGAGACCTCCGCCTGCCGGGCGCTGAACCACTCCATCTCGCCCCAGGTGGCGAAGCCCAGGTACCAGTCACGGTGCCGGCCCCGCAGCCGGCGCTCCTCGCCCAGCTCGCGCAGCCATCCGAGCCCGTAGTCGCGCACCGTGTCCAGCAGCAGGTAGCGGACCGCGCCCGCGGCCTCACGGCACAGCACCACCGACTTGTCCACCAGGTCCGCCAGTACGTCGACCATGGTTTCGGCGGGCACTTCGGCACCGGCGCACACGTACTCCGCCGCCTCCAGGTCGAAGTCGCCGGCGAAGACCGACAGCCGCGCCCAGAGCAGGCGTTCCTGGGGGGTGCACAACTCGTGGCTCCAGCCGATCGCGGTGCGCAGCGCGCGGTGCCGCTCCGGCCCGCCGGAGCCGCGCCGGGTCAGCAACCGGAACCGGTCGTCCAGCCGTCCGGCGATCTGCGGCACCGACAGCGCGCGCACCCGGCCCGCCGCCAGTTCCAGCGCGAGCGGGATGCCGTCCAGCCGCCGGCACAGCTCCTCGACCTCGGCGCGGTTGCCGGCGTCCACCCGGAACCCCGGCTGCGCGGCGGCCGCCCGCTCCGCGAACAGCTCCACCGCCTCGCGCGGATCGGCCAGCGGCTCCAGGGACAGCACGTGCTCGCCCGGCACCCCGAGCGGCTGCCGGCTCGTGGCCAGCACCCGCAGGCCCGGCGCCTGCCGCAGCAGCGCCTCGGTGAGGTCGGCCGCGGCGTCGACCTGCCCCTCGCAGCAGTCCAGGACGAGCAGCAGTTCGCGGCCGGTCAGAAAACCGACGAGCGCGGCCCGTGGGCCGCGCATCGTGTGGTCGGTCAGGTCGAGGGCGGCGGCGACCGCGTGGTCCACCAGTCCCGGATCACGGACCGCTCCGAGCTCCGCCAGCCACACGCCGCCGCCGAAGCCCCCCGTCGCCGCTGCCGACGCCGCCGCGCGCAGCGCGAGACGGGTCTTGCCGACCCCGCCGACCCCCGTCAGCGTCACCATCCGGGCCTTGCCCAGCAGGCGGTCCACCTCGCCGAGTTCACGCCGCCGGCCCACGAAGTGGTTCAGCTCGCCCGGCAGGTTGCCGGGCGTCCTCTCTTGGTGCATGGGTCACGGAGGGTATCGTCAAATAAGCGGAACGTACAGCCGAGCGGCGCCGCCGGGCGGTATTGCGGTACGGAGTGCGGGGCCCGTCACGATAAGGTCGTTACCTGGTTGACGCGGCGATCCGAGGGAGCAGCAACGTGTCCGGTGGAGAGGTGGCCGGCCTCATCGTGGCCGTCTTCTGGGCGATCCTGGTGTCGTTCCTCGCCGTGGCGCTGGTGCGGCTCGCCCAGGCGCTCCGGCAGGCCACCCGGCTGGTCGCCGAAGTGACCGACCGTGCCGTGCCGCTGCTCGGCGAGGCCTCCGAGGCGGTGCGCTCCGCGCACGCGCAGCTCGCCCGCGTGGACACCATCACCTCCGACGTCGCCGAGGTGACCGCCAACGCCTCCGCGCTCTCCACGACCGTCGCCTCCACGTTCGGTGGCCCCCTGGTGAAGGTCGCGGCCTTCGGCTACGGCGTGCGACGCGCGGTCAACCTGCAGACCAAGGGCGCCGCCAAGAAGCGCACCGTGGTCCTCGGCCGGACGCTCCCGTCCGCCCGCAGCCGTAAGTCGAGGGGCTGACCTGCCATGTTCCGCCGTGCCTTCTGGTTCACCGCCGGTGCCGCCGCCGGAGTGTGGGCCACCACCAAGGTCCACCGCACGATTCGCAGCCTGACCCCGGAGAGCCTCGCCGCCAAGGCGGCCGACAAGGCACTGGAGGCCGGGGGCCGACTGCGCACCTTCGCGCAGGACGTCCGCGCCGGCATGGCCGAGCGCGAGGACCAGCTCAACGACCAACTGGGCCGCACGGCCCCCGAGCTCGACATGCCGGCACAGCGGCCGGCGATCACGTACCACCACCGGAAGGACGATCACTGATGGAGTCGGCAGAAATCCGCCGCCGCTGGCTGCGCTTCTTCGAGGAGCGCGGGCACACCGTCGTGCCGTCGGCGTCGCTCATCGCCGACGACCCGACCCTTCTTCTGGTGCCTGCGGGCATGGTCCCGTTCAAGCCCTACTTCCTGGGTGAGGTCAAGCCGCCCTTCCCGCGCGCCACCAGCGTGCAGAAGTGCGTCCGCACGCCCGACATCGAAGAGGTCGGCAAGACCACGCGGCACGGCACCTTCTTCCAGATGTGCGGCAACTTCTCCTTCGGCGACTACTTCAAGGAAGGCGCCATCAAGTTCGCCTGGGAGCTGCTCACCACTCCCGTGGCGGACGGCGGTTACGGCCTCGACCCCGAGCGGCTGTGGATCACCGTCTACAAGGACGACGACGAGGCCGAGCAGATCTGGCGCGACGTCGTGGGCGTGCCTGCCGAGCGCATCCAGCGCCTGGGCATGAAGGACAACTTCTGGTCCATGGGCGTCCCCGGCCCCTGCGGTCCGTGTTCCGAGATCAACTACGACCGCGGCCCCGAGTTCGGCGTCGAGGGCGGCCCGGCGGTCAACGACGAGCGGTACGTGGAGATCTGGAACCTGGTCTTCATGCAGTACGAGCGCGGGGAGGGCACTGGCAAGGAGGAGTTCCCGATCCTCGGCGACCTGCCCGCCAAGAACATCGACACCGGCCTCGGTCTCGAGCGTCTCGCCATGATCCTGCAGGACGTGCGGAACATGTACGAGACCGACACCCTGCGGGTCGTCATCGACAAGGCCACCGAGCTCACCGGCGTCGCCTACGGTGCCGCCCACGAGTCCGACGTCTCGCTGCGCGTGGTCGCCGACCACATGCGCACGTCCGTCATGCTCGTCGGCGACGGCGTCACCCCCGGAAACGAGGGCCGCGGCTACGTGCTGCGCCGCATCATGCGCCGCGCCATCCGCAACATGCGCCTGCTGGGTGCCACCGACGCGGTCGTCCTCGACCTGGTGGACGCCGTCATCAAGACGATGGGCCAGCAGTACCCGGAGCTGGTCCAGGACCGCAAGCGCATCGAGACGGTCGCCGTCGCCGAGGAGAACGCCTTCCTCAAGACGCTGAAGGCCGGCACCAACATCCTCGACACGGCCGTCACGGAGACCAAGGCCGCCGGCTCGTCCGTGCTGCCCGGCGACAAGGCCTTCCTGCTCCACGACACGTGGGGCTTCCCGATCGACCTCACCCTCGAAATGGCCTCCGAGCAGGGCCTGTCGGTGGACGAGGAGGGCTTCCGCCGCCTGATGAAGGAGCAGCGGGACCGCGCGAAGGCCGACGCCCTGGTGAAGAAGAGCGGCCACGCCGACCTGTCGGCCTACCGCTCGGTCGCCGACTCCGCGGGCACGACCGTGTTCACCGGCTACAGCGACAACGAGGGCGAGGCCAACGTCGTCGGCCTGCTGGTGGACGGCGTGCCGTCGCCTGCCGCCAACGAGGGCGACGAGGTCGAGGTCATCCTCGACCGCACCCCCTTCTACGCCGAGGGCGGCGGTCAGCTCGCCGACACCGGCCGCATCCGCACCGACTCCGGCGCCGTCATCGAGGTCCGCGACGTGCAGCAGCCCGTGCCGGGCGTCACCGTGCACAAGGGCAGCGTGCAGGTCGGCGAGGTCACCGTCGGATCCGGCGTGCTGGCCAAGATCGACCTGGGCCGCCGCCGCGCCATCGCCCGCGCCCACAGCGCCACGCACCTCACGCACCAGGCGCTGCGCGACGCCCTCGGCCCGACGGCCGCGCAGGCCGGTTCGGAGAACTCCCCGGGCCGCTTCCGCTTCGACTTCGGCTCGCCGGCGGCCGTGCCGGGCAGCGTGCTGACGGACGTCGAGCAGAAGATCAACGCCGTCCTCTCCCGTGAACTCGACGTCACCGCCGAGATCATGAGCATCGACGAGGCCAAGAAGGCGGGCGCCATCGCCGAGTTCGGCGAGAAGTACGGCGAGCGGGTGCGCGTCGTGACCATCGGCGACTACTCCAAGGAGCTGTGCGGCGGCACGCACGTCCACAACACCGCCCAGCTGGGCCTGGTGAAGCTGCTCGGCGAGTCCTCGATCGGTTCCGGCGTGCGCCGTGTCGAGGCCCTGGTCGGCGTCGACGCGTACAACTTCCTCGCCCGCGAGCACACGGTCGTCGCCCAGCTCCAGCAGCTGGTCAAGGGCCGCCCGGAGGAGCTGCCGGAGAAGATCGCCGGCATGCTCTCCAAGCTCAAGGACGCCGAGAAGGAGATCGAGCGCTTCCGCGCCGAGAAGGTGCTGCAGGCCGCCGCCGGGCTCGCCGAGTCCGCCCAGGACGTCAAGGGCGTCGCCGTGGTGACCGGGCAGGTCCCGGACGGCACGAGCGCCGACGACCTGCGCAAGCTCGTCCTGGACGTCCGCCAGCGGATCACCGGTGGCCGCCCGGCCGTCGTGGCGCTGTTCACCGTTGCCAACGACCGCCCGCTGACCGTGATCGCCACCAACGAGGCGGCCCGCGAGCGCGGCCTGAAGGCCGGCGACCTGGTCCGCACCGCCGCCAAGACCCTCGGCGGTGGCGGTGGCGGCAAGCCGGACGTCGCCCAGGGCGGCGGCCAGAACGCCGACGCCGTCGGCGACGCCGTCGCCGCGGTGCAGCGACTGGTCGCCGAGACGGCCTGATGTCGCTCGTGCGCAGGGGTCGCAGGATCGCGATCGACGTCGGGGACGCCCGCATCGGGGTCGCCTCGTGCGACCCCGACGGGGTCCTCGCCACGCCGGTCGAAACGGTGCCCGGCCGGGACGTCCCGGCCGCGCGCCGGCGGATCGCGCAGATCGTCGAGGAGTACGAGCCGATCGAGGTGCTGGTCGGCCTGCCCCGCTCGCTCAGCGGGCGGGAGGGGCCGGCCGCGGCCAAGGCACGCGGCTTCGCCGAGGATATGGCTAAGATCATCTCGCCGGTCCCGGTGCGGCTGGTGGACGAGCGGATGACCACGGTGACCGCCACCCAGGGGCTGCGCGCTTCGGGCGTATCGGCGAAGAAGGGACGTTCGGTCGTCGATCAGGCTGCCGCTGTCGTTATCCTGCAGAGTGCCCTGGAGACCGAACGGGTGTCCGGGAAAGCTCCTGGAGAGAGCGTCGAACCTTTTATCTGATCGCGGTACGGTAACGTTCCGCGCGACACAGCGGCTCCGCAGTGGAGCCGGGGTGCCCAGGGCCGGCCGACCTGGGCCGCGTCACAAGCGCCGGCCTGTTGCCGCCTCGCGAACCGAACCGTAGGGGATCGATGACTGACTATGGCCGGAGCTCAGGCTCCGAAGCATGGCACCCCGAAGACCCTCTCTTCGGTGATCAGTGGGGCCAACAGCAGCACCCGCAGCAGCATCCCCAGCAGCAACAACAGCAGCAGTACCCGCAGCAGTATTCCCAGCAGCAACAGCAGTACCCCCAGCCTCAGGCCCAGCCCCAGCAGCAGCACCCGCAGGCCCAGCAGGCGCACTACCAGCAGCAGGGCGGCTACGACCCGTACGGCGGCACCGGCCAGCAGCCCCAGTACCCGTACGACGCCCAGCAGCAGTACGACTCCTGGGGCACCCCGGCCGGTTACGGCGGCGACCCCTACGGAGGCCAGCCGCAGCAGCCGGACTACTACGGCCAGAACGGCTACCCGCCCCCGCAGCCGCCGGACCAGCGGTATCAGGAGCAGCAGCAGGCCCCGCAGGGGTACGAGCAGGCGCCCCCGCAGCAGGTCCCGCAGCGCCCGCAGCCCCAGCCCCAGCGCCCGCAACCGCAGCGCCGGCAGCCCGAACCGTCCCGTCCCGAGTGGGACGACGAGACGGAGGCCGCCGACGACCACGCCTTCTTCTCGGGCGGCGGTGACGACGACGAGGACGACGACGACCAGGCCTCCGGCCGCGGCGACCGCCGTGGCGGCAAGGCGGGCAAGGGCGGCGGCAAGAAGCGCCGCAGCGGCATGGCCTGCCTGGTCGTGCTCGTGGTGCTCGGTGGCGGCCTGGCCGGTGTGACCTACTTCGGCTACTCGTACTACCAGTCGCACTTCGGCCCGGCGCCCGACTTCGCGGGCCAGGGCACCGGAGAGGTACAGGTCGAGATCCCGCAGGGTGCCAGCGGCATCGAGATCGGCAACATCCTCAAGAAGGCCGGTGTGGTCAAGAGCGTCGACGCGTTCACCACCGCCTCGAGCCAGAACCCCAAGGGCAACCTCATCCAGGCCGGCGTGTACGTCCTCAAGAAGGAGATGTCCGCCGCGAGCGCCGTGAAGATGATGCTCGACCCCAAGTCGCAGAACGTGCTGATCATCGCCGAGGGCCTGCGGGACGCGCAGATCTACTCGACCATCGACGCCAAGCTGGGACTGGACGAGGGCACCACGAAGAAGGTCGCCACGACCGATGCCGACAAGCTCGGCATGCCCTCCTGGGCGGACGACGGATCCGACATAAAGGACCCGCTGGAAGGATTCCTCTTCCCGTCCCGCTACAGCATCGGCAAGGACATGAAGCCCGAGGACCTGCTGAAGCAGATGGTCAAGCAGGCCACCGCGGAGTACGAGAAGGACGACCTCCAGGCGCAGGCCAAGAAGGTCGGCATGACTCCGCACCAGGTCATCACCATCGCCAGCCTGGTGCAGGCCGAGGCGAAGGAGGACGACGAGTTCGGCAAGGTCTCGCGCGTCATCTACAACCGCCTCGACAAGTACATGCCGCTGGGCTTCGACTCGACGATCAACTACGCCAAGGGTCGCAGCACGCTCAACACGTCGACGGCCGACACCAAGGACCCGTCGCCGTACAACACGTACAACCACAAGGGCCTGCCGCCGGGGCCGATCGGCAACCCCGGGCACCAGGCGATCGAGGCGGCGCTGCATCCGACGAAGGGCAACTGGCTGTTCTTCGTGACGGTCAAGCCGGGTGACACGCGCTTCACCGACAGCCAGGCCGAGCACGACAAGAACGTGCAGGACTTCAACAAGTACCAGCGGGAGCACGGCGGTTGATGGCTGACGGCAAGCGGGCGGCGGTCCTCGGTTCGCCCATCGCCCACTCCCTGTCGCCCGTCCTGCACCGCGCCGCCTACGCGGAGCTGGGCCTGGACGACTGGACGTACGACCGGTTCGACGTCGGCGAGCAGGCCCTGCCCGGATTCCTGACGGAACTGGGGCAGGGCGGCGGGCGCTGGGCCGGGCTGTCGCTGACGATGCCGCTGAAACGCGCGGTGATCCCGTTGCTCGACGGGATCACCGACACTGCGGCGTCGGTGGAGGCCGTCAACACCGTGGTGTTCGCCGAGGACGGCCGCCGCACGGGTGACAACACCGACATCCCTGGCATGGTGGCGGCCCTGCGCGAGCGCGGCGTCGAGCGGGTGGCGGCGGCCGCGGTCCTGGGAGCCGGCGCGACCGCGTCCTCCGCCCTGGCCGCGCTGGCGCAGATCTGCGACGGCGAGGTCACCGCCTATGTGCGCAGCACGGCCCGCGCGGCCGAGATGCGGCACTGGGGCGAGCGGCTGGGCGTGCCCGTGCGTACGGCGGCATGGCAGGACGCGCACCGCGCCTTCGACGCGCCTTTGGTGGTCGCCACGACCCCGGCCGGCGCCACGGACGCGCTCGCCGCGGCGGTGCCGCGGGCCCCGGGCACGCTGTTCGACGTGCTGTACGACCCCTGGCCGACGGCACTGGCCGCCGCGTGGTCCGCCCGCGGGGGAGCGCTGGTCGGCGGGCTCGACCTGCTCGTGCACCAGGCGGTGCTCCAGGTGGAGCTGATGACCGGCCGCCGGCCCGCCCCCCTGGCGGCGATGCGCGCCGCGGGCGAGGCGGCGCTGCACCGCTCCTGACACTCCGCACCGGCGACGCCCGGTGTCCGCTCGGCGGACCGTGCTCGGCCCTCGCGCACGAACGTGAAAGGATCGGAGTACGCACGGCCGGTCCGGCCCGCCTGGCCGCGGGCCGGCCCATGGAGAAGGAGCGAGCACCGTTGAGCACGTTGCGTTGGCTGACCGCGGGGGAGTCGCACGGCCCCGCACTCGTCGCGACGCTGGAGGGACTGCCCTCCGGTGTGCCGATCACCACCGCTATGGTGGCGGACCACCTCGCGCGGCGCCGGCTGGGCTATGGCCGCGGTGCCCGCATGAAGTTCGAGCAGGACCAGGTCACCTTCCTCGGCGGTGTCCGCCACGGGCTGACCATGGGCTCGCCGGTCGCGATCATGGTCGGGAACACCGAGTGGCCCAAGTGGGAGCAGGTCATGTCGGCCGACCCGGTCGAGCCCGAGATCCTCGCCGGACTCGCCCGCAACGCCCCGCTGACCCGCCCGCGACCCGGTCACGCCGACCTCGCCGGCATGCAGAAGTACGGCTTCGACGAGGCCCGGCCGATCCTGGAGCGCGCCTCCGCCCGTGAGACCGCCGCCCGCGTCGCGCTGGGCGCCGTGGCCCGCTCCTACCTCAAGGAGACGGCCGGCATCGAGATCGTCTCCCATGTGGTGGAACTCGCCTCGGTCAAGGCTCCGTACGGCGTCCTGCCCACTCCGGCCGACGTCGAGAAGCTCGACGCCGACCCCGTGCGCTGCCTCGACTCCGACGCGAGCAAGCGGATGATCGCGGAGATCGACCAGGCCCACAAGGACGGCGACACCCTCGGCGGCGTCGTCGAGGTGCTGGCGTACGGCGTGCCGGTCGGCCTCGGCAGCCACGTCCACTGGGACCGCCGTCTGGACGCGCGCCTGGCCGCGGCCCTCATGGGCATCCAGGCCATCAAGGGCGTCGAGGTCGGCGACGGCTTCGAGCTCGCGCGCGTCCCCGGCTCCAAGGCGCACGACGAGATCCTGGCCACCGCCGACGGCATCCGCCGCTCCTCCGGCCGCTCCGGCGGCACCGAGGGCGGCCTGTCCACCGGTGAACTGCTCCGCGTGCGCGCCGCGATGAAGCCCATCGCCACCGTTCCGCGCGCCCTGGCCACCGTGGACGTGGCCACCGGCGAGGCGACCCAGGCCCACCACCAGCGTTCCGACGTCTGCGCCGTCCCGGCCGCGGGCATCGTGGCCGAGGCGATGGTCGCCCTGGTGCTGGCCGACGCGGTCGCCGAGAAGTTCGGCGGCGACAGCGTCACCGAGACCCGCCGCAATGTGCGCGGCTACCTCGACCACCTGGCGATCCGGTGAGCGCGCCGGTCGTCGTCCTGGTCGGGCCGATGGGCGTCGGCAAGACCACCGTGGGCGAACTGCTGGCCGAACGCCTCGGTGTGACCTGCCGCGACACCGACGCGGACATCGTCGAGGCCGAGGGCCGCCCGATCTCCGACATCTTCGTGGAGGACGGCGAGGAGCACTTCCGGGCCCTGGAGGCCCGGGCGGTGCGGGCCGCGCTGGCCGAGCACCCCGGTGTGCTCGCACTGGGCGGCGGCGCGATCCTCCGTCAGGACACGCGGGGGCTGCTCGCGGGCCTGCCCGTGGTCTTCCTCGACATGGACGTCGCCGAGGCCGTCAAGCGCGTGGGCCTCGACGCCGCCCGGCCGCTGCTCGCCGTCAACCCGCGGCGGCAGTGGCGGGAGCTGATGGACGCCCGGCGCCCGCTCTACACCGAGGTCGCCCGCGCCGTGGTGAGCACGCAGGACCGTACCCCCGAGGACGTCGCCGACGCCGTCCTGGACGCACTGGAGCTGAAGACCGCATGACCGAGCACGCCGCCCACGCCACCGTTCGCATCCCGGTCGGGGGCAGCGCGGGCACCGAGCCCTACGAGGTCCTGGTCGGCCGGCAACTGCTCGGGGAGCTGCCCGGCCTGATCGGTGACAAGGCGGCGCGGGTCGCCGTCATCCACCCCGAGGCGCTCTCCGCCACCGGCGAGGCGCTCCGGGACGACCTGGCCGAGCAGGGCTACGAGGCCGTCGCCATCCAGGTGCCGAACGCGGAGGAGGCCAAGACGGCCGAGGTCGCCGCGTACTGCTGGCGGGCGCTCGGCCAGTCAGGGTTCACCCGCACGGACGTGGTCGTCGGCGTCGGCGGCGGCGCCACCACCGACCTGGCCGGCTTCGTCGCCGCCACCTGGCTGCGCGGTGTCCGCTGGATCGCGGTCCCGACCACGGTGCTGGGCATGGTGGACGCCGCCGTCGGCGGCAAGACCGGCATCAACACCGCCGAGGGCAAGAACCTCGTCGGCGCCTTCCACCCGCCCGCCGGCGTGCTGTGCGATCTCGCCGCCCTGGAGTCCCTCGCGGTCAACGACTACGTCAGCGGCCTCGCGGAGATCATCAAGGCGGGCTTCATCGCCGACCCGGTCATCCTCGACCTGATCGAGGGCGACCCGGCCGCCGCGCGCACCCCCGAGGGCGCCCACACCGCCGAGCTGATCGAGCGGGCCATCCGGGTCAAGGCCGAGGTGGTCTCCGCGGACCTCAAGGAGTCGGGTCTGCGGGAGATCCTCAACTACGGCCACACCCTCGGCCACGCCATCGAGAAGAACGAGCGGTACGACTGGCGGCACGGCGCGGCCGTCTCCATCGGCATGGTCTTCGCCGCCGAACTCGGCCGTCTCGCCGGGCGGCTGGACGACGCCACCGCGGACCGCCACCGCACGGTGCTGGAGTCGGTGGGACTGCCGCTGACGTACCGCGGCGACCAGTGGCCGCGTTTGCTGGAGACCATGAGGGTCGACAAGAAGTCCCGCGGCGACCGGCTCCGCTTCATCGTCCTGGACGCCCTCGCCAAGCCCGCCGTGCTGGAGGCACCCGACCCGGCGGTACTCCTCGCCGCCTACGCGGAGATCTCCAAGTAGCCACCGGCACCACTGTCGCCGAACGGCCGGGCACCCCGCGGGTGACCCGGCCGTTCACACAACTAGGGCCGTTGACGGTACCGTTCGGTCGAACCTGAAAGCACTTGTACGGGACGGAGTGGCCGCGATGCAGCATGGCGTGGGCGCGCCTCTGCCACCGCCGCACGGCGGACAGCCGGCGGCCGGCCGGCCGGGGCCGCCGCCGCAGCCCCCGGCGGCGACCGGCCCGACCGGCCACTTCCCGATGGCGGCCGGAGCCCCGGTCCAGCACCCGGGACAGCCGCCCGAGCAGGTGCACCAGCCCGGAGCCGACCCCGGTACGAGCCCCGGCGGCCCGCGTCCGCGTCCCGGCCACGGCCCCGTCGCCGTCCTGCTGATCGGCGCCGCGGGGGCCGGGAAGACCACCATCGCCCGCCACTGGGCCGACCACCGCGGTGTCCCCACCGCCCACATCAGCCTGGACGACGTGCGCGAATGGGTCCGCTCCGGCTTCGCCGACCCCCAGTCGGGCTGGAACGACCACTCCGAGGCGCAGTACCGTCTCGCCCGCCGTACCTGCGGCTTCGCCGCCCGCAACTTCCTGGCGAACGGCATCTCCTGCATCATCGACGACGCGGTCTTCCCCGACCGGCCCGTGGTCGGCCTCGGCGGCTGGAAGCGCCACGTCGGCCCAGGCCTGCTGCCCGTCGTGCTGCTCCCCGGCCTCGATGTCGTGCTCGCCCGCAACGCCCAGCGCACCGGCAACCGGCGGCTGACCGACGAGGAGGTCGCCCGCATCCACGGCCGGATGGCCGGCTGGTACGGTTCCGGGCTGCCGATCATCGACAACTCGCACCTGGACGTGCCCTCGGCGGCCGCCGCCCTCGACAGCGTGGTCACCCGCAGCGTGCAGGGCCCGCCCGCCTGGTAGCCCGTCCGCTCGGCCCGGCTCGACAGGCCGAGCGGCGGGACCCGACGTACGCTCACCACATGTCCGAGGTGCACGCTGCCCGCAGGGAACGGTTGCGGGACCGATGCGCGGCGTCCGGAGCGGCGGCGGCGCTGGTCTCCCGCCCCGCGAACGTCCGCTACCTGACCGGTTGCGCCCCGCCCGGCACGGTGCTGCTGCTCACCCCGGGCCCCGAGGACGTCCTGGTGCACGGGCGCCACCCCTCCGGCGACCTCGCCGAGGGCCGTCTCCCCGACGACGTGCGCGCGGTCGTACTGCCGTCCCCCGACGCCGACCCCGCCGTCGCCGCCGCGGGCCTGGCCGCCGAGCGCAAGGCCGAGGCCGTGGCCGTGGAGGAGCACCACCTCACCGTGGCCCGGCACCGCGCGATGGGCGCGGCCGCACCCGGTGTCCGCCTCACCGACCTCGGGACGGCCGTGGAGCAGCTCCGGCTGGTCAAGGACGAGCAGGAGATCTCCGCCCTGCGCATCGCCGCCGAGATCGCCGACCAGGCCCTCAGCGAGCTCCTGGAGTCCATCCTGGTCGGGCGCACCGAGCGCCATCTCGCACTGGAGCTGGAACGGCGCCTCATCGACCACGGCGCCGACGGTCCCGCCTTCCCCACCTGCGTCGGCACCGGGCCGCACTCGGGCGCCTCGCGCCATCTGCCCACCGACCGGCGGGTCGAGGAGGGCGACTTCCTGACCGTGCGGCTGGGCGCCTGCTACCGCGGCTACCGCTGCGAGGTCGGCCGTACCTTCGTCATCGGCACGTCCCCCGCCGACTGGCAGATCGAGCTGTACGACCTCGTCTTCGCCGCCCAGCGGGCCGGCCGGGAGGCACTGCTGCCGGGGGCCGCGTGCCGCGACGTGGACCATGCCGCCCGGCACGTCCTGGAGGCGGGCGGGTACGGCGACGCCCTGGGGGAGAGCACGGGACACGGGGTCGGCCTGGAGATCGGCGAGGACCCTCGGTTGTCGCCTGCCGCCATGGGTAAACTGGACGCTTGCGTGCCGGTCACCGTCGAACCGGGGGTCCACCTCCCGGGCCGCGGCGGTGTCCGGATCGACGACACACTCGTCGTGCGTCCCCCGACGGACGGCGGGCCCGAGCTACTCACCATCACGACCAAGGAGCTGCTCGCCCTGTAGCGGGCGGGCACCTGTTTGGTCCCCGAAGCAGCAGTGCAGGAGATTCCGCAACCGTGGCCACCACGAACGACCTCAAGAACGGCCTCGTGCTCAAGCTCGACGGCGGCCAGCTCTGGTCCGTAGTCGAGTTCCAGCACGTCAAGCCCGGCAAGGGCCCCGCCTTCGTCCGTACGAAGCTCAAGAACGTGCTCTCCGGCAAGGTCGTCGACAAGACCTTCAACGCCGGCGTGAAGGTCGAGACGGCCAACGTCGACAAGCGCGGGATGCAGTTCTCCTACAAGGACGGCGAGAGCTTCGTGTTCATGGACATGGACACGTACGACCAGATCTACATCACCCCCGAGGTCGTCGGCGACGCCGCCCACTTCCTCCTGGAGGGCTTCGAGGCCGTCGTCGCCATGTACGAGGGCGCGCCCCTCTACATCGAGCTCCCGGCCGCGGTCGAGCTGGTCATCGAGTACACCGAGCCGGGCGTCCAGGGCGACCGCTCCACCGGTGGCACCAAGCCGGCCAAGCTGGAGACCGGTTACGAGATCGGCGTCCCGCTCTTCATCACCACCGGTGAGAAGATCAAGGTCGACACCCGCACGGGTGACTACCTCGGCCGGGTGACCAGCTAACCGTGGCCGCCCGCAACAAGGCCCGCAAGCGCGCCTTCCAGATCCTCTTCGAGGCGGAGCAGCGGGGCGTCGACCCCAAGACCGCCATGGCGGACTGGATCAGGCTCGCCCGCACCGACGACCGGCAGCCGCCGGTCAGCGAATACACCATGAAACTCGTCGAGGGTTACGCCGAACGGGCGAAGCGGATCGACGAACTGCTCTCGAAGCACGCCGTGGGCTGGTCCCTCGACCGGATGCCGGTCGTCGACCGCAACATCCTGCGGCTCGGTGCCTACGAGCTGATCTGGGAGGACGACGTCCCCGACGCCGTCGCCCTGGACGAGGCCGTGCAGCTGGCCAAGGAGTTCTCCACGGACGACTCGCCGTCGTTCGTGAACGGCCTGCTGGCGCGCCTGAAGGAGCTCAAGCCGAGCCTGCGCGAGGTTCCGCGCACGGACGAGGACTGAGCCTCCCAGAGCCCGCGGGCCCGGAACGCCATCGCGTTCCGGGCCCGCTGCGTGCCGCCGTCCGGGGTCTTCCGGCCCGGAACACAAGCGCCCCCGTGCGGTGTCCGAAAGGCCACCGCACAGGGGCGTGAACGTTTCTGCTTCCCGAGGGTGTCAGCCCTCCTCGTGCTGCACCGCGCGCCGTGCGTCCGCGTCGAGGACGCCCCAGCCGATGAGCTGCTCGGTCAGGACCGAGGGGGACTGGTCGTAGATGACGGCGAGGGTGCGCAGGTCGTCCTGGCGGATCGACAGCACCTTGCCGTTGTAGTCACCGCGCTGGCTCTGGATCGTCGCGGCGTACCTCTGCAGCGGGCCGGCCTTGTCGGACGGCACCTGGCTCAGGCGCTCGAGATCGAGGACGAGCTTCGGCGGCGGCTCGGCAGCACCACCGGGCGCGGAACCGGGCAGCAGCTCCTGGACCGGCACGCCGTAGAAGTCGGCGAGCTCGGCGAGCCGCTGCACCGTGACCGCGCGGTCCCCACGCTCGTACGAGCCGACCACGACGGCCTTCCAGCGCCCCTGGGACTTCTCCTCGACGCCGTGGAGGGAGAGTCCCTGCTGTGTGCGGATGGCACGGAGCTTCGCTCCGAGCTGTTTGGCGTAATCGCTGGACATAACGCTCCCCGGACGGAAACTCAGTAACTCACTGTGAGGTTACGCAGCGTAATTGGAATCCGTCAAGCCGAATGGTCCACACCGGTCCCCCGGACGAGCGAGGTCATCGGCGCGTCACCCGCGACCGGGCAGGTCAGCGGGGCTGGTACGGTGTTCCTGTACGTTTTGGCGTCCTTTAAGACCCGTCCTGTGAGGCGGGGAAGGGGGTCCCTTTTCCATGGCCGCACACAGCGAGGCCTCAACGGTGCCGTCCCGGCCCGTGCTGGAGGCGCAGGACATCGAGCGGGTGCTGACCCGCATCGCCCACGAGATCGTCGAACGCGCCAAGGGCGCCGACGACGTGGTGCTCCTCGGCATTCCGACCCGCGGCGTCCACCTGGCCCGCAGACTCGCCGACAAGCTCGACGGCATCACCGGGGCCAAGGTCCCGGTCGGCTCGCTCGACATCACCATGTACCGCGACGACCTGCGGCTCGGCCCGGCCCGCGCGCTCGCCCGCACAGAGATCCCTGCCGACGGCGTGGACCGCCGCCTGGTCGTCCTCGTGGACGACGTGCTCTTCTCCGGCCGCACGATCCGGGCCGCCCTCGACGCGCTGAACGACATCGGCCGCCCGCGCGCGGTGCAGCTGGCCGTCCTGGTCGACCGCGGCCACCGCGAGCTGCCCATCCGTGCCGACTACGTCGGCAAGAACATCCCCACCTCGCTGCGCGAGACCGTCAAGGTCCACCTGACCGAGGAGGACGGGCGCGACTGCGTCCTGCTCGGCGTACGCGACGGCTCCCCGGCGGACGAGTAGCGCGGCTCCGCCCCGTCTCCCGGGGCACAGCCATGCCCGCCCGTCCCCCGGCACGAGCCGTCCGGGAGACGCCGCGTGCCGCCCCTCTGCCCGCCCCCGCACGCATCCTCCGGAGTGACCGATGAAGCGCCACCTGATCTCGGCGGCCGACCTCACCCGCGACGACGCCCTCCTCGTGCTCGACACCGCCGAGGAGATGGCCCGCGTCGCCGACCGCCCCATCAAGAAGCTCCCCACCCTGCGCGGCCGCACGGTCGTCAACCTCTTCTTCGAGGACTCGACCCGCACCCGCATCTCCTTCGAGGCCGCCGCCAAGCGACTGTCGGCCGACGTGATCAACTTCTCGGCCAAGGGGTCCTCGGTCTCCAAGGGCGAGTCGCTGAAGGACACCGCCCTCACCCTGGAGGCGATGGGCGCCGACGCCGTCGTCATCCGGCACCACATGTCCGGCGCCCCGCACCGCCTCGCGTACTCCGACTGGATCGGCGGCAGCGTGGTCAACGCGGGCGACGGCACCCACGAGCACCCCACCCAGGCACTGCTGGACGCCTTCACCATGCGCCGCCACCTGTCGGGCCCCGGCCGCGACCTGGCGGGCCGGCGCGTCACCGTGGTGGGCGACGTGCTGCACAGCCGTGTGGCGCGCTCCAATGTGCTGCTGCTGAACACCCTCGGCGCCGAGGTCACCCTGGTGGCGCCGCCCACCCTGCTGCCGATCGGCGTCGAGAACTGGCCCTGCGAGGTCTCGTACGACCTGGACGCGGTGCTCGCCAAGACCGACGCGGTCATGATGCTGCGCGTCCAGCGCGAGCGCATGAACGCCGCCTTCTTCCCGACCGAGCGCGAGTACTCCCGCCGCTACGGCCTCGACGGCCTCCGGATGGCCGCCCTGCCGGAGCACGCCGTCGTCATGCACCCCGGACCGATGAACCGCGGCATGGAGATCACCGCCGACGTCGCGGACTCGCCGCGCTGCACCGCCGTCGAGCAGGTCAGGAACGGCGTGAGCATCCGCATGGCCGTCCTGTACCTGCTGCTCGGCGGCGCCGAGCCCGCCGTCTCCGGCCCCGCCCCCGCCCGCACCGCTGAGGAGAACAAGTGAACATGAGCGCGACCCCGAGGACGCTGATCCGCGGCGCGAGGATCCTGGGCGGAGACCCGCAGGACGTCCTGATCGAGGGCGAGACGATCGCCGGAATCGGCGTGGGGCTGACCGCCCCCGAGGGTGCCGCCGTCGTCGAGGCCGGGAACATGGTCCTGCTGCCGGGGCTGGTCGACCTCCACACCCATCTGCGCGAGCCCGGCCGCGAGGACTCCGAGACCGTCCTCACCGGCACCAAGGCGGCGGCCGTCGGCGGCTACACCGCCGTGCACGCGATGGCCAACACCTTCCCGGTGGCCGACACCGCCGGCGTCGTCGAGCAGGTCTGGCGGCTCGGCCGCGAGCACGGCTACTGCGACGTCCAGCCGGTCGGCGCCGTCACCGTGGGCCTGGAGGGCAAGAAGCTCGCCGAGCTCGGCGCGATGGCCGACTCCGCGGCCGGGGTGCGGGTCTTCTCCGACGACGGCAAGTGCGTGGACGACGCGGTCATCATGCGCCGCGCCCTGGAGTACGTGAAGGCCTTTGACGGCGTCGTCGCCCAGCACGCCCAGGAGCCGCGGCTGACCGAGGGCGCCCAGATGAACGAGGGCGTCGTCTCCGGCGAGCTGGGGCTGACCGGCTGGCCGGCCGTCGCCGAGGAGTCGATCATCGCCCGCGACGTGCTGCTCGCCGCCCACGTCGGCTCGCGTGTGCACATCTGCCACCTGTCCACGGCCGGCTCGGTGGAGATCGTCCGCTGGGCCAAGTCCAAGGGCTGGGACGTGACCGCCGAGGTCACCCCGCACCACCTGCTGCTCACCGACGAGCTGGTGCGCACCTACAACCCCGTCTACAAGGTCAACCCGCCGCTGCGCACCGAGGCCGACGTCATGGCCCTGCGCGAGGCGCTGGCCGACGGCACCATCGACTGCGTGGCCACCGACCACGCCCCCCACCCGCACGAGGACAAGGACTGCGAGTGGGGCGCCGCGGCCATGGGCATGATCGGCCTGGAGACCGCGCTGTCGGTCGTCCAGCACGCCATGGTCGACACCGGGCTGCTCGACTGGGCCGGAGTCGCCGACCGCATGTCCTTCCGCCCGGCCGCCATCGGGCGGCTGTCCGGCCACGGGCGTCCCGTCTCGGCCGGCGAGCCCGCCAACCTGACGCTCGTGGATCCGGCATACCGTGGTGTGGTGAGTCCCGCGGGCTTCGCCTCCCGCAGCCGCAACACCCCCTACGAGGGTCTGGAGCTGCCGGGCCAGGTGTTCGCCACGTTCCTGCGGGGCAAGGCGACGGTCATGGACGGGAAGCTCTCGTGACACCTCTGGTACTCATCGCGGCGGAGGGAAAGCACTCCGCCCAGGTCACCGACTGGTCCTCCCGCATCGGCTGGGTCGTCGGCCTGCTGCTGTTCATCGTCCTCGTCTACTGGCTGATGCGGCAGGGCTGGAAGTGGCGCGGCACCCTCCAGGGCGACGTGCCGACCCTCCCCACGGCCCCCGACGAGCAGGGCGAGCCGCGACCGGTCCTGCTGACCATGGACGGCCGCTACCACGGCAGCACCACCGCGGGGCAGTGGCTGGACCGCATCGTCGCCCAGGGGCTGGGCGTGCGCAGCCGCGCCGAGCTCACCCTGACCGACCGGGGCGTCGACGTCGTCCGCACAGGCGCGCCGGACTTCTTCATCCCGGCCGGTGCCCTGCGCGGCGCCCGCCTCGACAAGGGCATCGCGGGCAAGGTCCTCACCGAGGGCGGCCTGCTGGTGATCACCTGGGCGCACGGCGACCGGGAGATCGACTCCGGCTTCCGCTCCGACCGCTCCGCCGAGCACATCGCGTGGGTCGAGGCCCTGAACACCCTTACGCACGAGCAGGAAGGCGCACGATGACGACCTCCACCCAGCGGCCCGCCAGGGTCCCTGCCGTACTCGTCCTGGAGGACGGCCGCACCTTCCGCGGCCGCGCCTACGGGGCCGTGGGGGAGACCTTCGGCGAGGCCGTCTTCTCCACCGGCATGACCGGCTACCAGGAAACGCTGACCGACCCTTCGTACCACCGCCAGGTCGTCGTGATGACCGCCCCGCACGTGGGCAACACCGGGGTCAACGACGAGGACCCGGAGTCCTCCCGCATCTGGGTGGCCGGCTACGTCGTCCGCGACCCCGCCCGGGTGTCCTCCAACTGGCGCGCGCGGCGCACCCTGGACGAGGAACTGACCCGGCAGGGGGTCGTCGGCATCAGCGGCATCGACACCCGCGCCCTCACCCGCCACCTGCGCGAGCGCGGCGCCATGCGCGTCGGTATCTTCTCCGGCAACAAGGCGCACACCGACGAGGCCGCGCTCCTGGCCGAGGTGCAGGCCGCCCCGCAGATGGCGGGTGCCGACCTGTCCGCGGAGGTCGCCACCAAGGAGCCGTACGTCGTCCCGGCCATCGGCGAGAAGAAGTTCACCGTCGTCGCCCTGGACCTCGGCATCAAGGGCATGACGCCGCAGCGCATGGCCGAGCGCGGCATCGAGGTGCACGTCCTGCCCGCGGGCGCCTCCCTGGAGGAGGTCTACGCGGCCGGCCCCGACGGCGTCTTCCTCTCCAACGGCCCCGGTGACCCGGCCACCGCCGACCTGACCGTCATCCGGGGCGTCCTGGAGCGGAAGACCCCGCTGTTCGGCATCTGCTTCGGCAACCAACTCCTCGGCCGGGCGGTCGGTTTCGGCACGTACAAGCTCAAGTACGGCCACCGCGGCATCAACCAGCCGGTGCAGGACCGTTCCACCGGCAAGGTCGAGGTGACCGCCCACAACCACGGATTCGCCGTGGACGCGCCGCTCGACCAGGTCACCGACACCCCGTACGGGCGGGTGGAGGTCTCCCACGTCTGCCTCAACGACAACGTGGTCGAGGGCCTGCGGTTGCTCGACACCCCCGCCTTCAGCGTCCAGTACCACCCCGAGGCCGCAGCGGGTCCGCACGACGCCGCATACCTGTTCGACCGCTTCGTGAAGCTCATGGAGGGCCAGCGTGCCTAAGCGCACCGATATCCAGTCCGTCCTGGTCATCGGCTCCGGCCCGATCGTCATCGGCCAGGCAGCGGAGTTCGACTACTCCGGCACCCAGGCGTGCCGCGTCCTGCGCGCCGAGGGCCTGCGGGTGATCCTGGTCAACTCCAACCCGGCCACGATCATGACCGACCCGGAGATCGCCGACGCCACCTATGTGGAGCCGATCACCCCGGAGTTCGTCGAGAAGATCATCGCCAAGGAGCGCCCGGACGCGCTGCTGCCCACCCTGGGTGGCCAGACCGCGCTCAACACCGCGATCTCGCTGCACACGGCGGGAGTCCTCGACAAGTACGGCGTCGAGCTGATCGGCGCCAATGTCGAGGCCATCAACAAGGGCGAGGACCGCGACCTGTTCAAGGACGTCGTCCGGGCCGTCAACGCCAAGATCGGCCACGGCGAGTCCGCCCGCTCGGTCATCTGCCACACCATGGACGAGGTGATCGCCGGCGTCGACACCCTCGGCGGCTACCCGGTCGTCGTCCGCCCCTCCTTCACCATGGGCGGCGCCGGCTCCGGCTTCGCCCACGACGAGGAGGAGCTGCGCCGCATCGCCGGCCAGGGACTCACGCTCTCCCCGACCACCGAGGTGCTCCTGGAGGAGTCCATCCTCGGCTGGAAGGAGTACGAGCTGGAGCTCATGCGCGACAAGAACGACAACGTCGTGGTCGTCTGCTCCATCGAGAACTTCGACCCCATGGGCGTGCACACCGGCGACTCCATCACGGTGGCGCCCGCGATGACGCTGACCGACCGCGAGTACCAGACCCTGCGCGACATCGGCATCGCCGTGATCCGCGAGGTCGGCGTGGACACCGGCGGCTGCAACATCCAGTTCGCGGTCGACCCCGAGGACGGCCGGGTCATCGTCATCGAGATGAACCCCCGGGTCTCCCGCTCCTCCGCGCTCGCCTCGAAGGCGACCGGCTTCCCGATCGCCAAGATCGCCGCCAAGCTGGCCGTCGGCTACACCCTCGACGAGATCCCCAACGACATCACCGAGCAGACGCCGGCGTCCTTCGAGCCGACGCTCGACTACGTCGTCGTCAAGGTGCCGCGCTTCGCCTTCGAGAAGTTCCCGGCCGCCGACTCCACCCTCACCACCACCATGAAGTCGGTCGGCGAGGCCATGGCGATCGGCCGCAACTTCCCCGAGGCGCTGCAGAAGGCGCTGCGCTCGCTGGAGAAGGCGGGCAGCCAGTTCGCCTTCGCCGGCGAACCGGGCGACAAGGGCGAGCTGCTGCTCGCCGCCGGGCGCCCCACCGACGGCCGGATCAACACCGTCATGCAGGCGATCCGGGCCGGAGCCACGCCGGAGGAGGTCTTCGACGCGACGAGGATCGACCCCTGGTTCGTCGACCAGCTCTTCCTGATCAAGGAGATCGCCGACGAACTGGCCGCCGCCGGCAAGCTCGACCCCGAGCTGCTGGCCGAGGCCAAGCGCTACGGCTTCTCCGACGCCCAGATCGCCGCCGTCCGCGGGCTGCGCGAGGACGTCGTCCGCGAGGTCCGGCACGCGCTCGGCGTCCGCCCGGTCTACAAGACGGTCGACACATGCGCCGCCGAGTTCGCCGCCCGCACCCCGTACTTCTACTCGTCCTACGACGAGGAGACCGAGGTCGCGCCGCGCGAGAGGCCCGCCGTGATCATCCTCGGCTCCGGCCCGAACCGCATCGGCCAGGGCATCGAGTTCGACTACTCCTGTGTGCACGCCTCCTTCGCGCTGCACGACGCGGGCTACGAGACCGTCATGGTCAACTGCAACCCGGAGACCGTCTCCACCGACTACGACACCTCCGACCGGCTCTACTTCGAGCCGCTCACCCTGGAGGACGTCCTGGAGATCGTCCACGCCGAGCAGCAGGCGGGCCCGGTCGCGGGCGTCGTCGTCCAGCTCGGCGGCCAGACCCCGCTGGGCCTCGCGCAGGCACTGAAGGACAACGGCGTGCCCGTCGTCGGCACCTCGCCCGAGGCCATCCACCTCGCCGAGGACCGCGGCGCCTTCGGCCGGGTCCTGGCGAAGGCCGGCCTGCCCGCCCCCAAGCACGGCACGGCGACCACCTTCGAGGAGGCCAAGGCCATCGCCGACGAGATCGGCTACCCGGTCCTGGTGCGCCCCTCGTACGTGCTCGGCGGCCGCGGCATGGAGATCGTCTACGACGAGACCCGCCTCGCCTCCTACATCGCGGAGTCCACCGAGATCGGCCCCGACCGCCCCGTCCTGGTCGACCGCTTCCTCGACGACGCCATCGAGATCGACGTCGACGCCCTCTACGACGGCCACGAGCTCTACCTCGGCGGCGTCATGGAGCACATCGAGGAGGCCGGTATCCACTCCGGCGACTCCGCCTGCGCGCTGCCCCCGATCACGCTGGGCGGCCACGACATCAAGCGGCTGCGCGCCTCCACCGAGGCCATCGCCAAGGGCGTCGGCGTCCAGGGCCTGATCAACATCCAGTTCGCCCTGGCCGGGGACATCCTGTACGTGCTGGAGGCCAACCCGCGCGCCTCCCGCACCGTGCCGTTCACCTCCAAGGCGACCGCGGTGCCGCTGGCCAAGGCCGCCGCCCGCATCTCGCTCGGCGCCACCGTCGCCGAACTGCGCGCGGAGGGCCTGCTGCCGGCCCACGGCGACGGCGGCACCCTGCCGCTCGACGCGCCGATCTCCGTCAAGGAGGCCGTACTGCCGTGGAGCCGCTTCCGTGACGTGCACGGCCGCGGCGTGGACACCGTCCTCGGCCCGGAGATGCGCTCCACCGGCGAGGTCATGGGCATCGACTCGGTCTTCGGCACGGCGTACGCCAAGTCGCAGGCCGGTGCCTACGGCGCGCTGCCGACCAAGGGCCGCGCCTTCGTCTCGGTGGCCAACCGCGACAAGCGCGCGCTGATCTTCCCGGCCCGGGCCCTGGTGGAGCACGGCTTCGAGTTGCTGGCCACCTCCGGCACCGCCGAGGTGCTCAAGCGCAACGGCATCGAGGCCACCGTCGTGCGCAAGAAGAGCGAGGGCACCGGCCCGAACGGCGAGCCGACCGTGGTGGACCTCATCCACGACGGTGCGATCGACCTCATCGTCAACACCCCGTTCGGCACCGGCGGCCGCCTCGACGGATACGACATCCGCACCGCCGCCGTGTCCCGCGGCGTGCCGTGCCTGACCACCGTGCAGGCGCTCGCCGCCGCGGTGCAGGGGCTGGACGCCCTGGCCCGGGGCGACGTCGGGGTCCGTTCCCTGCAGGAGCACGCGGAACGCCTCACCGCCGCCCGCGAGGCGTAGGGGCCACGAGGGGGGACACCGACGCGGTGTCCCCCCTCGTGGCGAGCCGCCCGCCCTTCGTCCGCCGTGGAGGCACCATGTACGCGCTCCTGTTCCGCCTGATCTTCAAACGCCTGGATCCTGAGCAGGCCCACCATCTCGCCTTCGGCTGGATCCGCCGCGCCGCCCGCGTCCCCGTGCTGCGCACCTTCGTCGCCGCGCTCCTCGCGCCCCGGTACCGGGAACTGCGCACCGAGGCCCTCGGCCGCCGGATGCACGGCCCCTTCGGGCTCGCCGCCGGCTTCGACAAGAACGCCGTCGGCATCGACGGACTGACCATGCTCGGCTTCGACCACGTCGAGATCGGCACCGTCACCGCCCAGCCGCAGCCCGGCAACCCCCGGCAGCGGTTGTTCCGCCTGATCGAGGACCGGGCGCTGATCAACCGCATGGGCTTCAACAACGAGGGATCCGCCGCGGTGGCCGAGCGCCTGGCCGCCCGCACGGCGGTCTTCCCGACGACCGTCGGCGTCAACATCGGCAAGACCAAGGTCGTCCCCGAGGGTGAGGCGGTCGCGGACTACGTGACGTCCACCGAGCGGCTGGCCCGGCACGCCGACTACCTCGTCGTCAACGTCTCGTCGCCCAACACCCCCGGACTGCGGAACCTTCAGGCCGTCGACCACCTGCGGCCGCTGCTCACCGCCGTGCGGGAGGCCGCCGACCGCACGGTGCCCGGCCGCCGGGTCCCGCTGCTCGTCAAGATCGCGCCCGATCTCGCCGACGAGGACGTGGACGCCGTCGCCGACCTCGCCCTCGAACTCGGCCTGGACGGCATCATCGCCACCAACACCACCATCGCCCGCGACGGCCTCGGCCTGCGCTCGGACCCCGGCCTGGTCAAGGAGACGGGCGGCCTGTCCGGCGCCCCTCTGAAGGAACGCTCCCTGGAGGTGCTGCGCCGCCTGTACGCCAGGGTCGGCGACCGGATCACGCTGGTGGGGGTCGGCGGCGTCGAGACCGCCGACGACGTGTGGCAGCGCATCCTCGCCGGGGCGACCCTGGTCCAGGGCTACAGCGCCTTCATCTACCAGGGCCCCTTCTGGTGCCGCACGGTCCACCGCGGCCTCGCGAGCCGCCTGAAGAACAGCCCGTACGCCACCCTCGCCGACGCCGTCGGCGCCGACACCCGGAAGGCAGCCACCCCGTGACCAGCCCCGAGCCCTTCGGCGCACGCCTGCGCCGCGCCATGGACACCCGCGGCCCGCTGTGCGTCGGGATCGACCCGCACTCCTCCCTGCTCACCGCCTGGGGCCTGGGCGACGACATCGCGGGCCTGGAACGCTTCACCCGCACCGTCGTGGAGGCCCTCGCCGACCGCGTGGCCGTGCTGAAGCCGCAGAGCGCCTTCTTCGAGCGCTTCGGCTCACGCGGCATCGCCGTCCTGGAGCGGGCGGTCGCCGACGCCCGCGCCGCGGGCGCCCTGGTGGTGATGGACGCCAAGCGCGGCGACATCGGCTCCACCATGGACGCGTACGCCGCGACCTACCTCGACCCGGCGTCCCCGCTCTTCTCCGACGCCGTCACCGTCAGCCCCTACCTGGGCTTCGGCTCCCTGCGCCCGGCCCTGGACGCGGCGCGCGCGAGCGGCAGCGGCGTCTTCGTGCTGGCGCTGACCTCCAATCCGGAGGGCGCGGAGGTGCAGCGGTCAACCGCGCCGGACGGCAGGTCGCTCGCACAGGTGATGCTGGACCACATCGCCGCCGAGAACGCGGGCGCCACGCCCCTCGGCTCGGTCGGCGCGGTCGTCGGCGCCACCCTGGACCGGGCCGGCGTGGAATTGGCCGTGAACGGCCCCCTCCTCGCCCCCGGAATCGGGGCCCAGGGGGCCACGGCCAAGGACCTCCCGAGGGTGTTCGGGGACGCGGTGCGCAACGTCGTACCCAGCGTGAGCCGGGGTGTTCTGCGGCACGGCCCGTCGGTCTCCGCGCTGCGTGAAGCGGCCCGGCAGGAGGCCGTTCAGCTCGCCGAAGCCGTCAAGTAGGAGTCAAGACGTCCGGAAACCTGCTCAGATTTGTCCGGAAAGTCCTGGTCGATTGACGCTGACCAGGACTTTTCTTCTTGTTTGCGCTGACTGTGAGCGTTCGGGCCGCTAGTCTCCGACGAGAGCGCGCAAGGTGCGCGTTTCACGTTGCCCCTGCAGGTGGGGGGCAGCTAGGTTCCACACCGATCCGTATCCGACAGTTCTACTTCCGAGGTGACGTAGGCGTGGCTCTTCCGCCCCTTACCCCTGAACAGCGCGCTGCCGCGCTCGAGAAGGCCGCCGCGGCTCGCCGGGAGCGCGCCGAGGTCAAGAATCGGCTCAAGCACTCCGGCGCCTCGCTGCACGAGGTCATCAAGCAGGGCCAGGAGAACGACGTCATCGGCAAGATGAAGGTCTCCGCCCTCCTGGAGTCCCTGCCCGGCGTGGGCAAGGTCCGCGCCAAGCAGATCATGGAGCGGCTCGGCATCTCCGAGAGCCGCCGGGTCCGTGGGCTCGGCTCCAACCAGATCGCCTCCCTGGAGCGCGAGTTCGGCAGTCCCGCTGCCTGACGTTCCCAGCACCCTCCGGGAACCGGGATAATCGCTCCATGAGTGAACGTCCGCGGCTGACCGTGCTCTCCGGCCCCTCGGGGGTCGGCAAGAGCACGGTCGTCGCTCATATGCGCACAGTCCACCCCGAGGTCTGGCTCTCGGTCTCGGCCACCACCCGCAGGCCGCGGCCCGGGGAGGAGCACGGGGTGCACTACTTCTTCGTCGACAGTGACGAGTTCGACAAGCTCGTCGCCAACGGCGAACTGCTGGAGTGGGCCGAATTCGCCGGCAACCGGTACGGCACCCCGCGCCAGGCCGTCCTGGAGCGGCTGGACGCCGGCGAGCCGGTCCTGCTGGAGATCGACCTGCAGGGCGCGCGCCAGGTCCGGGAGTCGATGCCCGACGCCCAGCTGATCTTCCTCGCACCGCCGAGCTGGGACGAGCTGGTCCGCCGGCTCACCGGTCGCGGCACCGAACCGCCGGAGGTCATCGAGCGCCGTCTCGAGGCCGCCCGGGTCGAGCTGGCGGCCGAGACGGAGTTCGACATCACCCTGGTCAACACGTCCGTCGAGGACGTGGCGCGCGAGCTGCTAGCCTTGATGACCGTGGACTGATCTTTTGTGGTCTTTTCCGGATGCGACCCGGGAGCCGAGCAACGCGGCTCGCGGACCGGCCCGGAGCACAGCAGGTCGTCGACGTTGATCCAGGTTCATCCAGTCCATCCCATCGGAAGGTAGAGCGTGTCCTCTTCCATCACCGCGCCCGAGGGCATCATCAACCCGCCGATCGACGAGCTGCTCGAGGCCACTGACTCGAAGTACAGCCTCGTGATCTACGCGGCCAAGCGCGCCCGTCAGATCAACGCGTACTACTCGCAGCTGGGCGAAGGCCTGCTCGAGTACGTCGGCCCCCTCGTGGACACCCACGTGCACGAGAAGCCGCTCTCGATCGCGCTGCGCGAGATCAACGCGGGTCTGCTGACCTCCGAGGCCATCGAGGGCCCGGCTCAGTAGCACGACCCAGGCACGCATCAGGGGGCCCGGCGGCCGAGCCGCCGGGCCCGTGGTGTGTCATGGGCAGGTACGCACACGGTCCACACAGCGCGGGAGAGACGATGGGCAAGCCACAGGTCGTCCTGGGTGTGAGCGGCGGGATCGCCGCCTACAAGGCGTGCGAGCTGCTGCGCCGGTTCACCGAGTCCGGCCACGAGGTACGGGTCGTGCCCACCGCCTCGGCGCTGCACTTCGTCGGCGAGGCCACCTGGTCCGCGCTGTCCGGCAACCCCGTCTCGACGGAGGTCTGGGAGTCCGTCCACGAGGTGCCGCACGTGCGCATCGGGCAGGGCGCCGACCTGGTCGTGGTCGCCCCCGCCACCGCCGACGTGCTGGCCAAGGCGGCCCACGGGCTGGCCGACGACCTGCTGACGAACACACTGCTGACCGCGCGCTGCCCGGTGGTGTTCGTGCCCGCCATGCACACCGAGATGTGGGAGCACGCGGCCACCCAGGAGAACGTGGCCACGCTCCGCCGCCGCGGCGCGATCGTGATCGAGCCCGCGGTCGGCCGGCTCACCGGCGTCGACACCGGCAAGGGCCGGTTCCCCGACCCGGCCGAGATCTTCGAGGCGTGCCGCCGGGTGCTGCTGCGCGGCCCCCGTGCCGCGGAGGCCGACCTGGCAGGACGCCACGTCGTGGTCAGCGCCGGTGGCACCCGTGAGCCGCTGGACCCCGTCCGCTACCTGGGCAACCGTTCCTCGGGCAAGCAGGGCTACGCCCTGGCCCGCACGGCCGTCGCACGGGGGGCCCGGGTCACCCTGATCGCCGCGAACACCGCGCTCGCCGACCCGGCCGGCGTTGACGTGGTCCGGGTGGGCACCGCCGTGCAGCTGCGCGAGGCGGTTCTGAAGGCCGCCGCCGACGCCGACGCGGTGGTGATGGCCGCAGCCGTCGCCGACTTCCGCCCGGCCCACTACGCCGAGGGCAAGATCAAGAAGAAGGACGGCGAGGACCCCGCGCCTGTCGAACTGGTGCGCAACCCCGACATCCTCGCCGAGCTCTCCGCCGAACGGCCCAGCGCCGCACAGGTCGTCGTGGGCTTCGCCGCCGAGACCGACGACGTGCTGGCCAACGGCCGCGCCAAGCTCGCCCGCAAGGGGTGCGACCTGCTGGTCGTCAACGAGGTCGGCGACCACAAGGCGTTCGGGACCGAGGAGAACGAGGCCGTGATCATCGGCGCCGACGGCACTGAGACCCCGGTGCCGCACGGCCCCAAGGAGGCTCTTGCCGAGCAGGTCTGGGACCTGGTCGTCCGGCGTCTTGCCTGACCGGTGCCCCGGTCGGGGCACGACACCGCGTGTCGCGCGAGCGCGCTACTGGCGTTCGCGCCCGGGGTGATGGACAGTGTTGCAGGTCACGGCGTTCCCAACGTTCGAGATGCCGTGTCCATCTTCGCGTCACCAACGATAAACTGACCCCTGGCCTGCCGGGCGCAGCCCCGCGCGAGCCACCAATGATCAGCCAGCAGCCGCTGCAACCCCAGGGAGCGATGTGTCCCGCCGCCTGTTCACTTCGGAGTCCGTGACCGAGGGTCACCCCGACAAGATCGCTGACCAGATCAGCGACACGATCCTCGACGCACTGCTCAAGGAGGACCCCACCTCCCGCGTCGCCGTCGAGACGTTGATCACCACCGGCCTGGTGCACGTCGCCGGAGAGGTCACCACCAAGGGTTACGCCGACATCGCGACCCTGGTGCGCAACAAGATCCTCGACATCGGCTACGACTCCTCGAAGAAGGGCTTCGACGGCGCCTCCTGCGGCGTCTCGGTGTCCATCGGCGCGCAGTCCCCGGACATCGCGCAGGGCGTCGACACGGCGTACGAGAACCGGGTCGAGGGCGATGAGGACGAGCTGGACAAGCAGGGCGCCGGCGACCAGGGCCTGATGTTCGGTTACGCGTGCGACGAGACCCCCGAGCTGATGCCGCTCCCGATCACGCTGGCGCACCGGCTCTCCCGGCGGCTGACCGAGGTCCGCAAGAACGGGACCATCCCGTACCTGCGTCCCGACGGCAAGACGCAGGTCACCATCGAGTACAACGGCGACAAGGCCGTGCGCCTGGACACCGTCGTCGTCTCCTCGCAGCACGCCAGCGACATCGACCTGGACTCGCTGCTCGCGCCCGACATCCGCGAGTTCGTCGTGGAGCCGGAGCTCAGGGCGCTCCTGGACGACGGCATCAAGATCGACACCGAGGGCTACCGCCTGCTGGTCAACCCGACCGGACGCTTCGAGATCGGCGGCCCGATGGGCGACGCCGGCCTCACCGGTCGCAAGATCATCATCGACACCTACGGCGGCATGGCCCGCCACGGCGGCGGCGCCTTCTCCGGCAAGGACCCGTCCAAGGTCGACCGCAGCGCCGCCTACGCGATGCGCTGGGTCGCCAAGAACGTCGTCGCCGCCGGCCTTGCAGCGCGCTGCGAGGTCCAGGTCGCGTACGCGATCGGCAAGGCCGAGCCGGTCGGCCTCTTCGTCGAGACCTTCGGCACCCACACCGTGGAGCCCGAGCGGATCGAGCAGGCCATCAGCCAGGTCTTCGACCTGCGCCCGGCCGCGATCATCCGCGACCTCGACCTGCTCCGCCCGATCTACGCCCAGACCGCGGCGTACGGGCACTTCGGCCGCGCCCTCCCCGACTTCACCTGGGAGCGCACCGACCGCGTCGAGGCGCTGCGCGAGACGGTCGGTCTGTAGCACCGCGTCGCACAGGGCATCGGGGACGGCCCCGGACCGCACGGTCCGGAGCCGTCCCCTTCTCGTCCCCGTTTCTCGTCCCCGTCGCTGCCCCTCCCGCTCCCTCCCGCTGGTGAGCGCCGCCGGGCGGCAGGGGCGCACGCTGTCCGAGCGGTCTGGTAACACTGAGGCTGTGAGCAGCGAGGACCACCACGAGACACCCCCGGCGGACGGGCCGCAGGGGGGAGAGCAGCTCGCGCTCATCCGGGAGACGGTGCGCAAGGCCAAGGAGCCCCGCGCCAAGCCGCGCACCTGGCGGGGGGCCGCGCTGGCCGACGGCCTGCCGGTCGCCCGGGTCCTGGTCGACAAGGGGCTGCTCCACCTCGACCAGTACTTCGACTACGCCGTGCCCGCCGCGATGGACGCCGAGGCGCGGCCGGGCGTCCGGGTGCGCGTCCGCTTCGGTGCGCGCGTGGTGAAGGGCCGCCGTGAGGGCGGGGAGCTGCATGACGGCTTCATCGTCGACCGGCTGGCCGAGAGCGACTACCGGGGGCCGCTCGCGCCGCTCGCCCAGGTGCTGTCGCCGGAGGAGGTGCTGACCCCCGAGCTGCTGCGGCTGTGCCGGGCGGTCGCCGACCGCTATGCCGGAGCGCTCGCCGACGTCGTCCAGCTCGCGGTGCCGCCGCGGCGGGCGAAGGCCGAGGCCGAACCGGCCCGAGAGCCGCTGCCGGCCCCCGCCCCGGTGGACCCCGGAACGTGGCGGCGGTACGCCACCGGCCCCGCCTTCCTGCAGGCCCTCGCCCGCGGCGACACCCCGCGGGCGGTGTGGACGGCCCTGCCGGGACCGACCTGGCCCGAGGAGGTCGCCCGCGCCATGGCGGCGACGCTGGCCTCCGGGCGCGGAGCGCTCACGGTCGTCCCCGACGGCCGCGCGGCCGCCCGGATCGACACCGCGCTGACCGCGCTGCTCGGGGACGGGCGCCATGTGCTGCTCACCGCGGACGCCGGGCCCGAGGAGCGCTACCGCCGCTGGCTCGCGGTGAGCCGTGGAAGCGTACGCGCCGTCGTGGGCACCCGGGCCGCCATGTTCGCCCCGGTGGCGGACCTCGGCCTGACCGTGCTGTGGGACGACGGCGACTCCAGCCACGCCGAACCGCACGCGCCGCAGCCGCACGCCCGTGACGTCCTGCTGCTGCGAGCCACCGAGGAAGCGGCCGGATTCCTGCTGGGCGGCCTCACCTGCACCGTCGAGGGTGCCCAACTGGTCGACAGCCAGTGGGCGTTGCCCATCACGGCGCCCCGCGAGCGGGTCCGGGCCGCCGCACCGCTGGTGCGCACCGTCGGCGAGGGCGACGAGGCGCGGGACGCCGCGGCGCGCGCTGCCCGCCTGCCGAGCGTGGCATGGCAGGTCACCCGCGACGCCCTCCAGCGGGGGCCGGTGCTCGTCCAGGTGCCGCGGCGCGGCTATGTGCCCCGGCTGGCCTGCGAGCGCTGCCGGGAACCCGCGCGGTGCGCGCAGTGCGCCGGACCGCTCCAGCTCGGCGACGGCGACAGCGCACCGCACTGCGGCTGGTGCGGACGGCCCGAGGCGGCCTGGCACTGCAAGGAGTGCGGCGGCTTCCGGCTGCGCGCCCAGGTGGTCGGTGTCCGCCGCACCGCCGATGAACTCGGCCGCGCCTTCGCCAAGGTGCCCGTCCGCACCTCGGGCCGCGACGGGGTGCTGGCCTCGGTGCCGGAGACGCCCGCACTGGTGATCTCCACGCCCGGAGCCGAGCCGGTCGCCGACGGGGGTTACGCGGCCGCGCTGCTCCTGGACGGCTGGGCCCTGCTCAACCGTCCGGACCTGCGCGCGGGGGAGGAGACCCTGCGCCGCTGGGCCCACGCCGCGGCGCTGGTGCGCCCGGCCGGCGAGGGCGGCACCGTCGTGGTCATGGCGGAGCCCACGCTCCGCCCGGTGCAGGCCCTGGTGCGCTGGGACCCGGTCGGCCACGCGGTGCGGGAGCTGGCGGAACGCGCCGAGCTCGGCTTCCCGCCGGTCTCCCGGATGGCCTCGGTGAGCGGGCGTCCCGCTGCCGTGGCCGACCTGCTGGAGACCGTCCGCCTCCCGGAGGGCACCGACATCCTGGGGCCCGTGCCGTTGCCCGTCGTCGACCCCGCGCGCCCGCGCCGCAGCGGGGACACCCCGCCCGGCGAGCGGTGGGACCGCGTGCTGCTGCGTGTACGTCCGGGGAACGGGGCGGCGCTCGCCGCCGCCCTCAAGGCCGCGCAGACCGCCCGCATCGCCCGCAAGGAGGCCGACCCGGTGCGGGTGCGCATCGACCCGCCCGACATCGGGTGAGGCCTGCGCCCTGAGGCCCGCGCGCTCGGACTGAGCCCGCGCAGTGAGTCCGCAGACGCGTCCGCCCCGGCGTCCGGCCGGTGAGGCGCGGTGGGCGGCGGGGCGGGAGGGCGTCTGAGGGAGGGGGAGGGTCAGCCGGTACGGGGGGCGGGGACCGCGCCGGGAAGCCCCTCGTCGCGGGTCATGGGGGTGGGCATGGTCCGGGCCGCGGGAACGGTGGGCGCGGGGACCGCCGCGACGGCCGGTGCGGGGGAGGCGGGCTCGCCGTGTGCCTCCACGGAGGTGGCGGTGGTCGCACGACGGGTGCCGTAGCGACGGTGGACGGCCTGCTTGGTGACGCCCAGCGCGGAGCCGACGGCGTCCCACGAGAAGCCCAGGGAGCGGTCGAACTCCACGGCCGCGGTCACCAGGGTCTCGACGCTGTCCCGCAGTTCCTGGGCGAGTCGTACGGTGGGGGCGGGCGCCCGGCCGTAGACGACGAATCCGGCGGACGGGCCGCTGCGCCGGGGGCGGTAGACATTGCCCAGCTGGGTGGTGAGGGTGCGCAGCGCGTCGACCTGTCGGCGGACCCGCTCGATGTCCCGCACCAGCAGGTGAAGGCTCGCCCTGGCCTGGGCGTCGTGAGTTGCGTGTTCGGGCATCAACTGGCCTCTCGAGCCGGCTCGTGTCGGTCAATCTCCTTTGACATCAACGCGCCAGCCGCCCGGGGAGTCACGCAGCGGGGGCGCATCGCGCTCGCCAGGGGGCGCGTGAAGCTGTGCGCGCCCCCACTCCGGCGGCCCATAGACTGGTGCAGTTGTCCACCCGTCGTCCACCACGGAGTCCGCCGCGTGTCCATCCAGCCGATCCGCCTCTTCGGCGACCCTGTGCTGCGCATGAAGGCGCAGCCGGTGACCGTCTTCGACAAAGAACTGCGCACCCTCGTCAAGGACCTCGAGGAGACCATGCGCGACGCCCCGGGCGCGGGCCTGGCGGCCCCTCAGATCGGCGTGTCGCTGCGGGTGTTCACCTATCACGTCGACGGCGAGGTGGGCCACCTGGTCAACCCCGACCTGAGCCTGACCGACGAGGAACAGGACGGTCCCGAGGGCTGCCTCTCGCTGCCCGGCCTGCGCTTCGACACCAAGCGCGCCCACGGTGTCGTCGCCAGGGGCTTCAACATGCACGGTGACCCGGTGACCATCGAGGGCACCCAGCTGCTCGCGCGCTGCATCCAGCACGAGACCGACCACCTCGACGGGATCATCTTCATCGACCGGCTCGACCCGGAGCAGCGCAAGGCCGCCATGAAGGCGATACGGGAGGCGGAGTGGGCCGGGCAGCCCGAGCCCCAGGTCCGCGTCTCGCCGCACAGCACCTTCGGCCGCGCTCTGTAGAGCCGCGTTCTGTAGAAAGGCACCGCACCCGTATGAGGCTCGTCTTCGCCGGCACCCCCGAGGTCGCCGTTCCCGCCCTCGACGCCCTGATCGCCTCCGGCCGGCACGAGGTCGTCGCCGTCGTCACGCGGCCCGACGCCGTCGCGGGCCGCGGGCGCAAGCTCGTCGCCAGCCCGGTGGCCCAGCGGGCCGAGGAGGCCGGGATCGAGGTGCTCAAGCCCACGCGGCCCCGTGACGAGGACTTCCTGGCCCGGCTGCGCGAGATCGCGCCCGACTGCTGCCCGGTCGTCGCCTACGGAGCCCTGCTGCCGCGCGTCGCCCTCGACGTGCCCGCCCACGGGTGGGTCAACCTGCACTTCTCCCTGCTGCCCGCCTGGCGCGGCGCGGCGCCCGTCCAGCACGCGGTGATGGCCGGCGACGAGGTCACCGGCGCCTCCACCTTCCTCATCGAGGAGGGCCTGGACTCCGGGCCGGTCTACGGCGTCGTCACCGAGGACGTGCGGCCCCGGGACACCAGTGGCGACCTGCTCACCCGGCTCGCCCACAGCGGGGCGAGGCTGCTGGCGGCCACCATGGACGGCATCGAGGACGGCTCGCTGGTCGCCCGCCCGCAGCCCGCGGAGGGGATCACGACGGCGTCCAAGATCACCGTCGAGGACGCCCGGATCGACTGGAAGGCCCCCGCGCTGCGCGTGGACCGCCTGGTCCGCGGCTGCACCCCCGCCCCGGGCGCCTGGACCCTCTTCGGCGGCGAACGGCTGAAGATCGGCCCGGTGACCCTCCTGCCCGAGCACGACGGTCTCGCGCCCGGCGAGCTGGAGGTCACCAAGCGGGCCGTGCTCGTCGGCACCGGCAGCCATGCCGTGGAGCTCGGCGAGGTGCGCCCGCAGGGCAAGAAGCCGATGGCCGCCGCCGACTGGGCGCGCGGCGTCCGCGTCCCCTCCGGGGAGCGGCTGGGCGCGTGAGCGCGCGTCCCACGTACGCTCGGAACCGGGGCACGACGCCCCGCCGTACCACCGACCCTTCCGGAGCACCTTTCACGTGAGCGAACCGTCACGCCGCCGATCCCAGCCCGCCGCCCGCCGGGGCCGCTCGCAGGGGGAGCCGCCGCAAGGCGGCCGGCCCTACCGCAAGCCGCAGCGCGACCCCGTGCGCATCCTGGCCTTCGAGGCACTGCGGGCCGTCGACGAGCGGGACGCGTACGCCAACCTCGTCCTGCCCTCGCTGCTGCGCGAGGCCGAGGCCGAGGCGGTGCGCAAGGGCAGGGAGTTCGACCGGCGGGACGCCGCGCTGGCCACCGAACTGGTCTACGGAACGCTCCGCCGCCGGGGCACCTACGACGCCGTGATCGCGGCCTGCGTGGACCGCCCGCTGCGCGAGGTGGACCCGCCGGTGCTGGACGTGCTCTCCCTCGGCGCCCACCAGCTGCTGGGCACGCGCATCCCGACGCACGCCGCCGTCTCCGCGACCGTCGAGCTGGCCCGGGTCGTGCTGGGCGACGGGCGGGCGAAGTTCGTCAACGCCGTCCTGCGCCGCATCGCCGCGCAGGACCTGGACGCGTGGCTGGACGAGGTCGCCCCGCCCTACGACGAGGACCCCGAGGACCACCTCGCCGTCGTCCACTCCCACCCGCGGTGGATCGTCTCCGCCCTCTGGGACGCCCTCGGCGGCGGCCGCGCCGGCATGGAGGAACTGCTCGCGGCCGACAACGAGCGCCCCGAGGTCACGCTGGTCGCCCGGCCGGGCCGCGTCACGCCGCAGGAATTGGCCGACGCGCTGCCGCCGGACGCCACCGAGCCCGGCCGCTGGTCGCCGTACGCGGTCCGTCTCGCCGAGGGCGGCGACCCGGCGGCCGTCGAGGCGGTGCGCGAGGGCCGGGCCGGCGTGCAGGACGAGGGCAGTCAACTCGTCGCCGCGGCCCTGGCCGCGGCACCGCTCGGCGACGGCCCGGACCGGGTGTGGCTGGACGGCTGCGCGGGCCCCGGCGGCAAGGCGGCGCTGCTGGCCGCGCTCGCGGCGCAGCGCGGGGCGGCCCTGGTGGCCTCGGAGAAGCAGCCGCACCGTGCCCGCCTCGTCGCTCGCACGCTGGCCGGCAACCCGGGTCCCTATGAGGTCATCGTCGCCGACGGCACGCGTCCCGCGTGGCGGCCGGGCTCCTTCGACCGTGTGCTGGTCGACGTGCCCTGCACGGGCCTGGGGGCGCTGCGCCGCAGGCCCGAGGCCCGCTGGCGGCGCCGTGCCGAGGACCTGGCGGGCTTCGCGCCGCTGCAGCGCGGGCTGCTGGAGTCGGCGCTGCGCGCGGTGCGCGTCGGCGGTGTGGTCGGCTACGCCACCTGCTCGCCGCACCCGGCGGAGACCCGGGCCGTCGTCGAGGACGTGCTGGGCGCCTCCGGCGCCGCTGCCGTCGAGTGGGTCGACGCCCGGCCGCTGATGCCCGGTGTGGCGGACCTCGGGGACGGTCCCGACGTCCAGCTGTGGCCGCACCTGCACGGCACGGACGCGATGTACCTCGCGCTGCTGCGACGCACCGGCTGAGCGGGGGGAACGTGCCTGCGGCGTGCCCCGCTCCTAGACTGGGCCCGGCTGAAATGTCCTTGATGAGAGGATTGGGCACCATGTCCAAGCGAGGAAACAAGAGGCGCGCCCGGAAGAAGAAGGGCGCCAACCACGGCAAGCGTCCCAACGCGTGAGGCCCGGGCGCATCGCCGCCCGGCCGACCGGGGACGTCCTGTCCCGTCCGTGACCGCCCGCATCCCTGCGCGGGCGGTCACCGCCGTTCCGGGCCCGGCGCGGCCCACCCCTGGCCCGAACCGCCCGTCGCGCCGGTCGTGTTGACACCCGGCGGGCGGCGGCTCGCGCGTGGGCGCAGCGTGCCGGACGGGCCCCGGGTTTTCCACAGGCGCCGTGCCCGGATGCGCGGCCGGGGGGTCCGCACCGCCATACTGGGGGCATGGCCGTGCAGATCAACCCCAGCATCCTCTCCGCCGACTTCGCCCGGCTCGCCGACGAAGCCCGTGCGGTCGAGGGAGCCGACTGGCTCCATGTCGACGTGATGGACAACCACTTCGTCCCCAACCTCACGCTCGGTGTGCCGGTCGTCGAGTCGCTGCGCAAGGCGACCGAGACCCCGCTCGACTGCCACCTGATGATCGAGGACCCGGACCGCTGGGCGCCGGCCTACGTCGAGGCGGGCGCCGGCTCCGTCACCTTCCACGTCGAGGCCGCCGCCGCCCCCGTGCGCCTCGCCCGTGAGATCCGCGCCATGGGCGCCCGGGCCTCGATGGCGCTCAAGCCGGCCACCCCGATCGAGCCCTACGAGGACCTGCTGCCTGAGCTCGACATGCTGCTGATCATGACGGTGGAGCCGGGCTTCGGCGGCCAGGCCTTCCTCGACATCATGCTGCCCAAGATCCGCCGGGCCCGGCAGCTGATCGACCGGCACGGCCTGGAGCTGTGGCTCCAGGTGGACGGCGGCGTCTCCGCGTCCACGATCGAGCGCTGCGCCGAGGCCGGCGCCGACGTCTTCGTCGCCGGTTCCGCGGTCTACGGCGCGGAGGATCCCGCCGAGGCCGTGCGCGCGCTGCGCAAGCAGGCCGCGGCCGCCTGCGCCCACTGACCACTCCTTGGCGGCGTGCTCCGGTACCCGGCAGTACGTGCGAGGATGAGCGCGGAGCCGATCAGATGGGCAACTGGGGAGAGAACGTGACCACAGGCCGCACAGGGGTGCGCATGGGCCCCGGCGAGATGGTCCAGGCCGCGGCGATGGCACGCCGCTTCTACTTGGAGGGGAAGTCCAAGATCCAGATCGCCGAGGAGTTCGGTGTGAGCCGCTTCAAGGTGGCCCGGGTCCTGGAGACGGCCCTCGAACGCGATCTGGTGCGCATCGAGATCAGGGTCCCCGCCGAGCTCGACGCCGAACGCTCCGACGCCCTGCGCGCCCGGTACGGCCTGCGGCACGCGGTCGTCGTCGAATCCCCCGCCGACGAGACGGACGGCCCCGACCCGGAGAACCTGGGCGCGGTCGCCGCGCAGCTGCTCGGTGAACTGGTCAGTGAGGGCGACGTGCTGGGCCTCGCCTGGGGCCGCTCCATCATCACCATGGCCAACGCCCTCGACCGGCTCCCGCCCTGCACGGTCGTCCAGTTGACCGGCGTGTACGACGCGGGCACCGCCGACCGCGGGTCGGTCGAGGCGGTGCGTACCGCCGCGGCCGTCTCCGGGGGCGAGGCCCACCCCATGTACGCCCCCATGGTGCTGGCCGATCCGGCCACGGCCGCCGCGCTGCGCGCCCAGAGCGGTATCGCGGCCGCCATGAGCTACTTCGACAAGGTCACCGTCGCCGTCGTCTCCATCGGCTCGTGGGCGGCCGGCATCTCCACGGTGCACGACGCGCTCACCGACGACGAGCGCGAGCACTACGCGTCCCTGGGCGTGGCCGCCGAGATGTCCTCGCACCTGTTCGACACCGAGGGCCGCCTCGTCGGGCGGGACCTGGGGGAGCGCTGCATCACCATCGAGGCGGACCGGCTGCGCCGCATCCCGGAGGTGCTGGCGATCGCCGGCGGCCGGCGCAAGGCGATCGCGGTGGACGCGGTCCTCCGCTCCGGTCTGGTCACCAGCATCGTGACCGACACCTCGGCGGCGGACTTCCTGCTGGAGTCGACCGTGCCCATGCCCCGTCCGGCGCTGGACCGCGCCGACCCCGGCGGGCTGTAGGCGATCGGCGGTTCACGCCCCCGGCGTGCCCTCGGGCGCGTCGGCCAGGCGGTCGAGCCACTCGGTCAGCAGCGCGCGTTCACCCGCCGTCAGCGCGGGGCTGCCCGGATCGCGCAGCGCCTCGCGCAGCGCGCCGGCCCGGCCGGCCACGGTCGCGGGCCCCGCGGCCGGGTTTCCCTCGTCCCCGTCGGTCGTGATCGCCCTCATCACGCTGTCGCGGGCGAGTGCGGACAGCCCCTGGTCGCGCTCCTCCGGGGGGTCGGCCAGGAGCGTGAACACGACCCCGACCCCGTTGGCGTGCATGAGGCGGGTCGCCCGTTCCACACTCATGCGCAGCCGCCCGGCGGACGCGACCCGGGCGACCAGGTCGCGCAGCAGCTCCACGGAGCGGGCGGCGGAGCCCTTCGCGGCGCGGGCGTCCCCGTAGATCAGCCGGTAGTAGGCGGGCATGGACAGTCCGAACTCCACGTGCAGGTCCCAGGAGCGCCGCAGGTCGGCGACGGGGTCGTCGGTCCTGGCGAGCGCCTGCTTCTCCGCCAGGTAGCCGTGGAAGCCGTACTCGGCGACGGCGTCGAGCAGGCCCTCCTTGTCGCCGAACACCCGGTAGAGGGTGGGTGCCTGGACCCCGGCCGCCGCGCTCACGGCGCGGGTCGACACCGCGTCGCGGCCCCCCTGGGACAGCAGGTCAGCGGCGGCCCGCAGGAGCCGTTCGCGCGTTCCCGGCGCCGACGCCTGTGCTGTCGCCTCTCCCATGGTTTCAATGATATCGAACCTACCGTAGCGTGATTGGGTGATAATGTTACCTTTCATGTGATAGCAGCGGAAACACCAGGAAAGGCGGCATCCGTCATGCGATCGACACCGAGACCTACGACGTCGTCGTGGTGGGCGGCGGTACCGCCGGCAGCGTGATCGCCGGGCGCATGTCCGAGGACGACCGGGTCCGCGTGCTGCTGCCGGAGGCGGGAGGCCACCGCCCCACCGCGGCCATGACCTCGCCGCCGGCCTGGCCGTCCCTGGTGCGGGGCCCGGCGAACTGGGGCGATTCCACCGTCCCCGGGCGGCCACCGGCACGTCCGCCCTCCTGCCCCGCGGCCGCTTCCTGGGCGGCGGCTCCGCGATCAACGCATGGTCTTCGCGCGCGGGCACCGGTCAAGCTACGGCGCCTGGCCGGTCCTGGGAGCCGAGGGCTGGGGCTTCGACGACCTGCTGCCGAACTTCATGCGCAGCGAGAACACCGCCGGGCGCTACCCCGCGCTGCGCGGCGTCGGCGGCCCGCTCACCGTCGGGCCGCGCCCTGTTCCTCGTCGCCCGGTTGGGCCGGCGCTGGGGGACCCGGCTGACGCCGGAGGGCAAGCTCGTGTGGGCGGAGCAGGAGCTCCCGCCCTCCCGGATCCGGGGACGGCACGGCGGTACGCACTGAGCCCATGCAGGGGCGCGAACGGCGGAGGATCCCCGCCGGTGCCGCGGCGGGCACGGTGGTCCCACGGTGCCCGCTGTCCCCACGGTTTTGGAGGAAAGCCCAAAAGAACGTCCTGAGCACCGGACTTTCGTCCGTGGCCGTTGCCGCCCCAGCCGTGCAAAAATCAAGTACGTGCGTTTCCTCAATGATGCAAAGCCTCCGTACGATCTGACGTACGACGACGTGTTCATGGTCCCCAGCCGTTCCGCGGTGGGTTCGCGCCAGGGCGTCGACCTCTCCGCTCCCGACGGCACCGGCACCACCATCCCCCTGGTGGTCGCCAACATGACCGCGATCGCCGGCCGGCGCATGGCCGAGACGGTCGCCCGCCGGGGAGGCCTGGTCGTCATCCCGCAGGACATCCCGATCGACGTGGTCACCGAGGTGATCGGCTGGGTCAAGCAGCGCCATCTCGTGCTCGACACGCCCATCTCCCTGGGAGGGCACGCCACCGTCGCCGACGCGCTGGCCCTGCTGCCCAAGCGCGCGCACGGCGCCGCCGTCGTCGTGGAGGACGGCCGCCCGGTCGGTGTCGTCACCGAGCACGACCTGACCGGCGTGGACCGCTTCACCCAGGTGTCCGTGGTCATGTCCAAGGACCTTCTGCTGCTGCCCGCGGACATCGACCCGCGCGAGGCCTTCAACCGCCTGGAGGAGGCCAACCGCAAGCTGGCCCCCGCCGTCGGCGCGGACGGCCGGCTGGCGGGCGTCATCACCCGCAAGGGCGCCCTGCGCGCCACCCTCTACACGCCCGCCACCGACGCGCGGGGCAGGCTGCGCATCGCCGCGGCCGTCGGCATCAACGGCGACGTGGCGGGCAAGGCCAAGCTGCTGCTCGACGCGGGCGTCGACACCCTCGTCGTGGACACCGCGCACGGCCACCAGGAGACGATGCTCCAGGCCGTCAGGGCCGTCCGGGCGCTGGACCCGCAGGTGCCGGTCGTGGCCGGCAACGTGGTCTCCGCCGAGGGCGTTCGCGACCTGATCGAGGCGGGCGCCGACATCGTCAAGGTCGGTGTGGGCCCCGGCGCGATGTGCACCACGCGCATGATGACCGGCGTGGGCCGCCCGCAGTTCTCCGCGGTGATGGAGTGCGCCGCCGAGGCCGCGAAGCACGGCAAGCACGTCTGGGCCGACGGCGGGGTGCGCCACCCGCGCGACGTGGCGATGGCGCTGGCCGCCGGCGCGTCCAACGTCATGGTCGGCTCCTGGTTCGCGGGCACCTACGAGTCGCCCGGCGACCTCCAGCAGACCGCCGACGGGCGGGTCTACAAGGAGAGCTTCGGCATGGCCTCGGCCCGCGCCGTGGCCAACCGCACCAGCGAGGACTCCGCCTACGACCGGGCCCGCAAGGCGCTGTTCGAGGAGGGCATCTCCACCTCGCGGATGTTCCTCGACCCGGCCCGCCCCGGCGTCGAGGACCTGATCGACTCGATCATCGCGGGCATCCGCAGCTCCTGCACGTACGCGGGCGCCGCCAGCCTCGCCGAGTTCGCCGAGAAGGCCGTCGTCGGCATCCAGAGCGCGGCCGGCTACGCCGAGGGCAAGCCCCTGCACGCCAGCTGGCAGTGACCGACCCCCCTGCCACCGCTCCCCGTTCGCCCCGGCGTGCGGGGGAGGGGTCGGAGGCAGAGGCGCCCGGACACGCCGGGCGCCTTCGGCGCGGCCCTGTCACAGGGTCGCTCCGGAGATCGATTCGAGGCCTCGGCCGGGAGCGCTTCGGCGGGGGGACGGCGGCCGGGCTCGTAGTCTGTCCCGCGTACGGCATGCGCCGTTCCCAGCTCGCTCGCGAAGAGAAGTGATCCACCCCCCGTGCGCCTGAACGATCTCGACGAACGCATCGTCCACGCCCTCGCCGAGGACGCCCGCCGCTCGTACGCCGACATCGGCACGGTGGTCGGCCTCTCCGCCCCGGCCGTCAAGCGCCGGGTCGACCGCCTGCTGGCGGAGGGCGCCATCACGGGCTTCACGGTCCGGGTCGAGCCCTCGGCGCTGGGCTGGGAGACCGAGGCCTTCGTCGAGCTCTACTGCCGCCACAACACCTCGCCGGAGGACATCCGGCGCGGCCTGTCGAAGTACCCGGAGGTGGCCTCCGCCTCGACCGTCACGGGGGAGGCGGACGCCGTCGTCCAGATCTACGCCTCCGACGTGCGCCACTTCGAACGCGTCCTGGAGCGGATCGCGGGTGAGCCCTTCGTGGAGCGCACCAAATCGGTCCTGGTGCTCTCGCCGCTCCTGCGGCGCTACACCTCGGGCTCGCCGGCCTAGTCGGCGCCCACGCAACGAATCACCGGAAAGACCGCTCCGCGCGCAACGAATCGACGGTTGGTGCGCAATGGACGCGTCTTGTCGCCGCCGTGGCCGGAATCGTACCGTCGAGACAGACCCGAACCGGCTTCCCACCAGGCGAAAGAGGCTCCATGGCGCCGCTGCGCACCGCGCTGTACCAAGGCCCGAGCGGCGTCCCCTCGTCCGTCGACGACAGCGTGGCCGCGCTCGACGCGGCCGTGCGCAGGGCCGCCGCGGCGGGGGCCCGGCTGCTGGTCACCTCCGAGATGTTCGCGACCGGCTACGCCCTCGGCGAGGCGGTCCCGGCCCTCGCCGAGGCCTCCGACGGCCCCACGGCCGGACGCATCGCGCGCATCGCCGCCGCGTACGGCCTCGGCATCGTCTACGGATACCCCGAGCGCGACGGCGACGACGTCTTCAACGCCGCCCAGCTGATCGGCCCGGACGGCGAACGCCTCGCCAACTACCGCAAGGCCCATCTCTTCGGCGACTTCGAGCGCGCCCGGTTCACCCCCGGCGACGAGGCCGTCGTCCAGGCCGAGCTCGACGGCACCCGGATCGGCATCCTGATCTGCTACGACGTCGAGTTCCCGGAGATGGTGCGGGCGCACGCCCTGGCCGGCACCGAACTGCTGGCCGTGCCGACCGCGCTCATGCGGCCGTACGAGTTCGTCCCCCAGACCCTCGTGCCGGCCCGCGCCTACGAGAGCCAGCTGCACGTGGCCTACGCCAACCGCTGCGGGCCCGAGGGCGAGTTCGACTTCGCCGGGCTCAGCTGCCTCGCCGGCCCCGACGGCGCGGTCCGCGCCCGGGCCGGCACCACGGAGGAACTGGTCGTCGCCGACGCCGACCCCGCCGTCCTGCGCGCCGTCCGCGAGGAGACGCCCTACCTCGCCGACCGCCGCCCCGAGCTCTACCGCTCGCTGGGCTGAACCCCACCCCTCGCGCCCCCGCCCCCGTTCCACTGCCAGGAGAGCCACCCCATGACGTCCACGGTGCCCACCGCGGTCCACGACGAGCAGCACCCCGAGGTGCCGTCGGCCCCGCCCATCACCATGTTCGGCCCGGACTTCCCCTTCGCGTACGACGACTTCCTGGCCGACCCGGCGGGCCTCGGCTCCATACCGGCGACCGCCCACGGCACCGAGGTCGCGGTCATCGGCGGCGGCCTGTCCGGCATCGTCGCCGCGTACGAACTGATGAAGATGGGCCTCAAGCCCGTCGTCTACGAGGCCGACCGAATCGGCGGCCGGCTGCGCACCGTCGGCTTCGAGGGCTGCGACGAGAGCCTGACCGCGGAGATGGGCGCGATGCGCTTCCCGCCGTCGTCCACGGCGCTGCAGCACTACATCGACCTGGTGGGGCTGGAGACCAGGCCCTTCCCCAACCCGCTCGCCCCCGAGACCCCGTCGACCGTCGTCGACCTCAAGGGCGAGTCGCACTACGCCGAGAGCGTCGAGGACCTGCCGCAGGTCTACCGGGACGTCGCGCACGCCTGGAACACCTGCCTGGAGGAGGGCGCGGACTTCAGCGACATGAACCGCGCCATGCGCGAGCGCGACGTCCCCCGCATCCGCGAGATCTGGTCGAAGCTGGTCGAGAAGCTCGACAACCAGACCTTCTACGGCTTCCTGTGCGACTCCGAGGCCTTCACGTCCTTCCGCCACCGCGAGATCTTCGGTCAGGTCGGCTTCGGCACCGGCGGCTGGGACACCGACTTCCCCAACTCCATCCTGGAGATCCTGCGCGTCGTCTACACCGAGGCCGACGACCACCACCGCGGCATCGTCGGCGGCAGCCAGCAGCTCCCGGTGCGCCTGTGGGAGCGCGAGCCCGAGAAGATCGTGCACTGGCCCTACGGCACCTCGCTGAAGTCGCTGCACGGCGGCACCCCGCGGCCGGCCGTCACCCGCCTGCACCGCACCGCCGGCAACCGCATCACGGTCACCGACGCCGACGGCGCCATCCGCACCTACCAGGCGGCGATCTTCACCGCGCAGAGCTGGATGCTGCTCAGCAAGATCGACTGCGACGACTCGCTCTTCCCGATCGACCACTGGACGGCGATCGAGCGCACGCACTACATGGAGTCCAGCAAGCTGTTCGTCCCCGTGGACCGGCCGTTCTGGCTCGACAAGGACGAGGAGACCGGCCGTGACGTGATGAGCATGACGCTCACGGACCGTATGACCCGCGGCACCTACCTGCTGGACAACGGCCCGGACCGGCCGGCCGTGATCTGCCTGTCGTACACCTGGTGCGACGACAGCCTCAAGTGGCTGCCGCTGAGCGCGTCCGAGCGCATGGAGGTCATGCTCAAGTCGCTCCGCGAGATCTACCCGAAGGTCGACATCCGCCGGCACGTCATCGGCAACCCGGTGACCGTCTCCTGGGAGAACGAGCCCTACTTCATGGGCGCGTTCAAGGCCAACCTGCCCGGCCACTACCGCTACCAGCGGCGCCTGTTCACGCACTTCATGCAGGACACGCTGCCCGAGGACAAGCGCGGCATCTTCCTCGCCGGCGACGACATCTCCTGGACGGCGGGCTGGGCCGAGGGCGCCGTGCAGACCGCGCTCAACGCCGTGTGGGGCGTCATGCACCAGTTCGGCGGCGCCACCGACGAGACCAACCCGGGCCCCGGCGACCGCTACGACGAGATCGCGCCGGTCGTGCTCGACGAGGACTGAGCACAGCCCGCCCTCAGCGGTCCAACGGAGTCAGCAGGAAGCGCCCGACGAGCCCGACGCCCGCGTCGAGCTTCTCGGTGAACTCCTCGTACACCTCCGGCAGACCGCGCAGCGACCACAGCACGCGGGACGCGGCCCACGCCGCGTCCCGCGCGCGGTCCAGGCTCCACGAACCGGCCAGATGCGTCAGCGGATCGGCGAGGTCCAGCAGGTCGGGGCCCGGCATCAGCTCCTCGCGGACCCGCTCCTCGACCGCCGTCAGCAGATCCCCGACCCGGTCGAAGTCACCCTCCAGCGAGGCGGGTTCGCGTCCCAGCGCCGCGCAGGTGTCCACCACCGACAGCGCGAGATCGTGCCCCACGTGGGCGTTGATGCCCGCGAGCGCGAACTGCACCGGGCGCACGCCCGGATGCCCGCGCAGCAGCAGCAGCGGCCGCCAGCAGGCCGGCACGGTGCGGCCGTCCGGGCCGCCCTCGACCGCGGTCAGGTAGCGGCCGGCGAAGCGGGCGGCCAGCTCGGCGGCGGCCGGGGGATCGCCGAACGCGCCGGCGGCCAGCCGGCGGGACAGTTCCTCGGTGACCGACAGATAGACGCGGTTGAACACCGCGACGCCGTCGCGGGGCGGCAGCCCCGCGCCCACCGCCCGCATCCGCGCCACCACCTGCTCCACGGGTGCGGGTGCGGCCCGCTGTGCTGTCGTCATGCGGTCAGCGTTGCAGTGCGGGGTGGTGGGGGCGTGGCACGGCGCGGGTCCGGTCCCCGGAACGGGTGCGTTTTTTCCCCGCCCGCCCTCCCTCCCCCAACCTTCGGCCGGGGGTGCCCCCAGCCCTGTGAAGTCAGGTCACCCCGGCGCGCGTTTCGTGGGGGCCGGGTGCGGTGCCTCCGGGGCTGCACGTCCTGGGCTGGGATATTTACGCGCGTTTCCAGCACCTGCTCATCCCGTCCCTGCCCGGATGGTGCGCACAAATATCCCGCAGCGTCCAGAACATCCACCCTCCCCAGCCTCCGGCCGGGGGTGCCCCCACCTCCCCCGCCCATGCGCCTGATCCCCGGTGGGGGTGTGGGGGCGGTCCGGGTCACCCCGGTTGCCTGAATCCCCCCGGTGTGTGGGCAGTGCCGGCTGCGCCCTTGGACGGCGCCGCGCCAACGGTGGCCCGAGCACGGTGCCGCTTCTACCCCCCACCGGGGATCAGGCGCATGACGAAACGGAGGGGGCGGGGTCGTAGGGGTGGGCGTTCTGGACTGTGGAGCATATGTGGGTGCATGACCCGGGGTGATCAACGGCAGGTACCGGAGGCACCTAAATGTGCTGTCCAGAATGCCCAGCCCCGGAGGCCCCGCACCCGGCACCCCACGAAACGCGCGCCGGGGCGCCCAGACTTCCTGGGGCACACGGGAGGGCGGGCGGGGGAAAAGAACCTACGGGACGGACCAGTCCGCCCGGAGGAGGGCGTACTCGACCTCGCCGTGCTCGGCCCCCGGCAACGGCTCCCCCCACTGCTCGTGAAAGACCCGCACGAACGAGAGCCCCGCGTTCTCCATGACGCGCCGCGACCGCGCGTTGACGAACATGGTCTCCGCGTACACGCGCCCCGCCCCCAGGTCCGTGAAGGCCTTCGCGACCAGCGCGCGAGCGCCCTCCGTGGCGTAGCCGCGGCCCCACGCGGTGCGCCGCAACCGGTAACCGAGTTCGAGGTCGTCCGCGGGGCCGCCGTCGCGCGGGGTGAGGGCGAACCAGCCGACGAAGTGCCCGGTGGGGCGCTCCTCGGCGGCCCAGACCTGGGAGCGCGCGAAGCGCGGCAGCACCTCGTGCCGGATGACGTCGGCGGGGGTCGGGCGCCCGAGGTAGCGCATGACCTCGGGGTCGCTGTCGAGGCCGATGAGGTGGTCGGCGTCCGCGTCGCTGTCGGTGAAGTGCCGCAGGCGCAGCCGCTCCGTCTCCAGGAAGATCCGCATGCGGGGCAGGCTAGACGTGCGGCGCGGCCGCCGCGACGGGATTGTCGGTGCGTTCGGCCGCCGACGTGCCGGCGGCCCGCAGGACGCCCGCGCCGAGGGTGAGCCCGACGGCCAGCAGGGTGACCAGGCCGAACGAGGCCTGGAGGGAGCTGGCCTGCGCGATGGAGCCGATGGCGGCGGGGGCGACGAGCCCGGAGGTGTACGTGACGGTGGCGACGCCCGCGATGGCCTGGCTCGGGTTGGGCCCGCTGCGCCCGGCCGCGGCGAAGCACAGCGGCACGACGACGGCGATGCCGACGCCGAGGAGGGCGAAGCCGGCGATGGCCGCGATCTGGTTGGCCGCGGTGGCCACCAGGACACCGCCCGCGGTGGCGAGGACGCCGCCGACGCGTACCGTGCGGACCGGCCCGAAGCGGCGTACGACGAGGTCGCCGAGGAGCCGGGAGACGGCCATGGTGCAGGCGAAGGCGGTGTAGGAGGCGGCGGCGACGCCGGGCGAGGCGCCGGTGATGTCGCGCAGGTAGACCGCGCTCCAGTCCATGCTGGCGCCCTCCGCGAAGACCGCGCAGAAGCCGATCGCGCCGATGACCAGGGCGGAGCGCGGAGGCAGCGCGAAGCGGGCGGGGGCCTCGTCGTGCTGGGCGGGCCGCAGGTCCAGGACGCCGCCGCAGACCAGCAGCCCGACTGCGACGAGTACGGCGGCGGCGGTCGCGAGGTGGACGCGCGCGTCGATCTCCGCGTGGGCCGCGACGACGCCGACGAGGGAGCCGAGCAGCGCGCCGGCGCTCCACATGCCGTGCAGGCCGGACATGATCGACCGGCCGAGGCGTTCCTCGACCTCGACCCCCTGGGCGTTCATGACCACGTCCGCCATGCCCGCGGAGGCCCCGTAGACGAACATCGCCCCGCACAGCCAGGGCAGGCCGGGGGACAGGGCCGGCAGCGCGAGGGAGGCGCACCACAGGGTGACCAGGACGCGCAGCGCCGCGCGCATGCCGAGGACGTGCGCGATGCGCGCCGCCAGCGGCATGGCCGCGGACGCGCCGAGGGCGGCGAAGACGAGGGCGAAGCCGAGCTGTCCCGCGCTGAGGTCCGCGTGCTCCTGGATCCAGGGGATCCGGGTGGCGAAGCTGCCGGTGACCGCTCCGTGCACGGCGAAGATGGCGGCGACGGCCAGGTGGGCACGTCGCAGCCGCGGCTCGGTCTTCCTCGTCGTGGTCGTCGCCATGGGTGATCCCTCCCAGTGTCCCGCCCCAAGGTGCAGCCCCTGTAAATTAACAGGCAGGCTTCCTGAAAGATAGCCGGAATGCAGCCACTCCCGGCCACCGAGCCGGGGCTTCTGGAAGGATCCCCGTCATGAGTGCCCTCCGCCCGCCCGTGGGCCGTACCGCGTCCCCCCGCACGGCCCGCGCGATCAACGACCGGCTGGCGCTCGAACTGCTGCAGGCGCAGGGCCCGTTGACCGCGTCCCAGTTGAAGGAGCTGACGGGGCTGTCCCGCCCGAGCGTCGCCGACCTCGTCGAACGGCTGCAGGAGGCGGGCCTGGTGGCGGTGGTGGGGGAGACCGGCGCCGACCGCCGCGGCCCCAACGCGCGGTTGTACGGCATCGTGGCCGACCGGGCCCACCTGGCCGCGTTCGACGTGCGTACGCACAGCGTCGCCATCGAGGTCGCCGACCTGCTGGGCGTCACGATCGGCAGCACCGTGCTGCCCGTCGACCCGCTGGGCGACCCCAAGCGGACGGTCTCCCGTTCGGTCGCCCTGCTGGAGCGCACCGCGCGCCGCGCGGGCGCGGCGGCGCTGCACACGATCGCGGTCGGCGCCCCGGGCCTGGTCGACCCGGCCACCGGCGAGCTGCGCGCCACCGGTCAGCTGCCGGCCTGGCACTCCGCCCTGGTGGCCGAGTTGCGCAAGCGGCTCGATGTGCCGGTGCTGCTGGAGAACGAGGTCAATCTCGCCGCCGTCGCCGAGCAGCGCCTCGGCTCGGTCCGCGACCGGGAGACGTTCGTGCTGCTGTGGCTCGGCCACGGCGTCGGCGCCGCGGTGGTGCTGGGCGGTGTGCTGCGCCGCGGCGCCTCGGGCGGTACCGGCGAGATCGGCTTCCTGCCGGTTCCGGGGACGTTCGAGCTGCCCACGGCGAGCGGGTGCGGGGGCGGGTTCCACTCGCTCGCGGGGAGCGCGGCCGTGTGCGCGCTGGCCCGTGCGCACGGGCTGCCGGTCCCGGGGGACGAGGACGACGCCCTGGCGGCGGAGGCGGTGGTCACGCGGGCGCGGGCGGGCGGCAAGCGGGGCGAGCTGTTCCTCGACGCGCTGGCGGACCGGGTGGCGATAGGGGCGGCGGCGGTGTGCGCGGTGCTCGACCCGGGCTGCGTCGTGCTGGGCGGGGAGGTCGGCCGGGCCGGCGCGGGGGACCTGTCCGTACGGGTCGCCGAGCGGCTCGCGCGGATGTCCCCGCTGCCGACGGAGGTGCGGGCGGGGACGGTCGCGGGCAGTGCCGTGCTCCGCGGCGCCCTGCTGTCGGCGATGGACGCCGCGCAGGACGCGCTGTTCACGCCGGACGTCTGAGGTCCGGCCCGACGGCGGGGGAGGCGTTCTACCGCCGCCGGGCGTTTGTGGGGGGATGTGTCAGCGGTTGGGGCGGAGTTGGCGTGCGGGGAAAGCACCGCCCTGGTGCCCGGCGGTGGCGGCGCGGGTGCGTGGGGGCACGTCGGACCTCCGGAAGAGCCTGCCGGGCAAGGGCGTTGGCGGCAGACTAAGAGGACTAGACCAGTGGCGTCAATGGGTGCGGAGCACTCGCCTGTGAGAGACCCCACAGGAAACCTATTGCATACGCATCGATCGTTCGTGGCAGACTGAGTGCAGTACCAGTGACGTTCAGCGCACTCCGGGGTCGGTGAAACTCCGAACCGGCGGTTACAGTCCGCGACCCGTCCGCATCCAGCGGCCGGTTGACCAGGTGAGATTCCTGGACCGACGGTTAAAGTCCGGATGGGAGGCAGTGCGCGGCGGGCAGGAACCGGTACGCCGCCGTCGGCGGCAGCGCGAGTGCGTATCCCCGGATACGACGATACGGACTGGCGCGGCCACCCCTCCGACTCCGGCGTCTCCCGGATCCGTACGTCCGCTCTGATTCCCGCGCAGCCCCGGAGTCCGTGCCCGAAGAGGCAGGAGGACCCGGTGGCCACACCAGGTGAAGTCGACGCGATGCGCCGGGCCGTGGAGCTCGCCGCCCGCGGTCTGGGCTCCACCAGCCCCAACCCCGTCGTCGGCGCCGTGATCCTCGACGCCCGCGGACAGGTGGTGGGAGAAGGCTGGCACCAGCGGGCCGGAGGCCCGCACGCGGAGGTCCACGCGCTCCGCGCGGCCGGGGACGCCGCCCGCGGAGGCACCGCCGTCGTCACCCTGGAACCGTGCAACCACACCGGCCGTACCGGCCCCTGCGCCCAGGCGCTGATCGCCGCCGGGGTCTCCCGCGTCGTCTACGCCGTCGGCGACCCCACCCCCGCGGCCACCGGGGGAGGCGTCACCCTGACCGCCGCCGGGATCGACGTGGAGAGCGGCCTGCTGGCCGCCGAGGCCGCCCGGGGCAACGAGGTGTGGCTCACCGCCGCCCGTGAACGGCGCCCCTTCGTGGTCTGGAAGTACGCGAGCACCCTCGACGGCCGGATCGCCGCCGCCGACGGCACCAGCCGCTGGATCACCTCCGCGGCCTCCCGTGCCGACGTCCACCGGCTGCGCGCCGAGGCCGACGCCGTCGTCGTCGGTTCCGGCACCCTGCGCGCCGACGACCCCCATCTGGCCGTACGCGGCGTCGCGGGCTCCTTCACGCAGCCGCTGCGCGTCGTGGTCGACACCAACGCCAAGATCCGGCCCGGCGCCCGCGTCCTGGACGACGCCGCGCCCACCCTGATCGCCGTCGCCGAGGACGCCGACACCGACCACCTGCCCGGCGTCGACGTCGTGCGGCTCCCGCGCACCGGCAACGGCATCGCCGTGCACGCGCTGCTCGGCGAGCTGTACGGCCGCGGCGTCCGTTCGGTACTCCTCGAGGGCGGCCCCACGATGGCCGGCGCCTTCCTCGCCGCGGGGGCGATCGACAAGGTCGTCGGCTACCTCGCCCCCGTCCTGCTCGGCGCCGGAGCGGCCGCTCTCGGCGACGCGGGAATCACGACCATCTCGCAGGCGTTGCGGCTCGACGTCGCCGAGACCGAACACATCGGCCCCGACCTGCGTATTACCGCATACCCGAGCCGAATTGAGGAGAACTGAGTGTTCACCGGAATCGTCGAAGAGCTGGGCGACGTCGTCGCCATCGAGGACCTGGGCGACGCCTCCCGTTTCCGTCTGCGCGGCCCGCTCGTCACCGAGGGCGCCAAGCACGGTGACTCCATCGCGGTCAACGGCGTGTGCCTCACCGTCGTCGAGACCGGCGAGGGGGAGTTCACCGCCGACGTCATGGCCGAGACCCTCAAGCGGTCCAGCCTCGGCGCACTGCGCGGAGGCAGCAAGGTCAACCTGGAGCGTCCCATGGCCCTCGGCGGCCGCCTCGGCGGTCACCTCGTCCAGGGCCACGTGGACGGCACCGGCGCGATCGTGGAGCGCGTCCCCGCCGAGCACTGGGAGATCGTCCGGATCTCGCTGCCCGCGGAGCTGTCCCGCTACGTGGTCGAGAAGGGCTCCATCACGGTCGACGGCATCAGCCTCACGGTGGTCGAGGCCGGCAGCGACTCCTTCACGGTCAGCCTCATCCCCACCACCCTCGGTCTCACCACGCTGGGCTTCAAGCAGTCCGGCGACCCGGTGAACCTCGAGGTCGACGTCATCGCCAAGTACGTCGAGCGGCTCTACGGAGACCGGGTCACGGCACCGAGGGCGGCGGGGCAATGAGCGCCCTGGACACCCTGAACGGGTCCGCGTTCTCCGCGTTCGGCCAGCAGTTCCTGTGGACCGACGTGGTGGGCAACGGCCTGGGCCTGGCGGGACTCGCGTTCGGCTGGCGCCGCTCGGTGTGGGCCTGGCCCGTCCAACTGCTGTCCGGGGTCGTCCTGGTGGCGGCCAACTGGTCCGCCCACCTCACCGGTGGCGTCGGCAAGCAGCTCCTGGTGATCGGTGTCGCCGTGTGGGGCTGGGCGCAGTGGCGGCGCGGCGCCCGGGCGTCCGGCGGGATCGCGATCCGCTTCGCCACGTGGCGGGAGCGCGGCCTGCTCGCCGGCGGAACCGTCGTCGGACTGCTCGCGGTCGTGGGGCTGTTCACCCTCTACCCCTCGCTGTCCTGGAACCCCTGGCCCGACGCCTACATCTTCGTCGGCACCGTCGCCGCGATGGTCGCCATGGCCCGCGGCTGGGTGGAGTTCTGGTGCGCCTGGCTCGCCGTCGACGTCGTCGGCGTCCCGCTGGCCTGGAACAGCGGCCTGAAGTTCTCCGCCTTCGTCTACGTCCTCTACTTCGTCCTGGTGATCGCCGGCATGCACGCCTGGTGGCAGCAGACCCGCGTCCCGCGCCCCAAGGCGCCTGCCCTGGAAGGAGCGGCAGCAGCATGAGCACCGCACTGCACGGCCTGTACGAGGTGAAGGACGAGCCGATCGTCCTGGACACCGTCGAGCGCGCCATCGCCGACATCGCGGCGGGCCGCCCGGTCGTCGTCGTCGACGACGAGGACCGCGAGAACGAGGGCGACCTCGTCATCGCGGCCGAGAAGGCCACGCCCGAGATCGTCGCCTTCATGATGTCCGAGTGCCGCGGTCTGATCTGCGTGCCGATGGAGGAGTCCGACCTGGACCGGCTGGAGCTGCCGCAGATGGTGGCCTCCAACACCGAGTCCATGAAGACCGCTTTCACCGTCTCCGTCGACGCGAGCGCCGCACACGGCGTCACCACCGGCATCTCGGCCGCCGACCGGGCGACCACCATCCGGCTGCTCGCCACGGGGGGCACCGTGCCCGGGGACTTCGTCCGGCCCGGCCATGTCTTCCCGCTGCGCGCCCGCGCCGGCGGTGTGCTCACCCGCAACGGCCACACCGAGGCCGGTGTCGACCTGGCCCGGCTGGCCGGTCTGCGCCCCGCCGCGGCGATCGTGGAGATCGCCAACGAGGACGGCACCATGGCCCGTCTTCCCGACCTGATGACGTTCGCCCGCAAGCACGGTCTTGCCATCATCTCGATCGAGGATCTCATCGACCACCGACGCTCCGCCGAGCCCACCGTCCGCCGCGAGGCGGAGACCCGCCTGCCCACCGCCCACGGTGACTTCCGGGCCTACGGCTACCGTGACACCGCCGACGGGATCGAGCACATCGCGCTCGTGGCGGGCGAGATCGGCGACGGGGAGGACGTGCTGGCCCGTGTCCACTCCGAGTGCCTGACCGGCGACGTGTTCGGCTCCCAGCGGTGCGACTGCGGCCCGCAGCTCCAGGCCTCACTCGAACGAGTGGCGACCGAGGGCCGCGGCGTCGTGGTCTACCTCCGCGGGCACGAAGGCCGCGGCATCGGGCTGCTGTCCAAGCTGCGCGCGTACGAACTCCAGGAGCGCGGCCGCGACACCCTCGACGCCAACCTGGAGCTCGGCCTGCCCGCCGACGCCCGCGACTACGGCGCCGCCGCCGCGATGCTCGTCGACCTCGGCGTGGTCTCCGTGCGCCTGATGACCAACAACCCCGACAAGACCGACGCACTGACGCGCCATGGCCTGAAGGTCACCGAACGGGTGGCCATGCCGATCGCGGCCGGCGAGCACAACCTGCGCTACCTGCGCACCAAGCGGGACCGGATGGGCCACGACCTGCCGTGGCTCGACCCGGCCCCGAGCGCCGGCTACCACAACCAGTAGTCCGGTCCCGTAGAGCGACACCCGGCACAGCACCACCGAACCACCGAACCACCGAACCACCGACGAACAAGGAGAACAAGCACGTGAGCGGTAAGGGCGCCCCCGAACTGTCCGTGAAGAACTGCGGCGACCTGCGTGTGGCCGTGATCGCGGCCCAGTGGCACGAGCAGGTGATGGACGGGCTGGTCGACGGCGCCGTGCGCGCGCTGAGCGACCTGGGCATCGACGAGCCCACCCTGCTGCGAGTGCCCGGCAGTTTCGAACTGCCGGTCGCCGCGAAGGCGATGGCCGACCGCGGCTACGACGCGATCGTCGCGCTCGGCGTCGTGATCCGCGGCGGCACTCCGCACTTCGAGTACGTCTGCCAAGGCGTCACCCAGGGGCTGACGCAGGTCTCGGTCGACACCGGAGTGCCCATCGGCTTCGGCGTACTGACGTGCGACACCGAGGACCAGGCGCTGGACCGGGCGGGCCTGCCCGGTTCCAACGAGGACAAGGGGCACGAGGCGGTCACCGCCGCGGTCGCCACCGCGACCATCCTGCGTTCGGTGTCCGAGCCGTGGCGGTGAGGTAGGGGCTCTTCCGCGTAGGGTGGGACCACCATGGCCAAGAAGACATTCGAGGAGCTCTTCACCGAGCTCCAGCAGAAGGCCGCCATCGGCGACCCCAGCACGTCCCGCACCGCCGAACTGGTCGGCAAGGGCGTGCATGCGATCGGCAAGAAGGTGGTGGAGGAAGCCGCCGAGGTGTGGATGGCCGCCGAGTACGAGGGCGCCGACCGCACCGCGGAGGAGATCTCCCAGCTGCTGTACCACCTGCAGGTGATGATGGTCGCCCGGGGCATCGGCCTCGACGACGTATACGCTCATCTGTGAGCAGCGCCACCCTGCGCACGCCCCGTTGCTGTTCCTGACAGCCCGACAGCCCGACACCCGACGTCCCCTCCCGCCGTACGACCGAGCCGCAAAGGATCGCTCCCATGCTTCGCATCGCCGTTCCCAACAAGGGTTCACTGTCCGGACCTGCGTCGGCGATGCTGCATGAGGCCGGCTACCGGCAGCGCAAGGACACCAAGGAACTCGTCCTCGTCGACGGCGAGAACGACGTCGAGTTCTTCTACCTGCGCCCGCGCGACATCGCCGTGTACGTCGGCTCCGGCCGCCTCGACATCGGCATCACCGGCCGTGACCTGCTGCTGGACTCCGCCGCAGGCGCCGAGGAGATCCTGCAGCTCGGCTTCGCCCGTTCCACCTTCCGCTACGCCACCGTGCCGGGCACGGTGACGGACGTGAAGGAGTTCGGGGGCCTGACGATCGCCACCTCCTACCCGACGGTCGTCCAGCGGCACCTGGCCGACCACTCGGTCGACGCCTCCGTCGTCCGGCTGGACGGCGCCGTCGAGACCGCCATCCAGCTCGGTGTCGCGCAGGTCATCGCCGACGTGGTGGAGACCGGCACCTCGCTGCGGAACGCGGGCCTGGAGGTCATCGGCGAGCCGATCCTCGACTCCGAGGCCGTCGTCATCCGCCGCACCGGGGAGACCGACGAGACCGCCGAACCGAAGGTGCGGCAGTTCCTGCGCCGCCTCCAGGGCGTCCTGGTGGCCCGCCGCTACGTGATGATGGACTACGACATCCGGGTCGAGCACGTCGAGCGGGCCATCGCCCTGACGCCCGGCCTGGAGTCGCCCACCGTCTCCCCGCTGCACCACGAGGGCTGGGTCGCCGTGCGCGCCATGGTCCCCAGCAAGGACGCCCAGCGGATCATGGACGAGCTCTACGACCTGGGTGCCCGGGCGATCCTCACCACCGGCATCCACGCCTGCCGCCTGTGATCCCCGCCCATCCGACCCCGCCCGCCGCTCCCGCCGTGCCCGCGGACCTCCACGAGCTGCCCGTCACCTTCCGGCCCACGCGTACCCGCGCGGTGCTGCTGACCCTCGGTGTCGGGCTGCTCGCGGCCTTCGTCGCGATCGCCGTCATGCTGCCCGCCGACGGGGCCCGCCCCTGGCACACCACGGACCGCCTCTGGATGGTCCTCACCGGAGTGCTCATCGCCGCGGTCCTCGTGCTGCTCAGCCGGCCCAAGGTCGTCGCCGACCGGGACGGCGTCACCGTGGTCAATCTCACCACCCGGCGCCGCCTGGAATGGGCGCAGGTGATCCGGGTGAACCTGCGCCCCGGCGATCCCTGGGTCTTCCTCGACCTGGCGGACGGAACAAGCCTGGCCGCCATGGGCATTCAGCCCGGTATCGGCCGCGCCCGCGCACTGCGCGACGCGCGGGGACTGCGTGCGCTCGCCGAGGTCCACGGCTCGGGCAGGATCGCGGGACGGTAGACCTGCCGCCGCGCCCCGTTTCTTCATTACTCTGGAACCTCCGCAACGACCCGAGGAGTGACACCCAAGCCACGATGGACGGACCGTCCGGTAGTACCTGCGCCGCCCCTCCGCACCGACATCCCGGAGCGGCGGCATGAACACCTCGTTGCTGCTCCTCGGGGCGGCCTTTGTCCTGATCCTCGCGAACGGCTTCTTCGTCGCCGCCGAATTCGGCCTGGTGACCGTGGAGCGACCGGCCGCCGAACGTGCGGCCGCCGCGGGTGATCGTCGGGCACGCAGCGTCGTCGAGTCGCTGCGCAAGCTCTCCTTCCAGCTCTCCGGCACCCAGCTCGGCATCACGATCACCTCGCTGGTCGTGGGCATGCTCGCCGAGCCCGCTCTGGCCGACCTGCTGTCCGGACCGCTCACCGCGACCGGCGTCCCCTCCGGGGCGGCGCCCGCCATCGCCGTGGTCATCGGCATGATCCTCGCGTCGGCCGTCCAGATGGTCGTCGGCGAGCTGGTCCCCAAGAACTGGGCGGTCTCCCGCCCGCTGCAGGTGGCACGTTTCGTGGCCGGACCGCAGCGGGTCTTCTCCGCCGCCTTCCGCCCGGTGATCGAACTGCTCAACACCGCGGCCAACCGCCTGGTGCGCGCCCTCGGCGTGGAACCGGCCGAGGAGCTCGCCTCCGCCCGCACCCCGACCGAGCTGGTCTCGCTCGCCCGGCACTCCGCTCAGGCCGGCGTGATCGAGCAGGACACCGCGGACCTGTTCGTCCGCACCATCTCGCTCGGCGACCTGACGACGGAGAACGTGATGACCCCGCGCGTGCGGGTCAGCGCCCTGCAGGACACCGCCACCGCCGCCGACGTGCTCAACCTGACCCGGGCCACCGGGCTGTCCCGCTTCCCGGTCTACCGGGAGCGGCTGGACGACATCGTCGGCATGGCGAGCCTCAAGGACGCCCTCGCCGTCCCCGCCCACGAGCGCGACCGTACCCCGGTCGGGCGGATCACGGTGGCGCCGCTGCTCGTCCCCGAGACGCTGCCCGTCCAGCCGCTGCTGGAGCGGCTGCGGCGCGAGCAGCCGATCGCCGTCGTGGTCGACGAGTACGGCGGCACGGCCGGCGTGGTGACCCTGGAGGACATCGTCGAGGAGCTCGTCGGCGAGGTCCGCGACGAGCACGACTCGGCCGACCTGCCGGAGCTGGCCCAGGTCCCCGCCGAAGGCGGCAGGCCCGCCTGGGACGCCGACGGCGGCTGCCGCATCGACCTGCTGGAGCGCATAGGGCTCGAGGCGCCCGAAGGTCCCTACGAGACCGTGGCCGGCCTCGTCGCCGACCTGCTGGAGCGCATCCCCGAACCCGGTGACACGGCAGTGCTGCCCGGCTGGGAGCTGCGGGTGCGCGAAGTGGCGCACCACCGTGCGGAAAGGGTTCGCCTGGTGCGCGTCGGGTTCGACGAGCCGCAGGCGGGGCAGGAGCGGGACCGATGAGCTTCCTGCAACTGTTCCTCGCCGCCCTGCTGGTGCTGGGCAACGGCTTCTTCGTCGGCGCCGAGTTCGCGCTGGTCTCTGTACGGCGCAGCCAGATCGAGCCTTTGGCCGGAACCCACCGGCGGGCCAGAACCGTGCTGCACGGCCTGGAGAACCTGCCGCAGATGATGGCGGCCGCCCAGTTCGGCATCACGGTGTGCTCCCTGACGCTGGGCGCGGTCGCCGAGCCGACCGTGGCCCATCTGCTGGAACCGCTCTTCGTGGCCGTCCACCTCCCGGAGGGCCTGGTCCACCCGGCGGGCTACGTCATCGCGCTGGCCGTGGTGGTCTTCCTCCACCTGGTCATCGGCGAGATGGTCCCGAAGAACCTGGCCATGGCCGCGCCCGAGAAGACCGCGCTCTGGCTGAGCCCGGGACTGGTCGGCTTCGCCCGGCTGTTCAGGCCGGTCATCGCGGTGCTCGGCTGGAGCGCGAAGATCATCCTGCGGCTGTTCCGGGTCGAGCCCAAGGACGAGATCGACGCGGTCTTCACCAGCGAGGAGCTCACCGCGCTCGTCGAGGACGCCCGGCAGGCCGGCCTCCTGGACGACGACGCGCAGGAACGCCTGGAGGACGCGCTCGAACTGGGCAGCCGCCCGGTCACCGACGTCCTGCTCGCGCCGGAGGAGCTGGTCACGGTCGACGCGACGGTCACCTCCGCGGAGATCGAGGAACTGACCGTCCGTACCGGCTACTCCCGCTACCCGGTGGCCGGACCGGACGGGGTCTACCTCGGCTACCTGCACGTCAAGGACGTCCTCGACCTGGACGATCCCGACCGTCCGGTGCCCTCGCGGCTCTGGCGGCCGATGGCCACCCTGCGGGCCGAGCTGCCGCTGGACGACGCGCTGACGCAGATGCGGCGCGCCGCGTCGCACCTCGCGGCGGTCGCGGACGCCGGCGGGCGGGTGCTGGGGCTGGTCGCCCTGGAGGACGTGCTGGAGATGCTGGTGGGCGAGGTGCGCGACCCGGCTCACCGGGAGACGGCCCCCGAGCGGGAACCGGCACCCGAACGGGAGAGCGTTCACGCGCCGCAGGCGCTGGCGAGCTGACGCGGAAGGGCCCGGGCGACGATCGCCCGGGCCCTTCTTCGTGCGCGGCGCGCGAGCGTGCCCCGGGGCCGGCGCGGTCCCGACGGTCCTCGCGGTCCCCCCGGCCCCCGGCGCCGCCCGGCCCGTCAGTCCAGGGGCTCCGGCGGTGACAGCCCGGGACCGCGGCCCGACAGGACCTCGCCGTACGCCTGCATCAGATCGGGCAGCCGCAATGTCGACAAGTCGTCGCGCGACGGCGGGCCCGCGTAGCCGGACAGCCGCAGATCCCGGTAGGCGCAGCTCTTCTCGTAGAGCGTGCGCAGGAAGCGCCCGTTGCCGAGTTCGTCGATCCAGCCCTGGTCGACGACGTGGCCGCTGATCGCCAGCAGTTCCTCCAGCGCCTCCTCGTCCCAGCGGTCGCCGTTGTCGGCGGCCAGGACCTCGCCGATGCTCGTGAGCTCCTGCGGGCGGTAGCTCGGGAAGTCGACGCGGGTGGTGAAGCGCGAACCGAGCCCGGGGTTGGCCGCGAGCAGACGGTCCATGCCCTCGGGGTAGCCGGCCAGGATCACCACGAGCCGGTCGCGGTTGTCCTCGGCGCGCTTGAGGAGCACCTGCAGGGCCTCGTCGCCGTAGGCGTCGCCCTTGCTGTAGCCGGAGTTCGACAGGGCGTACGCCTCGTCCACGAACAGCACCCCGCCGAGGGCGGAATCGATCAGCTCGTTGGCCTTCACCGCGGTCTGGCCGAGGAACTCCCCGACGAGATCCGCTCGTTGTGCCTCCACCAGATGATCGCCGCCGAGCAGTCCCAGGGCGTAGAAGACCCGGCCGAGGATGCGTGCGACGGTGGTCTTCCCGGTGCCCGACGGTCCGGAGAAGACGAAGTGCCGCTTCGGGGGCTGCACCGGCAGTCCCTGGCCGGCCCGCAGCCGGGCCATGCGCAGTTGCGCCGACAGTGCGCGGACCTGGCGCTTCACCGGTTCGAGGCCCACCATGCGGTCCAGTTCGGCCAGCGCCTGGGCGAGCAGCACCGGGTCCGGCGCGATCACCGGCACCTGCGGCGCGATGGGGGAGACCGGCAGGATCGCCTTCTCCCGGATGTCGTCGTCGATCGGGCCGGCGCCGCCGAGCGGGTCGTCCAGCACGGAGCCGCCCGTACCGCCCCCCGCGACGCCCATCGCACCCCCGCGCACGTCCAGGGGATCGGGATCGGGCGACAGTCCCTCGGGGGCGGTCTGCCCGAAGCCCGGCATGGCGACGGAGGCGTAGTCGACGGCCTCGTCGCCCAGGCCGTCCGACTCGTCGATGGCGGTGAGGCGGGCGGAGGTGTCCATGAACCCGGGGTCGACGCGGTGCACGGCCCGGTACAGCGGCAGCGCGGCCGCGGTGCGGCCGGTGCCCTCGTAGGCGCGCGCCAGCCAGTAGCGCAGTTCCTTGCGCTGCGGCTGCTCGCTGCGGCACCGCATGAGAGCGGTGACCAGCAGCGGTTCGGCCTGCCCGTACAGCTCCAGACGCACACGGGCCATCCCGCCGAACAGGCCCGCCTCGATGCCGAGGACCGGGTCGCCGAGCAACGGCTCGGTGTGCCGGACGAGTTGGTCCCAGTCCTTGACCAGGTAGGCCCGGCAGGCGTGCAGGAAGCGGACGTGCGGGTCGGTGTCGACCGGTGGGCACTCTGCCAACGCCCGGTCCAGTTCCGCGATATGGCGTCCGTCGAGCCAGTGCGAGGCGTGGGCCAGCAGCAGGTCGCGACGGGTCTCCAGGACGGGCTGCACCCACCAGCCCAGCCAGTACCAGGAGTTCATGGAGCGGCGGCGGGCCCGCCGCTGCTCGCCGAAGCGGTCGCGGTGCCGGTACATCTGCAGCAGGGCGGTGGCGGTGTCCGCGCGCAGGGCGTGCAAGCCGAGCCAGGCGTCGGCCATGCCGGGGTCCAGCCGCACCGCGACCCGGAACTCCTCCTCGGCCTGGGTGTACGCGCCCATGGTGTAGGCGTCCACCGCCCGCACCCAGGCGAGATCGGCAGGGGAGCCGGGGTGTTCCGTGCCGAAATCCATCAGGTCCCCACCAACCGTTCCCCCCGGTGTCGCCCACCGCCCCAACCACACGACCCGGAGCGGGAGTTGATACAGGGTGCGTGCCGCGAACGCATCTCCTCGCACCCCGATCGCATGGTACCCGTGCAGGCGGGGTGTGCCGTAGAGCCACGCGGGCCGTGACGTTGGGTGAGCAAATCGCTGCCGTACGGGGCCGGATCACCCGTCCAGGGCAGAACGAAGCCCCCGGTCACGGGGGAACAACCGGGGGCTTCGCGTCGAGGGGCGGTCGTACAGGACCGCGCATTCAGAACGTAAGTCCTGTACGGCCCCTTGGTCAAGCCACCCCGGAGCCCCGTCCGGGGGCCCGACTGGGGCGTGGGCACACCGGCAATCAGTCGTCACGCTGGGTGAGTGACCGTGTGCGCCAGGGCCGTTCCATTGGGCATTTCGCGTACCTCGTACCCATTCGGCACCTGCCGCACCAGCAGTTCGGCGAAGGGTCGGGTGGGGTCGGCGGCGAAATGGGCGTCCTGCGCGCGCATCCAACCGGTCCAGAACGCGGCGAGCTGGGGGCCGTCCCGCCGTTCGCCGCGCTCCCGGGCCGTGTCGCGGGGAACGTCCAGCCACAGGGTGCGCGCCAGCCACGGCCGCACCACCCGCCGTCCCGCGCCCACGCCCTCGATCAGGACGACCGGCGCCGGGGGCACCTCCAGCAGTGGGCCGAAGGACCGGGCCACCCAGTCGTACTTCGCGGGCCGTGCCGTCCCGCCCCGGCTCAGCGGCTCCAGCACCTGCTGGCGGAGCCGGCCGGTCCAGGCGAACAACTCGTCGTGGGTGGCCAGATCGTCCAGGTGCAGCACAGGCGCCCCGCCGAGTGCCCGGGCCAGCGCGCCGGCGAAGGTCGTCTTCCCGGCGCCGGCGTGCCCGTCGACCGCGACCAGGCGCACCGCTCCGCACGAGGGCGGCAGCGAGCGCAGCAGGGCGGCGAGTGCCGGGAGGGGATCGGGGGCGGTGTGCTCGTCCATCGGTGCAAGCCTACGACCTGCGTCGACGCGGGCGGCCTGCGGTGGGCGCCGGCGGCGTCTACGGTGAGAGTCGTGACCGACACCCCCCTTGCCCCCGGCCGTGGTGCCCCCTCGGCAGCCCTCTATCCGGCCGAACGCCTCGAACTGGCCCGCAAGGCCGCAGCCGACGCCGGACTCGACGCGCTCCTCGTGTCCCCCGGACCCGATCTGCGCTACCTGACCGGCTACCACGCCCACCTCACCGAGCGCCTGGTCTGCCTCGTGCTGCCGGTGCTCGGCGAGCCCTTCCTCGTCGTGCCCGAACTGGAGAAGCCGGGAGCGGAGATCTCGCCGCTCGGCGGGCTCGGCGTCGAGATCGTCGGCTGGGCCGAGACCGAGGACCCATACGCACTCGTCGCCCGCCGTCTGCCCCGCACGGGCGGCGGCGGCCGTGTCGCCGTCGACAACCACATGTGGGCGGAGAAGGTGCTCGCCCTGCGCGCGGCGCTGCCCGACGCCGAGCAGAGCCTGGCCGGGGAGGTGCTGCGCGAGCTGCGCATGCGCAAGACCCCCGCCGAGATCGACGCGCTGCGCCGGGCCGCCGCCGCCATCGACCGGGTGCACCGGCGCATCGGCGAGTGGGTCACCGCGGGGCGCACCGAGCGGGAGGCCGCCCGCGACATCGCCGAGGCGGTGCTCGAAGCGGGCCACACCACGGTCGACTTCGTCATCGTGGCGTCCGGACCCAACGGGGCGAGCCCGCACCACGAGGTCTCCGACCGCGTCATCCGCACCGGCGACCCCGTCGTGGTCGACATCGGCGGCACCACGCAGGAGGGCTACTGCTCCGACTCCACCCGCACCTACTCCGTGGGCGAGCCCCCCGCGGAGTTCCGGGAGATGTACGAGGTGCTGCTCAGCGCCCAGCACGCCCAGACGCTGGCCGTGCGCCCGGGCGTCACGGCGGAGCAACTGGACGCGGTGGGGCGGGACATCATCGCCGCGGCCGGGTACGGGGAGCACTTCATCCACCGCACCGGGCACGGCATCGGCCTGGAGACGCACGAGGAGCCGTACATCGTGGCGGGCAGCACTCGGCCGCTGGAGCCCGGCATGGCCTTCTCCATCGAGCCCGGGATCTACCTGCCCGGCCGCTTCGGCGCCCGCATCGAGGACATCGCGGTGTGCACCGCCGACGGCGGGGAGCGACTCAACCAGACAGCCCGCGAACTCGTCGTCCTGCCGGGTTAGTCCCGATGTGTTGACTCCGGGTACCGCTGGGGGGTATTCCGGACCCACGGGGGTGTGCGCGGCGCGCTGAAATGCGCGCGGCGTACGCCGGAGCGTCTGGGGCCCAGCAGGGTGCGGGAGTCGGGGGGCCGGCTTTGATCGACAACGAGCACGACTTCGGGGTACGGCAGTGGGTGGTGGGCGGGACCACCGTGATGGAGCTGTCGGGGGAGCTCGATCTGTATGCCGGTGAGAGCGCCGGCGCACGACTGGACGAGGCATGCGCCGGGCCGCAGCCCGACGTGGTGGTGGACCTGCGGGGGCTCAGCTTCCTCGACTGCAGCGGCCTGTCGGTGCTGATCCGCGCGCGCCGGCGCACCCTGGAGCGCGGCGGGCGTTTCGGCCTCGTCGCCGACCATCCTCCCGTGCTGCGGCTGTTACGGCTGACCCGCACCACCGGGGTCTTCGCCGTGCACGGCGACCTCGCCTCGGCCCTTGCCGCCCGCGGCACCACCGGCCCGTCGGCGGCCACCGGCGGCGCGATCGCCTGAGCCCTACGCGGGCCGCGGCGCCAGCACGATCCACACCTGGCCGGGCGCGAAGGTCATCGGAGCCCCCTGCGCGGTGGTGAACCGCGTTCCCCTGCTCGCGTCCGGGCGCGACCAGTGCGCCCGGTAGGCCGCGCCGTCGCGCAGCACCTCCGCCTCGCCCGAGCCGACGGTCTCGCTGTACGGCGAGATGCTGCCCCACCGGTCGTGGTACCGCGAGGCGCGCACGGTCACGTACTGGATGACCACCGTCGGCGCGCCGAGCCGCCCGGAGCCGGTCGCGGTGGCCGGCCTGCCGTCGAACGAGACCAGCCAGCGCCGCTGTTCGGCCGACCAGCGCAGGCCGACCGAGGCGGACGGGAAACGGACGGTGCGAGTGGCCGCGGCGGTACCCCCGGAGGGTGCGGGGCCGAAGCGGAAGCCGATGTCACGGCTCGCCGAGGCGTCCGGGGCGGCGGCCAGCAGGCGTGCCGGCGAGGCGTACAGATTGTGCGGCGCCGGACGGGAACCGTCCCGTGTGTAGCCCCCGCCCGCGCGCCCGGGGGAGACGTCGTACAGGGGCGCGGCCGCGATCACCGGCAGCAGCCTGGTCTGCGCGCCCGAGAAGGCGAGCGCGGGCCTGCCGAACTGGCGCAGCAGCTCCAGGTCCGACTCGCGGGCGCTGCGCACCGGGCCGACACGGTCCGGCAGATGGGAGGGGGACGAGGAGAACACCGCGAGGATCCGGGTGAGCCCCGCCTCGACCTGCTCCACGTAGACCAGGTCGGCCCGGTCGATCCCGGTCTGCGGCCGGGCCGGGCCGACGTTGTCGATCTTCACGGCGAGCACCGGACGCGGCCGGTCCTGGGGCAGCCCGGTGAACGGTGAACGCTCACCCAGGGGTGATGCCGACGGTGCGGGCGACACGGACGGCGCGGCCGCCGGGGGCGTGCTGGGGCGCGGCGCGTTCGACGTGCGGTCCGCGCCGCCGTTGCGCGCGAAGAGCAGGCCCGCGACCAGCACGGCCAGTGCGGCCAGCACCGCCACGACGGTCGTGTTCGTGGCGCGTCTTCCTCCACGGTCCACCACAGCCACCTCTCGGACTGCATAGATATACCGTTACCGGAAAATCAATTGCGGAAGTAGCTCGCTTCTTCCTAGTATCCGTCACATGGAGCCGGTACCCCAGAGCGCCGCGTCGGCCGATTACCTCGCGGCTGACGAGGTGATCGACCACGGCCACCCGTTGGTGCGTGAGACCGCCGCCCGGCTGCGAGCGGCGGCCCCGACTCCGCATGACTATGCCCGGGCCGCCTACGTCTTCGTGCGGGACACCATCCCGCACTCCGCCGACTCCGGGGACCCGCGCGTCACCTGGCGCGCGTCCGACGTCCTGGACCGGCGCACCGGCATCTGCCACGCCAAGTCCCATGCCCTCGTCGCGCTGCTGCGGGCCGAGGGCATCCCGGCGGGCCTGTGCTACCAGCGGCTCACCGACGACGACGGGAACAACCCGCTCGTGCACGGCCTCATCGCGCTCCGGCTCGCCGGCCATGACCGCTGGGCCCGACAGGACCCGCGCGGCAACAAGCCCGGGGTCGACGCCCGTTTCTCGCTCCGGGAGGAACGGCTCGCCTGGGTGCCGCGGCCGGAACGGGGCGAGTGCGACTACCCGGGCCTCTACCCCGGGCCGCCGCGGGCCGTGCTCCGTGCCCTGCGGACCGCGGCCGACCGGGCCCACCTGTGGCGGCTGCTGCCCACCGAACTGTGAGCGGATGTCGGGACGCCGACACGCGGGCGCGTGCCGTCAGCTGTCCGTGGCGGACCGCTCCTGGGCGGCGACGTCCTCCGGGGTGGGTGCCGAGCCGCCGAGATGCGCGGGCAGCCACCAGTGGTCGTCCGGACCGGACGGGCGGCCGGTGTACGCGCGCTGCGCGTCCTCCAGCAACTCCTGTACGCGCAGGCGCAGACGGCGGGTCAGCGCTCCCGGCTTCTCGTTCTCGCCGGCCTGCATCTGCTCGCCGACGCGGATCGAGATCGGGAAGCGGTTGCGGCCGAGCTGGCGCGGCTGCCCCTTGGTCCACATGCGCTGGGTGCCCCACAGGGCGACCGGCAGCAGCGGCACCCCGGCCTCCATCGCCAGGCGCGCCGCACCGGACTTGAAGGACTTGAGCGTGAAGGACTGCGAGATCGTGGCTTCGGGGAAGACGCCGATGATCTCACCGGAGCGCAGCGCGGACAGGGCGTGCTTGTACGCGTGCATGCCCTCCGAGCGGTCCACCGGGATGTGCTTCATCGCCCGCATCAGCGGCCCGGACACCTTGTGCCGGAACACCGACTCCTTGGCCATGAAGCGCACCAGGCGCTTGGCCGGGAGCACCGTGAGACCCGCGAAGACGAAGTCCAGGTAGCCGATGTGGTTGCTGACGAGCAGCGCGCCGCCGCTCCGCGGCACGTGCTCCGTGCCGGAGATGTCGAAGCGCAGACCCTGCACCCGGAACATCGTGCGGGCGAAGCCGATGACGGGTGGGTAGACGAGTTCGGCCATGCGTGGGGCCCCTTCTTCGTAGGGGCTGGCCCCCGGTGGAAGTTACGCGGCCGTAGGTTTGCGACCGCGGGCTGATCGTGCACCGTAAACGGGTGCCGTGTCATCCCGCGTGCCCGTCCCCGGGCGAGATTCTCATCACGTCACCCGGTCGTACGACGCATCAGCAGGTACATTTCGCAGCCGAGGCAGTAGGCGAACACCGCGTTGAGGAACGCCGCCGCCAGCGCGCAGCCGGTCGCCGCCAGCCCCAGCCACTGCGGGCCCGCGAACCAGCCGACCAGCCCGATCAGCGCGAACACCAGCCCCACCGCCTGCGCGAAGCGCGGGGGCGCCGGGTCCTCGGTTTCGGTCGGAGGGCCCAGCCGGGGGCGCACCACCGTGCGGAACAGCAGCCCATAGGGTGAGTGCTGCACCCCCACCGCGGCGCCCACCGCGAATACGAGCGCCTGGACGGCGAGCAGCCAGCCGCTGCCGGTGATGAGGACGACGGCCAGCACGACCGTCGTCAGGCTTGCGGCGAAGCGCGGTCCTCGGGCATCAATGGCGTGAGTGCTCATGGCAGTCATGATTCCGGACGCCGGCCCGGTCGGAACCCCGGGAATGATGGCAGTCCTGTGAACGCTGCAATCGCCGGGAGGGCGGACATGACCGGAGTGGTGGTATGCGTCGCGGTGCTCGCCGCGGCGGCGGTCTTCGGACTGGTGCACCGGCGGCGCGACGGAAGGATACGTGTGCGGGACAAGGACACGGCCGAACTGCTGACGGCCGGTGAGATCGGCGCGGAGCTCGGCGAGCGGGCCACGCTCGTCCAGTTCTCCAGCGCGTTCTGCGCCCCCTGCCGCGCGACGCGCCGCACCTTGGAGGACGTGGTCCGGATGGTCGACGGCGTCGCGCACGTCGAGATCGACGCGGAGGCGCACCTCGACCTGGTCCGGCGGCTCGGCATCCTGAAGACCCCCACCGTCCTGGTGCTCGACGCGGACGGCGCGATCGTCCGGCGCGCGGCGGGGCAGCCCCGCAAGGCCGACGTCATCGCGGCCCTCGGCGCGGCGGTATGAGGCCGGTCCCACCCGCCCAGGCGCCCTTGACGGCGCGGCGTCCTGATCGTCAGTCTGACGTTATGTCGCGAGACCTGCTTCTTTTCGCCCGCTTCGACGTCGACCTCGGTCGGCACGCGAGCGCCCGCTGTCATTGCCGCTGAGCGTCCAGAAGTCCGTAGGCCTCCGGCTCGACAGCACCAAGAGGACAACTCCATGACCGCGTCCCCTGACTTCGGCACCCCGGCGAGCCCCGCTCCCACCCAGTTGCCCGCGGCGCCCTACCCGGCCGGCGCCGCTTCCCCCGGATCCGCCGCCGATGCGGGATCCCCGCCGTCCGCCTGCTCCGCGGCGCCTGTGTCCGACGCCTTCGACACCACGGCCTTCCGCTCGGTCTTCCGCCGCCACGCAGCCGGCGTCGCCGTCATCACCGCACCGGGCGCGCGCCCCGTCGGCTTCACCGCCACCTCGCTCACCTCCGTCTCCGCCGAACCCCCGATGGTGTCGTTCGGCATCAGCACCACGGGTTCGACCTGGCCGACGGTCGCCGACGTCGCGTACGTCGGCATCCACATCCTCGGCGAGCACCAGGAGGACCTCGCGGCAACCTTCGCCCGCAGCGGCGCCGACCGCTTCGCCCCGCCCACGGCCTGGGGCCCCGGTCCCTACGGCGTTCCCCTGCTGGAGGACGTCTCGGCCTGGCTCGTCGCCCGCGTGGTGGCCCGCATACCCGCCGGCGACCACCGGGTCGTCATCGCGCAGGCCGTCGCCGGAGCCCCGGATGGCCCCGCCCGCCCACTCCTCTACCACCAGGGACGATTCAACGCGCTGCGCCACTGAACAGCGGTGCGGAGCCGCCCGGCCACGTCGGGAACGTCACAGTTCACCGCCCTTGCGCACGGGGAAGCAGCGGACTGTACTGGCGAGTAATATTTCTGCCGGAGCGCCGCAGCGTCCCGGCGGGGAGCGGCCGTCCACGGCGCCTATGCTGCCTTTCACTGGGCAGTTGACGTACCCGACGCAGAAGTAGGAGAGCACGCGTGAGCTTGAGGATCGTTGTAGCGGTGAAGTACGTGCCTGATGCCACGGGTGATCGTCACTTCGCGGGGGATCTGACGACGGATCGTGATGCGGTGGACGGTCTGTTGTCGGAGTTGGACGAGTATGCGGTGGAGCAGGCGTTGCAGATTGCTGAGGCGTCGGATGGTGCCGAGGTGACGGTGGTGACGGTGGGTCCTGGGGATGCGAAGGACGCGTTGCGCAAGGCGTTGTCGATGGGTGCGGACAAGGCGGTGCATGTCGAGGACGAGGGTTTGCACGGCAGTGATGTGATGGCGACGTCGCTGGTGCTGGCGAAGGCGATCGAGCGTGTGGGGTTCGATCTGGTGGTGATGGGGATGGCGTCGACGGATGGCACGGCGGGTGTGGTGCCGGCGTTGGTGGCGGAGCGTTTGGGTGTGCCGCAGGTGACGTTGTTGTCGCAGGTGGGGGTCGAGGGTGGGGTGGTGTCGGGTCGTCGTGACGGTGATTCGGCCAGTGAGCAGCTCGAGGCGTCGTTGCCGGCGGTGGTGTCGGTGACGGATCAGTCGGGTGAGGCGCGGTATCCGTCGTTCAAGGGGATCATGGCGGCGAAGAAGAAGCCGGTGGAGTCGTTGGGTCTGTCGGATCTGGGTGTGGATGCGGGGCTGGTGGGTCTGGCGGGTGCGTGGTCGGTGGTGGACGAGGTGGCGGCGCGTCCGGCGCGGACGGCTGGTGTGATCGTGAAGGACGAGGGTGAGGGCGGCCGGCAGCTCGCGGAGTTCCTGGCGGGTCAGAAGTTCATCTGAGCAGTTTTCGCAGTCTTCGTTTTCCGATCCGCTGGGAGTGTTTCTGATGGGTGATGTTCTGGTCTTTGTGGACCATGTCGGTGGTGTGGTGCGTAAGCCGTCGCTGGAGTTGCTGACGATTGCGCGTCGGCTGGGTGAGCCGGTGGCGGTGGTGTTGGGTGTGGGTGCGTCTGCGGCGGCGGGTGTGCTGGGTGAGCATGGTGCGGTGCGGGTGTTGGTCAATGAGGGGGCGGAGTTCGCGCAGTATTCGGTGGTGC